>DASVWP010000198.1:0-17505 GCA_036393155.1 Solirubrobacterales bacterium | reverse complement strand
GGGCAGGGCCATCCCGGCCTGCATGCGCATGCCCCAGAGGGACTGCTGGCCGTCGCGCAGGGTGGTGTCGAGGACCTCGACGCTGGCCGGGAGGGACGCGGGGGTGGTACCCGAGGCGGGGGACGACTCAGCCGGCGGCACGCTCGTCCTCCCCGCCGGCCTCCGCCTGCCGCCGCAGCTCCTTCTTCAGCACCTTGCCGGCGGCGTTGCGCGGCAGCTCGGCGACGGCGCGGTACTCCTTCGGGCGCTTGTGGCGGGCGATCGCCTCCAGGCAGCGGCGGTCGAGGGCGGTCTCGTCGAGCGCGGCGCCGGCGGCGGGGACGACGAAGGCGACGATCCGCTCCCCCCACTCCGGGTCGGCGGCGCCGACAACGGCGACCTCGGCGACCGCGGGATCGAGGTCGAGGACGTCCTCGACCTCGCGGGGGTAGACGTTGTAGCCGCCGGTGATGATCACGTCCTTGGCCCGGTCGACCAGGGTGAGGCGGCCCCGCTCGTCGAAGAACCCGAGGTCGCCGGTGTGCAGCCAGCCGCCGCGCAGGGTCTCGGCGCTCGCCTCGGGCATGTCGAGATAGCCGCCCATGACGGTCGGCCCGTCGGCGCAGACCTCGCCGACCTCGCCCGGCGCCACCTCGTTGCCCTCGGCGTCGAGCGCGCGCACGGTCAGCCCGACCCGGGCGACCCCGACCGAGCGCAGGCAGGCGTCATCGCCATCGGCGACCGCGTCGCCGATGGCCTGCTTCCCGTTCGCGGTGATCGTGCACGGCGACTCGCCCTGGCCGTAGCCGTTCCAGAGCACCGGCCCGAAGGCGGCGACGCCGTCGCGCAGGTCGACCGGCAGGACGGGAGCGGCGCCGACGAGGATCGTCCCGATCCGCCCCTCGGCCAGCTCGCCGGCGCCGGGGTGGGCGGCGAGCCGGCGCAGCAGGGTCGGCGGGACGAAGAAGCTGGAGCGCTCGCCGGCGGCGAGAAGGCCGAGCAGCTCGCCGGCGTCGAAGCCCAGCGATGGCGGCAGGACCTGGGCGGCGCCGCGGCAGAGGAAGGGCAGCGACATCAGGCCGGAGGCGTGGCTGAAGGCGGCGACGTGGATCATCGAGTCGCGCGGGCCGACGGCGTCGGAGTCGGCGAGGTAGGCCGAGGACATCGCGAAGAGGTTGCCGTGGCTGAGCCGCGCCCCCTTCGGCTTGCCGGTGGTGCCGGAGGTGAAGAAGGTCCAGGCGTCGTCGGTGAACCGGCGCGCCACCGGCGTTACCGGCTCGGCGGCTTCCAGCGCCGCGTCCTCCGGCGAGCCGAGGACGACGAGCGGCGGTGCCCCGGTGGCGGCGGCCGTGCCGTTGGCGGCGAAGGCGCCCTCCTCCGCCGCTTCCCGCAGCGCCCCCTCCAGCCCCGCCACGGTGTCCTCGGTCGCGAAGCAGACCCGGGCGTGGCCGCGCTCGACGACGTCGGCGGCCTCGCGCGGGTGCAGGCGGCTGGAGATCGGGACCGCGACGCCGCCCGCGTGCCAGATCGAGAACAGCAGCTCCAGATAGGCGGGGTGGTTGGAGGCGAAGATCGCGACCGCGTCGCCAGGGCCGATCCCGTGGCGCTCGCGCAGGCCGCCGGCCCGCCGCGCCACCGCCTCGCTCAGAGCCGCCCAGGTGCGGACCGGGCGCTCACCGAGCAGGACCGCCGGGCGCTCCGGCGCCCAGCGGGCCGGACCGTCGAGCAGCCCGGCGAGGTTCGCTCCGTACATCGGCTCGCCCTCGCCGGGCCGCCGGTCCCTGGCGCTATCCCGCCAGGGTCGCGGCCTGCTCGGAGTCCGGGTTGAACTTCACCCAGACGTCGTCGTCGTAGTTGCGCAGGTCGAACTTGGCCGAGCGGAAGGCCCTGGCGGCCGCGTTGCACTCGTCCTGGGTCAGTTCGCCCTGGGTGGTCCGCCACTTGGCCGTTTTCGCCGGCAGCGAGGTGCTGCCCGGGCCGATCGGCCCGACGCCCGCGGTCCAGTTATCGTCGCTGAGGACCGAGTAGGGGATCGTCGTCCACATCTCGGTGTTCTCGCGTGAGTAGCGCTCCATCCGGTGCGGCCCGCGGTCCTGCGAGGTCAGCGAGACCAGGCCGACCAGCTCGGCGATCGCCGAGTTACCGTACTCGTCGTTCATCAGCGGCCGGAACAGCTGCGTGCGCTCGTCGACCAGGAACCAGTCGTCCTGCTCGTAGACGCCGGCGAAATGGGCGACGTCCTTGAGGATGCCGAAGTAGACCAGCAGGCCCGCGTCGATCATCTGCTCGCGCGTCCAGCCGGCCATCATCTTCCACATCTCGCCGGTGGCGACTTCCATCTTCTCTCGCTGGTCGTCGAAGTAGTCGGCCAGCTCGGAGGCGCTGTCCATGTGGACGGGGATGTAGCCGTCCGACAGCCAGTCGGAGGTGTACAGCCCGACCGCCACCAGGTTGCTGTTGTCGTAGGACGGTTTGGCCTCGAAGGAGCCCCAGTCGTCGACCATGTAGAAGTCGGTGTCCTTCATGATCACCGGGATCGTCAGGTTGTTGAACTCGATCCCGGCGCTGACGCCGTCCATCCACGGGTAGTCGCACTCGGAGAGGTCGACCGCGTCGCGGACCAGCATCTGGTTGCCGTCCCTGGTCCTGTACGGACCGTTGTTGCAGAAGCTGAGCCGGCACTCGCAGTGGCTGAGGAACCCGTAGGCCGAGATCGCCGCCATGAAGCGGGTGAACGCCGTGTGCAGCTTGTCGCCGGGCGTCATCCCGATCGCGCCGTCTTCGAAGAACTCGGTCTGGCGGGCGGTGTGGATCTGGTCTTTGTGATTGCCGTCGCTCGGCATGATGTGGTTCTCGGAGCGGTGGTAGGCCATGTTCAGCCGGCGGGCGAAGTCGAGCACGTCGACCAGGTCTTCGACGCAGTCGGTCGGCTTCAGCAACCCCATGTCGAGCAGCCACTGGCGGCCGCCGAGGTAGAACTGCGGCCCGACGCCCATCGAGATCGTGTTGACGTAGGTCCCGACCTGGCGGGCCCGGTCGCCGATCTCCTCCGCCGGCATCGCCGCGTCCACCTTGCGGAGGATCTCCGGGTAGCGGTACCAGGCGTTGTAGTAGGACATCGCGATGTAGGGATTGACGGGGAACAGTTTCGACTCCTGCACGGTGCGGGTCGTGCACTGGAAGTAGAAGGAGTCGGCCCACTTCTGGATGAAGTTGTTGGTCTCCAGAAGGTCCACGTAACTGCGCTTCACTGGCATATCGAATCCTCCTAGGAGACCTTGATGATCCGCGCGCGGTGCTCGCTCGCGGCCTCGGCGTCGGCGTAGGCGTCGGCGGCGGGCTTGGAGTACTCGACGGTGACCTCGTCGCCGTCGGCCAGCCCGTCGAGCTCGGCGTTCATCAGGCAGGGCACGTTGTACTCGCGGGTGAGGATCCCGAGGTGCGAGCGCACCGTGCCGCCCATGCAGACGACGGCGGTGAAGTCGCCGAGGATCGGCGCCGTCAGGGTGCCGCCGGAGTCGTCGATGATCGCCACCGTGTTCTCCGGCACACCGCCGGTCAGCATCTCCATCACCCGGTCGACGTCGGAGATGTAGCGGGCGATGCCGGTGACGTCGGCGGGCGCCTTGAAGACGTTGTCGCCGGTGCCGACGATCGGGCGGCCCTGCTCGTCGCTGTCCTGCTCGCCGCTGTCGGCGATCCCGGCCAGCGGTTTGTATTTGTCCGGCTCCTCCTTGAGGGAGATCGTCGCCGAGACGTCGAACTTGTAGCCCTCGGCGAGGACGTCGGCCTCGATCTTCTGCAGCTCCTCGCGGGTCGGCATCAGGACGCCGGCCTCGACGGCCTCCTCCCAGGACTTGCCGCTGGCCTCGAGCTTCTCGGCGGCCAGGGCGCGCACGGCGCTGTGGTAGCGCTCGACCAGTGGCGTCGCCGACTCGCGCGGCCACTTGTCCGGATACGGCCTCGCGGCCGCGACAGTCTCGCTCACTTCTCACTCTCCTCTTCGGTATCCCCATCGACTTGCGCCGACTCCTGCGCCAGCCGCAGCAGGAGCGCCGCGGCCGGCTGTCCCGGCAGCCTCACGACCCGCGGCACCCCGGCGCCGAGCACGGCGCGGGCCCCCTCCGCGGTCGCGAGCACCGAGCCCCGGGCGGCGCCCGCCCCGCGCAGCCGCGCGGCGAGCTCCTCGGGGTCCGGCGTCCCCTCGTCCAACGCGACGCCGTCGGCGTCGAGGTCGACGGCGTCGGGGTCGTCGTCGACGATCTCCACCGGGCACTGCTCCTTTGCCCAGCCAAGCAGCTTCTCCAGCCCCGGCACCTCGGCCGGGTCGACCTCCTCGGTCGGCAGCAGCCCCGCGTAGACGACCCCGGCGGAGCCGTCGACGGTCAGCTCGCGGCCGGCCAGGCCGGCGCTCACCCCCTCGCCGACGCCGACCACGCTGGGCCGGCCGAGGGCGCGGGTGACGACGGCGGCGTGCGAGGTCGAGCCGCCCTTCTCGGTGACCACGGCGCGGGCGGCGATCATCCCGCTGACGTCCTCGGGGCTGGTCGTCGGGCGGACGAGGACGGAGTCGCCCTCGAAGTCGCAGGCGGCGTCGGAGTCGCCGACCGCGACGCCGGCGGCGACGCCGGGGCAGGCGGCGGTGCCGCGCGCCAGGACCTCGGCGGCGGCGGCGACCTCGTCGGCCAGGCGCGGTGCCAGGACGCTGGCGAGCTGCTCGACGCTGACCCGGCCGAGGGCCTCGCGGGGGGAGATCGCGCCCTCGCTCGCCAGGTCGACGGCGGTGCGCACGGCGGCCAGCGGCGAGCGCTTGGCCGAGCGGGTCTGCAGCAGGTAGAGGACGCCGCGCTCGACCGTGAACTCGACGTCCTGGACGTCGCCGTTCTCGCGCTCCAGCAGGCGCGCGGCCTCGAGCAGGCGCTGGTGGACGGAAGGCATCTCCAGGGCGAGGGCGCTGAGCGGGGCGGGGTCGTGGGTGCCGCTGACCACGTCCTCGCCCTGGCCGCCGGCCAGCCACTCGCCGTAGGGCTCGCGGTCGCCGCTGAGCGGGTTGCGGCTGAAGAGGACGCCGGTGCCCGAGTCCTCGCCGAGGTTGCCGAAGACCATCGCCTGGACGATCACCGCGGTGCCGCCGTCCTCGGAGATCCCCCAGTGGCGGCGGTAGGCCTTGGCGCGGCGCGAGGACCAGGATTCGAAGACGGTGCGGATGACCGCGCGCAGCTGGTCGTGGGGGTGGCTCGGCACCTCCTCCCCGGTGTCGCGGCGGACCGCCTCGCGGACCTCGGCCGGGGTGGCGTCGGCAGCCGGCTCGTCGAGGTCGGCGCCGAGCACGGTGTGGCCGAACTCGTGGACGAAGCGGCAGTGGGTGGAGCGGGCGAAGCGCTCGTCGCCGGAGAGGCGGGCGATCCCGGCCTCGACCTCGTCGGTGATCCCGAGGTTGAGGACGGTGTCCATCATCCCCGGCATGCTCACCGCGGCGCCCGAGCGGACCGAGACGAGCAGCGGGCGCTCGGGGTCGCCGAAGCGGCGGTCGAGCTTGGCCTCGATCCCGGCGATGCCGTTGAGGACCGAGCTCCAGGCCTCCTCGTCGAGCTCCCCGGCGGCGGCGTGGAAGCGCTTGCACTCCTCGATCGGCAGGCAGAGGGCGGGCGGGACCGGCAGGCCGAGGCTGAGCATCTCGGCGATGCTGCGCCCCTTGTTGCCGACGATCTCGCGGCTCGGGACCGTGGCCCCGTCGAGGACGACGATGCGGTCGGCGACCGCGGTCACCGCGCTCCTCCGCCGCGGCGGATCACGGGGCCTCCTCGCGTTCGCGGCCGGACACGCAAACCGTCATGGCGCCTCCTCGCGTTCGCGGCCGAGCATCCGCAGCAGGTCCTCGTGCAGCTCGAACCAGACCGTGTGGTAGCTGTCGATGCGGGCGCCGCTGACCCAGTCGAGGTCGCCGGCGAGGACCTTTTCGTAGGCATCGTCGAGCCGCCGGCTGTAGACGCCGAGCCGGGGCTCCAGGGCCGCGAAGCGCTCGAGCACCTTCTCGGCCCGCTCGTGCTGGGCGCCGAGGCGGTCGATCACGCTGTGGTCGTAGTCGGAGTCGGAGTGGTCGTTGGGGACCCGCTCGCCGCCGGCCGAGGGCATCATCTGCCAGTCGGTGAAGAGGGCGAGCAGCTCGCGGTTGATCCGCTCGAAGCGCTCGTAGGCCTCGCTGGCCTCCGGGTTGGCGCGGAACTCGGCGAAGACGGTTGGATACTGCTCTTGCAGCCACTCGCGGCCGGGCGGGGAGACCATGAAGGTGCCTTTGGCGCCGACCGCGCGGCCGGCGGCGACGGCGTCGTCCAGGGCGGCGGAGACCTCCGCCTCCTCGGCTCCGAGCACGACGGCGACGGCCTCGGGGCTGCCGGCCTTCTTGACGGCCAGCCCGTGCAGCGCAAGCAGGTCGAGATCGCTCATCGGCTCACTTTCTCATGGGTTCGGCCGGGCTTCGAGGCGGACGTTGTGGCATCCACAAGCCCGCTCAGGCCGCGGCGGCCCAGTGGCGCTGGAGGGCCTCGGCGGTCTCCTCGGGGCGCTCGAAGGGCCACCAGTGGCCGCACTCCAGGACCACCAGCTCGCCCTTCATCCGCGCGGCCAGGCGCTCGCCGAACTCCAGCGGCACGTAGGGGTCCGTGCGGCCCCAGATCACCATCGCCGGCAGCTCGAGCTTCTCCAGGTCCGGCTGCCATTCGGCGCCGATGTGGACGGCCGAGCGGTAGAGCTTGAGGATCGTGTCCTTGCCGTAGTCGTTGAGCCAGATGTTGCGCTCGGCGTCCTCGCGCGGGACCCCGTTTTCGACCAGGTGCTCGATCCCGAACTCGTCGGTCAGCTCCTCGGCCATGTACTTCTCGCCCTCGCCCGGGGTCTGCCAGACCTGGGCCAGCGGGTGCCAGGGGTAGTCGACGTCGACCGCGGCGCCGCCGCAGGCGACGCTGCTCAGCAGGTCGGGGCGGACCGAGGCGACCCGCTGGACCAGCAGCGAGCCCCAGTCGTGGCCGACCAGGTCGACGCCGCCGCCCAGCCCCTCCAGCCGCTCGACGATCCAGTCGACGTAGGCCTCCTTGGTGCAGGGGAAGCCCTCGGGGGCGGGCTCGGCGAAGCCCGGCAGGTCGGCCGCGACGACCTCGCCGTCGTAGCCGCCGAGGTGGCTCTTGACCCGGTCCCAGAGGTGGGAGGAGTCGGGGTTTCCGTGAACGAGGAATGCGGGCATCGTGTCCTCCTGAGGGGCGGGCCCGGGCGGCGGCGGCTAGCCCGCCGGGCCGGTGTTGACGGTGAGGTGCGAGACGTCGTTGAACGTGCGCAGCAGCCAGCGGCCGCTGCCGTGGACGACGATCCGCGAGATCGAGCAGTTGTCGGAGTGGACGAAGGCGAAGGGGCGGCTCTCGGCGGCCTGGCGGCAGAGCTCGCCGATCACCGCGCCGTGGACGACGGCGACGGCGCTGGTGTCGGGCCCGACCCGCTCGACGATCCGCTCGACGCCGGCGCGGGTGCGGGCGGTGAACTCCGCGGCCGGCTCGCCGTTGGGGATCTCGGCCCAGCTTTCGTTCTCGAACACGCGCCTGATCGCCGGGTCCCCCCGGCCGGCGCGGATCCGGTACTCGCCGCCCTCGAAGTCGCCGAGGTAGACCTCGCGCAGCTCCGGGACGACGACCGGCTCCAGGCCCGTGGCGGCGAGCAGCGGCGCCGCGGTTTCGTGGGTGCGGCGCAGGGTGGTGACGAAGACCGCGCCGATCTCCTCGCCGGCGAGGCGGGCGGCGACGGTCTCCGCCTGCTGCCGGCCGACCTCCGAGAGCGCCGGGTCGGAGTGGCCGTCGACCAGCGGGAAGCGGGCGCCGACGACCGCCGCCTCGGAGGCGCCGTGGCGGACCAGGACGACCTCGGTCGAGCCGGGCGGCAGCTCGTAGGGGCTCTGCTCAAAGCTGTCGCGATCCGCCATCGGGACGACGTTAGGGGGTCGTGTAGCCGCCGTCGACGCTCATCGCCGAGCCGGTGACGAAGGAGGCCTTGTCGGAGAGCAGCCAGCAGGCCGCGGCGGCGATCTCCGCCGGCTCGGCGAAGCGGCCGATCGGGTGGTTGGCGCGGGCGGCGGCGATCAGCTCCTCGTCGCCGCCGAGGGCGTCCTCGAAGAGGTCCTTCTCGACCATCGGCGTGAGCACGTAGGAGGGGCAGATCGAGTTGACCCGGACGCCGGAGGCGGCGTACTCCAGCGCCGCCGATTTGGAGAGGCCGACGACGCCGGGCTTGGCGGCGACGTAGGCGGAGGCGCCGGGCCAGCCGATCAGGCCGGCGGCCGAGGCCATGTTGAGGATCGAGCCCGAGCCCTGGGCGGCCATCGGCGCCAGCTGGTGCTTGGTGCAGAGGAAGACGCCGTTGAGGTCGACGGCGATCACCTTCTCCCATTCCTCCAGCGGCACTTCGCCGGCGTTGCCGAGCGCGGCGAGGATGCCGGCGCAGTTGAAGGAGCCGTCGAGGCGGCCGAGCCGCTCGACCGCGCCGGCCACCGAGGCCTCGACCGAGGCCTCGTCGGTGACGTCGCAGTGCAGGTAGGAGGCAGCGTCCCCGAGCTCGGCGGCGACCTCCTCGCCCTGGTCGTCGTTGACGTCGGCGAGGACCACGCGCGCGCCCTCGGCCACCGCCTCCTCGGCGGTCGCGCGGCCGATGCCGCTGGCCCCGCCGGTGATCAGGATCCCCTTGTCGTCAAGCAGTCCCAACGCGTCTCCTCTCCTGACGACCGGTCCCGCCGGCCGTCTAGCTGGCCGCCTCAGCGAGCTTCGCCCGCAGCGGCTTCTTGTCGATCTTTCCGGTCGAAGTCTTCGGCAGCTCCTCCACCACCTCCCAGGTGGTGGGGACCTTGAAGGGGGCGAGGCGCTCGCGGCAGTGGGCCTCCAGAGCCTCGACGTCGGAGCCCTCGATCAGCGCGACCACGGCGTGGACCTCCTCGCCGCGGACTTCGTCGGGGCGGCCGACCACCGCCGCCTCCTTGACGTTGTCGTGCTCGAGCAGGACGTCCTCGATCTCGCGCGGGTAGATGTTCTCGCCGCCGCGGATGATCATGTCCTTGGTCCGGTCGACGAGGAAGAAGTAGCCGTCGGAGTCGCGGTAGCCGACGTCGCCGGTGTGCAGCCAGCCCTCGCGCAGGGTCTCGGCGTTGGCGTCGGGGCGCTCGTGGTAGCCGGCCATCACGTTCTCGCCGCGGACGCAGACTTCGCCCGGGGTGCCGTCGGGGACCGGGTTGCCGTCGGGGTCCTTGATCTCGACCTCCTGGCCGCGGGTCGGCAGGCCGATCGAGCCGATCTTGCGGGGGCCGAAGAAGGGGTTGATGGTCGAGCAGCAGGTGCCCTCGGTGAGCCCGTAGCCCTCCATGATCCGCAGCCCGAACTTCTCCTCGAAGCGGCGGAAGAGGGCGGGGCTGAGCGGCGCGGCGCCGCAGATCACGAAGCGCAGGGTGTTGGTCTCGGCGTCGTCGGCGCCGGGCGCGTGCAGCAGCGCCGCCAGCATCGTCGGGACCGAGGAGAAGGTGACCGGTTCGAAGCGCGCGACCTCGCTCCAGAACTGCGAGGCGCTGAAGCGCTCCCACATCGCCACCTGGGCGCCGAGGAACATCGGGATCACCGTCGTCACCAGCTGGGCGTTGACGTGGAACAGCGGCAGGACCATGCCCATCGTGTCGCGGCGGTCGACCGGCAGCGGCTCGCCGAGCTGCCAGGCGTTGAAGAGCAGGTTGCGGTGGGAGAGCATCGCCCCCTTGGGCCGGCCGGTGGTGCCGGAGGTGTAGACGAAGGAGGCGATCTGGCCGCCCTCGATCGTCGCCGGGTCGGCGACGCTGCCGCGGCCGCGCAGCGGCGCCACCGGGTCGCCGCCCTCGGCGTCGAGGACCTCGCGCAGCGCCGGCAGCTCGTCGCGGTGCTCCTGCAGCCCGGCGGCGGCCTCGGGGGTACAGACGACGACCGAGGCGCCGGAGTCGGCGAGGATCCCGACCGCCTCGCGCGCCGTCAGCGCCGGGTTGACCGGGTTGAAGGTGGCGCCGAGCCAGAGGATCGCCCACCAGACCTCGAGGTAGTGGGGGGTGTTGGGGAGGATCACGCCGACCACGTCGCCGGGCTCGACCCCGAGCTCGCGCAGGCCGGCGGCGACCTCGGCCACCCGGCCGGCGAACTCCTCGTAGGTCCATTCCCGGTGGGCGTCGCGGACGAAGCGCTCGCCGCCGATCTCCCCGGCGCGGACGCGCAGCAGTTCGGGCAGGCTCGCGACTTCGGTCTTCAGCGTGTCCATCGCCGCCAGCTTCGCACCCGCGCGGCGGATTAAAGCCCGGTTTCGAGAGCGACTTTGTGCAGGTCACAGGAAGTGAGGCCGCAACTGCTCCGCACTTACCGGGCGGCGTGGGTGCGGGCAGGCGTTATTCCTAGCCCTCGACCCCCACCTGTTCAACGGGGCTCTGGACACCATCACTGCCTCGAAGTGAATCGAGGAGGTCGAGGCGCATCGACACACTCCGCTCGGGATCGATGCGCCTGCGCTCCCTGCGGGCCTTGTTCTGAACAAAGCCAGCGCGTTCGTACCAGTCGACCTTCCGAACATTCGCGTCGGCCAACAGATACCGGACCGCGACATCCTCGGAGAGCTTCCGGGCCAGACCCGTGATCCGGCGGAGCAGCTCGGAGCCGTGGCCCTGACATTGATGGCTGTGGTCGATCCCGATCATCTGGATCCGGAGCGCTCCGAAGTCTGAGAATTCGACGTCCTGCATCCGCTTCTTCTCCGAATTGGTCAGTCGTACGGAATCGAGGGTGAGGGTGGCATAGCCAACGAGCAGCGGCTCGCGGTCCAAGTCCAAAAGGATGTAGGTGGCGCTCAGGCCGTGGCGGAGACCCTGTGCGTAGCGGCCGTCAGCCAGGAAGCCGCGAACGTTTTCGGCAACCGGATCGCCCGCGTTCGACTCGCCTACGCAATCGAAAGCCTCGATGACGCGACTCAGCTCGGAGTCGATAGGCAGCGCCAAGCGGCGCAATTGCGGCGCCAACTACTCGTCGCCGCGGGGAAGCTCACTGATCGGCTCGGGGAAACGGGAGCGCTCGGGAGCCTCATCCGCCCGACGAAGGTGCTCGAGCCGTCGGGGGTCATCCGACGGGCACCTGAGTTCGTCGACAAAGCGCGAGGCGTCCTCCCCCGTGAGGGAAACACCCTTGCCGTTTCCTCCGATCTCTACCGCCATCGTTTGGGTACCTTACCGGTATAGGTCGAGATGGTCATCTGGTCCGAGTATCGGCCCGCCGCTCTGACATCTCAACCCCTCTCCTCTGCCTCGGCGGTGGTCTCTCTCTATATATATAGAGCGCGTTCCGAGCGCCCTCAGGTGCTGAGGATGGTGACCGTGGCGACGCTGGCGCAGGAGGTCCAGCCGCCGCCGAGGCCGAGGGCGACGCGGGCGCCGGGGACCTGGCGGCTGCCGGCGCGGTCGCGCAGCTGCAGGGAGAGCTCGATCAGCTGGCGGATCGCGCCGCTGCCCTGGACGCGGCCCTGGGCGAGGGAGCCGCCGCTGGGGTTGACCGGGAGCACGCCGCCGACGGCGGTGAAGCCGCTCTGCGCCAGCTCGGGGCCGCTGCCGGCGGGGGCGAACTCCAGCGCCTCGTAGGCGGCCAGCTCCTCGACCGGGGTGGGGTCCTCGACCTCGGCCACGTCGACGTCCTCGGGCCCGAGCTCGGCGGAGAAGTAGCCGAGGCGGGCGGCGCTGGCGGGAGCCCCGCCCTCGCGCGAGGCGTCGTCGACCAGCACCGAGGCGCGCAGCCGCGGCACCCGCGGGCCGCTGCGCCGGCCGACCTCGCGACCGCCGAGCACCACCGCGGTCGCCCCCTCGACCGGCGGGGCGAGCATCAGCCGCCGCAGCGGCCAGGCCAGCAGCTCGCTCGCCAGCACCTCGGCCGCCTCGACCGACTCGCGCAGCAGGGCGTGCGGGTTGGCGGCGCCGTGGGCGCGGTTCTTCGCGGCGACCAGCGCCAGGTCCTCCTCGGTGGCGCCGGAGCGCCGCATGTAGAGCCGGGCCGCGGCGGCCAGCGACTCGACCGAGAGGCCCCCCTCCCCGCCCTCCACCGAGTCGTGGCCGACGCAGAGGACGACGTCGGCGGCTCCGGCGGAGATCGCCTTCCAGGCCGCGTGCAGGGCGTTGGCGCCGAGGCCGCAGCGGCAGAGGAAGCTCCGTTTCGGCGCCCCCAGCGCCTCCAGGCAGCCGGCCTCGAAGCCGGCGTCGGCGGCCGCGATCGCGATCCCGTCGACCGCGCGGGCGGTGAGGCCGGCGTCGGCGAGGGCGGCGGCGATCGCCTCGCGGGCCAGCGGCCGGGCCTCGCCGCGACGGCGTGAGAAAGACGTCGCTCCGACTCCCAGCAGGTGTACGCCAGACACTTCGCGACTATACGAGCGCCCCGCGCCCCGCGGGACGGCCTGCCCGCGGGGGCGTCGGGATTCCCCCAAAGGGGTCTGGTCTTCCTCCTGCGCGGCCGGGCTAGACCATCTCCAGCTCGTGGGCGGCGAGCGGCGCCAGCGGGGCCGTCGGGGTGCGCAGCCCGGCCGGCAGGCGGCCCTGCAGCAGCAGGACCAGCAGCGAGAGCCGCGCCCGCAGCTGGGCGTCGGGGTCGTGCATCACCGCCAGGCCGGTCAGCTCCTCGATCCGCGAGAGGCGGTAGCGGATCGTGTTCTCGTGGACGCCGAGCGCGGCGGCGCTGCCGCGGATCGAGCCCATGTTGTCGAAGAACGAGCAGAGCGTCGTCAGCAGGTCGGCTTTCGAGTGCTCGCGGACCAGCTCGCCCACCGTCTCCTCGGCGAAGGCGGCGACCGCCTCCCCGTCGGAGCTGGAGAGCAGCAGGCTGCCGACCCCGAGTTCGTCGGCGGTGAACAGCTGCGGCCCGTCCGGCGGCGAGAAGCGGCGGATGCACTCCACCACCTGCCGCGCCTCGCGGTGCGCGTTGCGGGCGCCCTCGCGGCCGCCGCGCACGGTGGAGACGCCGGCGATCAGGTGGCCGGAGGGCCGCAGGGCCCCGCGGACCGCCTCGAACACCTCGCGGTTCTCGTGCGTGAAGGTCTCCGAGTCGTCGCTGTCGGGGACCTCGACCAGCGCCGCGACGGCGCCGCCGATCGCGGTCACGTGGGCTGTGAACTCCGGCGCCTGCTCGCGGAAGGCGGCGGCGACGGCGCGGAAGTCCGGCGCGTCCTCCTCCAGCCCCGAGCGGGAGCCGATCACCATCGCCACGCGGCGCGAGTCCAGGTCGACGCCGAGCCGGTCGGCGCGGCGGCGGGCCATCGAGCTGTCCGAGCCGCCGAGCAGCTCGGCGGCCAGAGAGGAGCCCGAGTCCCATTCGGCCTCCACGGCCTTGCGCTCGGCGCTGACCTGGAGGGCGATCAGGGTCGCCGCGCGGCGCACGGCGACCAGGTCGCCGCCGTTGAAGCGGGCCTTGTGCTCCATCACCACCAGGTGCCCCCAGACCTCCTCGGCGAGGGTGACCGGCGCCACCAGGTGGCGGTGCAGGACGCCGGCGCTGGGGATCGGGCCGACGACGAAGGCGCGGTTGCCGTCGTTGGCGGCGAACGCCTGGCGGACGTCGGGGTGCGCCGAGACCTCCGGCTCCAGCAGCCGCGGCAGAGCGCCGTCGGCGGCCCCGTCGGGCTGGGCGGCGGCCTGCCGCGTGCCGTCGGGGAGGAACAGCGCGCAGGGCTTGCCGAGCAGCTCGGCGAGGCTGCGGGTCAGCTCGCCCAGCGAGTGCCCTTCCAGCACCAGTTCGGCCAGCGCCTCGTCGACCGCGCTGGCCCGCCGCAGGGCGTGCAGCTGGCGGCCCGCGACGTCGAGCTTTGAGTGCAGCTCCAGGCGCTGGCGGGTCTGGGCCACCGCGACCGCGGCGAGGTTGGCGAAGGCGCGGGCGAGCTCGGCGTCCTCGTCGCTGAAGGAGTGCTGGGCGTCGACGTCGTCGAGCAGCAGCAGGCCGACGATCTCCTCGTTGAAGATCATCGGCACCTCCATGATCGAGCGGATCTTCCAGTGGCGGACCGTCGCCTTGATCATCCGCTGGTCCTGGCGCGCGTTGGCGACGATCACCGGCCGCCGGGTCTCCAGCAGCTCGCGGGTCAGGCCGTCGGCGGGGATGCCGGCGATCCAGCGTTTGATCTCCTCGCCGATCTCGGCCCCGCCGGAACAGCCGGCGCAGCCGCGGAAGAGGTTCTGCCGGTCCTCGCGCAGGTAGACGCTGCAACGGTCGACCCCGACCGCGCCGGCCGCCTGGCGGGCGACCAGGGTCAGCAGGTCGTCGATCGAGTTGACCGTGGCGATCGCGGGGGTGAGCCGCGAGAACGCCTCGAACGCGCGTTGCATGTGGCCGTCGGACATCGTCGCCTTCCTTTCCGCGCTCAACGCAGCAGCTCCATGGTCGCCATCGCGAGGATCTCCGCCGCTTCGGTGACGTCGGCGATCGCGATGTGCTCGTCGACGGTGTGGGCGAGTTCGAAGTCGCCGGGGCCGAAGGTGATCGCCGCCGGAGAGCCGAAGCCGTCCTCCCCGGTCCGCATCAGCTCGACCGCGTCGACCCAGCCGCCGTTGAACTTGTTGATCACCGGCTCGCTCTTGCCGAGCTCGGCGACCGCGGCCTGCAGGGCCTTCACCCCCGGGTGCTCGGGGTTGGTTTCACCGGGGCGCAGCCAGAGCCGGCCGGCGCCCATCGGCAGGATCTTGCGCTCGAAGCGGACCTCGCCGTCCTCACGCTCCAGAATCCGCAGGAAGGCGTCGATCGCGTCACGGGTTTCGGTCAGCGTCGAGCCGGGGGGCGAGAGGACCGAGAGGACGACGTCGCAGCGGGCCGGGATCGCCCAGCCGCCGCCGGGCATAGTGCGGATCGCGTTGGTCGTGACCCGCGGCTCGAACCACTGCGAGTCGCCGGCCGGCAGCTCCAGCCGCCCCTGGTCGACCGCCTCGACCAGCTTCGCCATCTTGGTCACCGCGTTGATCCCCTGCTCGGGCTCGGTCGGGTGGGCGGTCTTGCCGACCGCGGTGATCTTCCAGGTCGAGATGCCGGGGTAGGCGATCTCGATCCGCTGGTTGCTGGTCGCCTCGGCCGACCAGATCGTGCCGACCCGCGGGATCACGCCGAGGTCGTCCATCAGCGTGGCGCCGCGGAAGCTGTCCTCGCCGTCGGAGTCGGACATGAAGTAGATGGGGCCGCTGCGCGCCTGGCCGGACTTGACCACGGCCTCGGCCGCCATCAGGAAGGAGACCAGGGAGCCCTTGCTGTCGACCGCGCCGCGGCCGTAGAGGACGCCGTCCTCGACCTGGGCGCCCCAGGGGTCGCGGGACCAGTCCGAGGGGACCGCGAAGACGGTGTCGAAATGGGCGTCGAAGAGGACTCCCGGGCCGTCGCCCTCGCCCTCGATCACGCCGAGCACGAGCGGCACCTTGCGCCCCTCGACCGCGTAGGTCTCGACGGTCATCCCGATCTCCCGCAGGCGCTCGGAGAGCCAGAGGTGGGCGGTGGTGTCCTCGCCGACGACGCTGCGGATGCCGACGATCTCCCGCAGCAGCTGCTCGCTGCGCTCTTCGGTGATCCCCGCGGGTCGGGTCTTCTGCTCGGTTGGCATTGGTGGCGTGTTTCCTTTCCTAACTTCCTGCTTGGGGGGCTAGTGAGAAGTCGATTCGGTGGTGGTTGGCTCGAGAAGGTGGGGGTGCTCGGTCATCGCCATGCCGCCGTCGACCGGGATCGAGGCGCCGGTGATCCAGCGCGCGGCGGGCGAGGCGAGGAAGGCGACGACGTCGCCGACCTCGGCGCCCTCGGCGATCCCGCGCAGCGGGGTCTGGGCGACGAAGGCCTCGGCGACGCCGGGGCGGGCGAGCATCGGCTCCATCAGCGGCGTGCGGACCAGGCCGGGCAGGACCGCGTTGGCGCGGATGCCGCGCGGGCCGAGCTCCAGGGCGGCGGAGCGGACCAGGGCCTCGAGGCCGGCCTTGCTGGCGCAGTAGTGGCCGAGGCCGGCGACCGGGGCGGCGGAGTCGATCGAGGAGATCGCGGTGAAGGAGCCGCCCTCCCCGAGTTGCGGGCCCGCGGCGCGCAGGACGTTGAAAGCGCCGGTCAGGTTGACCCCGAGCACCAGCTCCCATTCGCGCGGCTCGATCTCGAGGAGCGGGGTGACGCGGGCGGTGCCGGCGGCGAAGACGACGGTGCCCAGCGCGCCATGGCGCTCGGCGGCGGTGGCGACCGCGGCGGCGACCGCCTCGGCGTCGCGGACGTCGACCGCGAGGGCGCCCGGGTCGCCGGGGTCGGGCTTGAGGTCGGCGACGACGGTCGGCCAGCCGGCGGCCAGCAGGGCGTCGGCGCAGGCGCGGCCGATGCCGGAGGCCCCGCCGACGACGAGGGCGGCGCCGCTCACGGCCGCCACGTCATCCCTCCCTCCAGGAGGTCGGCGAGCTCGGCCAGCGCGGCGGCGCCGGTGGCGCCGTCGACGACCCGGTGGTCGAAGGTGAAGGTGAGGGCGAGCGTCGGCACGACGGCGAACCCGCGGTCGCGCGGCACCGCCCGCTCTACCGCGCGGCCGACCGCGAGGATCGAGCTCTCGCCCGGGTTGAGCATCGCGGTGAAGCGGTCGACGCCGAAGGTGCCGAGGCTGGAGAGGGTGGCGACCGAGCCGCTCATCTCGGCCAGGCCGAGGCGGCCGGCGCGCGTCGTCTCGACCAGCCGGGCGCGTTCGAGGACCAGCTCGGCGAGGGGCTTCTCGTGCACGGCGCGCAGGACCGGGACCAGCAGTCCGCGCTCGGTGGCGACCGCGAGCCCGAGATCGATCGAGTCGGGGTGGCGCAGCCGCGGCGGCTCGCCGTCGGCGCCGGGGACGAAGGAGGCGGCGAGCTGCGGGTGGCGGGCGAGGGTCTCGGCCAGCGCCTGCAGCAGCAGGTCGACGACCCCGACCTTGGCCGGGCCGGCGTCGGTGAGGCGGCGCTTCTCGGCCAGCAGCCAGCCGGCGTCGACGTCGCGGCCCAGCTGGTAGGAGGGGACGAGCTGGCTCTCGGTGAGCCGGCGGGCGATCGCCTGCCGGGTCGCGCTCAGCGGCTCCAGGCGGCCGCCGCCGGGCGTCGGAGTGCCGGCCGCGCCGTCCGCCTTCGCGGCCGGGGCGACGCTCGGCTGCTCGGCGACCCGCTCGCGCACCGCCCGCTCGACGTCGCCGAGCGTGATCCGGCCCGCCGGCCCGCTGCCGGCGATCGTCTCCAGCGCGATCCCGTGCTCGGCGGCGGCCCTGCGAGCAATCGGCGCCGCCCGCAGCCGGCGAGCGCCATTGGCAGCTTCGCCGGCCGCGGCAGGGGGCGCGGCGCCGTTATGCCCCGGGTGGGAGGGGACGTGACCCGGAGCAACTTGGGGCAGCCTGGATGACTTCGCGGATGCTTTGTCCTCGGTCGCCCAAATAGCGCTGCTATTCGGGCTCCCTGCGTCCTCGCCCCGCTCGTCCCCAGGCCGCCCCAAGGAGGCGGTCGCGAGCTCT
>DASVWP010000197.1:0-8649 GCA_036393155.1 Solirubrobacterales bacterium | reverse complement strand
TCACCACCTACTTCGCGGTCAAGTTCCTGCTCCGCTTCTTCCAGAGCAACCGGCTGACGCCGTTCGGCGTCTACTGCATCGTCGCCGGTGTCCTCTGCAGCGTGATCTTCGCTCTGTAGGGCTCCCGCGGGTCCCTTCGGGCGCCTTCTGCGCAGCTCCTGAAAGCGCTTTCACCTTGGTTGCAGGTGCAACGAAGTGGGTACTCGGATGCCGGAATCCCGAGGGAAGGAGACACCCATGGAGAGCGTATCTGTCCCGAGGAGAGAGTCGCCACCGCAGCGGGAACCGGCGGCCGAAGATCGCGTGCGGGGATGGACCCCGGCCGATCCCGGCCCGCTCGGGCTCGCGGGCTTCGCGCTGACGACCTTCGTCCTCAGCATGTTCAACGCCGGCCTGATCAACAAAGCCGGTGAGCCGGTGGTGCTGGGGGTGGCACTCGCCTACGGCGGGCTCGCCCAGTTCCTCGCCGGGATGTGGGAGTTCCGCACCGGCAACACCTTCGGGGCCGTCGCCTTCACCTCCTACGGGGCCTTCTGGATCTCGTTCTGGGCGCTGGTGACGTTCTTCGCCAAAGACATCCCCGAAGAACACGCGGCCGCGGCGATCGGCCTCTACCTGATCGCCTGGGGCATCTTCACCACCTACATGTTCGTCGCCTCGCTGCGCACCACGGTGGCGATCGCGACGGTGTTCCTGCTCCTGGCGGCGACCTACCTCATCCTCGGGATCGGGGAAGCGAGCGAAAGCGCGAGCACGGTCGAAGTCGGCGGCTGGATCGGTCTGGCCACCGCGGTCGCGGCCTGGTATGCATCCTTCGCAGCGGTTACGAACTCGACGTTCAAGCGGACGGTGCTGCCGGTCAAGCCGCTCGAGCGCTGACCAAGGAGAGGGAAAAAGATGGCTACTCGTCAGGAACCAGCGACGGAGACCGACATCGAGCGCCAGCTGGAGGCGATGCTGGAGATCGAGCGCTTCGAGCCCCCGGCGGAGTTCCGCGAGCGCGCCAGCTGGAGCGACCCGAAGGTCTACGAGGAAGCGGCCGCCGACCCCGAGGGCTGGTGGCTGGCCCGGGCCAAGGAGCTGCTCGACTGGGACGTCGAGCCGACCCAGGCCCTCGACGACTCCAACCCTCCCTTCTACAAGTGGTTTGCGGATGGACGCCTGAACGCCTCGGCCCAGTGCCTCGACCGACACGTCGAGGCGGGCCGGGGCGACCGGGTCGCCTACCACTGGCGCGGGGAGGAGGGGGAGACCAGGGACATCACCTACGCCGAGCTGCACCGCGACGTCCAGCGCTTCGCCAACGCGCTCAAGGACATGGGCGTGGGGAAGGGCGACGTGGTCGGGATCTACCTGCCGATGATCCCCGAGGTGGTGGTGGCGATGCTGGCCTGCGCCCGCATCGGCGCCCCCCACAACGTCGTCTTCGGCGGTTTCTCGGCCGAATCGGTGCGCGAGCGGATGGAGTTCTCCGAGGCCAAGGCGCTCGTCACCGTCGACGGCGCCCGCCGCAAAGGCAAGACGGCGCCGATCAAGCCCGGGGTGGACGAGCAGATGAGCAGCCTCTCCTCGCTGGAGAAGATCGTCGTCGTGCGCCACACCGGCATCGAGTGCCCGATGACCGAGGGGCGCGACGTCTTCTACGACGAGGTGATGGAGGCGGCCGACCCCGAGTGCCCGGCTGAGCCGATGGAGGCCGAGCACCCGCTCTACATCCTCTACACCTCCGGCTCCACCGCGAAGCCGAAGGGGATCCTGCACACCACCGGCGGCTACATGACCGGGGTGACGACGACCCACCGCTACGTCTTCGACCTCAAGCCCGAGACCGACGTCTACTGGTGCGCGGCCGACGTCGGCTGGGTCACCGGCCACTCCTACATCGTCTACGGCCCGCTCGCAAACGGGGCGACCAGCGTGATGTGGGAGGGGGCGCCTGACTACCCCCATCAGGGCATCTGGTGGGAGCTGATCCAGGACTACAGGGCGACGATCCTCTACGCGGCGCCGACGGCGATCCGCACCTTCATCAAGTGGGGTGCGGAGATCCCGGAGAAGTTCGACCTCTCCAGCCTGCGCCTGCTCGGCTCGGTCGGCGAGCCGATCAACCCCAAGGCCTGGCTCTGGTACCACAAGGTGATCGGGGGCGAACGCTGTCCGATCGTCGACACCTGGTGGCAGACCGAGACCGGGGCGATCATGATCACCCCGCTGCCCGGGATCACCGCGACCAAGCCCGGCTCGGCGACGACGCCGTTCCCCGGAATCTCGGCCGAGGTGGTCGACGAGTCAGAAGGCGAGCCCGTCGAGGAAGGCCAGGGCCTGCTGATGCTCGAACGGCCGTGGCCCTCGATGCTGCGCGGCCTCTACAAAGAGGACGACCGCTTCGTCGAAACCTACTTCTCGCGCTTCGGCACGGAGCGCTACCTGGTCGGCGACGCCGCCCGGCGCGACTCCGACGGCTACTTCTGGGTGATCGGGCGGATCGACGACGTGGTCAACGTCTCCGGCCATCGGCTCTCGACCGCCGAGGTCGAGTCGGCGATCGTCGCCCACGAGAAGGTCGCCGAGGCCGCGGTGATCGGCCAGAACGATGAGGACACCGGGCAGGCGATCTGCGCCTTCGTCACCCTGCGCGGCGGCACCGAGCACTCCGACGCCCTGGTCGAGGAGATCCGCGGCACGGTCGCCGAGCGGATCGGCAAATTCGCCCGGCCCAAACGGATCATCTGGGCCGAAGACCTGCCGAAGACGCGCTCGGGGAAGATCATGCGACGGCTCCTGCGGGACATCGCCGAGGGACGGGCGCTGGGCGACGTGACGACGCTGAAAGACCCCGAAGTGATGAGGGAGCTGGAGTCGAAGATCGCCGAGGAGCAGGCGAAGGCCGGGTAGCCGGGGGCGACTCAGCCGCCGCGCTGCTCGACCATCCGCTCGACGGCGACCTGCAGCTGCTGCAGCTGTTCCTGGAGGCTGCGCAGTTCGCGCAGGGCGACCGCCTCGGCGGTCAGCTTCTCTTCTTCCAGCTCCTCCTCGACGACGGCGATTTCGGGGGCCAGGAAGCGCTGGGCGACGGCGCCGGTGAGCAGGGCGACGAAGCCGATGCCGACGATCAGGATCACCGTGGAGACGATCTGGCCGCCGGTCGTCGTCGGGTAGATGTTGGAGCCGAGCGTGGTCATCGTCGCGATCGCCCAGTAGATCCCGTCCCAGAAGGTGAGGTGCTGGTTGTGCTTCTCGAAGGCGTTGAAGACCGCGCCGCCGCCGACGACCGTCAGCACCGCGAGCAGCAGCGCGTAGCGCAGCCCCTCGAGCGAGAAGACCTCGCGCGAGAGCTGGGCCAGGCGCAGGAGCCGGATCAGCCGCAGCAGCCGCAGGACGCGCAGCCCCTGCAGGCCCGGCGGGAGGATCGGCGGCGTGAGGACGACGATCACCACGTCGAGCGGGTTGTCGCGCAGCCACCTCCCCCGTTCGGGCACGACCGCGAGCATCACCACCAGCTCGACCAGGAAGGCGACCCAGATCGTCCAGTTGAGGGCGACCGCGACCGTCTCCAGCCAGCCCCCCGGGTGCGACTCGCCGATCGCCACCGAGGGCAGCGTCAGCGCCGCGGCGATCAGCATCGGCGTGTTGAGGGCTTCCGCCACCCGCGTGCTGCGGGCGTCCATCCCCGGCGCGTAGACCGGCGGCCCCTTCTGTGCCCGGGCAGAGCTCACCGCGACTGATTCGACGTTGGGGCATCGTCCCCTGGGAGGCGAGACCGACCCTCTAGGGTTGCGCCGATGGCACGCACGGCGGTGATCACGGGCGCTTCCAGCGGAATCGGCGCGGCGACCGCGCGGGCGCTGGCGGCGGAGGGGTTCCGCACCGTGCTCGGCGCGCGCCGGCTGGACCGGCTGCAGGCGCTGGCCGAGGAGGTCGGCGGGGAGGCGATCGCGCTCGACGTCGCCGACCCCGACTCGGTGGCCGAGTTCGCGGCCCGGGCGGGTGGGTGCGACGTCCTCGTCAACAACGCCGGCGGGGCGCTCGGCCTGGAGCCGCTGGCCGAGGCCGACGAGGAGAACTGGCGGCGGATGTATGACTCCAACGTCCTGGGGACGATGCGGATGACCCGGGCGCTGCTGTCGCGTCTGCTCGAGTCCGGCGACGGCCACGTCCTCGCCGTCACCAGCATCGCCGCCTTCGAGGTCTACCGCGGCGGCGCCGGCTACACGGCCGCCAAGCACGCCCAGCGCGCGGCCGTCCGCACCCTGCGGCTGGAGCTGCTCGGCGAGCCGGTGCGGGTGACCGAGATCCTCCCCGGGATGGTGGAGACCGAGTTTTCCCTCGTCCGCCTCGGCGATGAGGACGCGGCCGCTCGCGTCTACGAGGGGATGACGCCCCTCAGCGGCGCTGACGTCGCCGAGTGCATCCGCTGGGCCGTCGCCCAGCCCCCGCACGTCAACGTCGACTCGATCGTCGTCCGCCCCCGCGACCAGGCCAGCGCCACCGAAGTCCACCGCCGCCCCGCCGGCTGAGGGCCCGCGGAAGCACCCGCCCTGCATTTACCACCCATGCGGGGGCGAATGCAGGGCGCGTCCGCCTCGCGCTTCGGACTATTCGCTCTCCAGGGCCGGCTCGGCCCCGAGGGCCACGTGGGCGCGGCTGTCGCTGGTGCGAACCAGGAGCAGGGTGGCGAGGAGGCCGAGGACGGCGAAGCCGGCGCCGGCGAGGAAGGCGGACTGGAAGCCTTCGACCAGGGTGGAGGGGTCGTGGGCGGTGCCGATGATCGAGTTGGCGACCGCAGCGAGGATCGCCAGGCCGAGCGCGCCGCCGACCTGCTGGGAGGTGTTGATCAGGCCGCTGGCCAGGCCCTGCTCGCGGTCTTCGATCCCCGAGACGGCGGCGATCGTCACCGGCACGAAGGAGAAGCCGAGTCCGACGGCGGCGAACAGCGAGGGGCCGAGGATGTCGGCGAGGAAGCTGCCGTGGACGGAGATCTGGGAGAACCAGACGAGGCCGATCGCGATCAGCGCCATGCCGGTGGCGAGGATCGGCTTGAAGCCGATCTTGGTCACCAGGGCCGAGGCGAGGCCGGCGGAGACCATGATCGAAACCGCCAGCGGCAGGTAGGAGAGGCCGGCGTGGATCGGGCTGTAGCCGAGGACCTGCTGCATGTAGAGCGAGATGAAGAAGAACATCGAGAACAGCGAGGCGCCGATCAGGATGCCGACCACGTTGGCGCCGGTGATCGTCCGCACGCGGAAGATCGAGAACGGCACCAGCGGCGCCCGGGAGCGCCGCTCCACGGCCACGAAGGCGGCGAGCAGCAGCGCCGAGGCGACGAAGGTGAGGATCGTCTGCGCCGAGCCCCAGCCCGCTTCTTCGGCGTCCAGGAGGCCGAAGACCAGGGCCGAGAGGCCGAGCGTGATCGTCACCGCGCCGGCGACGTCGAAGTGGCGGCTGGCGCTTTCCTCGCGGCTCTCGGCGATCAGGGTCGGGGCGATCGCCGCCGCGGCGATGCCGATCGGGACGTTCACCCAGAGCACCCATTCCCAGCCCAGGCCTTCGGTGAGGACGCCGCCGAGCAGCACGCCGGCGGCGCCGCCCGAGCCCGCCACCGCGCCCCAGACCCCGAGCGCTTTGTTGCGCTCGGCGCCGTCGCGGAAGGTGGTGGCGACGATCGAGAGCGCGGCGGGGGAGAGGATCGCGGCCCCGAGGCCCTGCACCGCCCGGGCGGCGATCAGCTGCCCGGAGCTGCCCGCCAGGCCGCCGGCCAGCGAGGCCAGCGCGAAGAGCACCAGGCCGAACATGAACACCCGGCGCCGCCCGAGCAGGTCGGCCAGCCGCCCGCCGAGCAGCAGGAAGCCGCCGAAAGTCAGCACGTAGGCGTTGACCACCCAGGGCAGGTTGCTCTCGCTGAAGTGGAGCGCTTCGCCGATCGTCGGCAGGGCGACGTTGACGATTGAGGCGTCTAGCACGACCACGAACTGGGCCACGCAGAGCAGAGCCAGGGCGATCCAGCGGCGGTCGCGGGCGCGCGCGGCGTCAGTCATCGAGCTTTCCCCCCATCGTTTCGCAGGTTGTCATACCCATGAGACGAACGGGAAGGCGGCGAAGTGACACCGCTAGGCGGATTTGACGCGGGCGACGAACTCGGCGAGCAGGCGGGCCACGGTGTCGGGGGCGTCGGCGTGGGGCCAGTGTCCGCTCGAGGGCAGGACGTGGACCTCGGCGGAGGGGAACGGCTCGCGCTGGCGGGCCGCGAAGGAGGTCGGGAGGTAGGCGTCGTGCTCGCCCCAGATCACCAGCGCCGGCACGTCGCGCGGCCGCATCAGCGCCGTGTACTCGGTCGCCAGCGAGCCCGGGTCGTCGGTGGCGCGGTAGAGCTTCAGCACCGCCCGCCTGGTCCGCCGGTCGTAGTGGTCGTACATCCCGTCGAGGAACTCGCGCGGCAGCCCACGCGGCTCGCCGCGGCCGACCAGGCGCCGGAAGGCGCCGCGGGTGGCGGTCGCCTGGAACAGCTCGCCGAGGCCCGGCGTGCGCCAGATCCGCGCCAGTCGGTGCCAGCGGTAGCCGGGGAGGACGCCGGTGTCGATCAGGGTGATGCTGGCCAGCGCCTCGGGGTTCATCGCCGTCCAGACCAGCCCGATCGGGCCGCCGAAGTCGTGCAGGACGAGGTGGGCCCGCCGCGCCCCGAGCGCCTCCAGGGCCTGGCCGAGGAAGGTCGCGTAGCCGGGGACGTCGTGCTGGAACCCGGCCGGCGCCGCGGTCTCGCCGAAGTCGGGCAGGTCGAAGGCCAGCGCCCGTGCCCCGCTGCCTGCAGCAGCGCCGATCAGCGCCTCCCAGTCGTCGGCCGAGCCGGGGTTGCCGTGGACGAAGACGACCGCCTCCTCGGCCTCCGCCGGCCCGGCTTCGAGCAGCCGCGTGGCGGTCCCGCCGGCCTGGAGCCGGCGGCGCTCGACGGCGATCGTGCTCATCACAGGGCCGCCGGTTCGCCGGTCCGCGGCGGCTGACTCGCCGCCTGGTCGGCCCGGTTGTGGCGAAGGTTGACGACGACCGCGCGCGGCAGCGCGGTGGTCAGCATCCGCGCCGGGCCGATCTGCCGGGAGCCGAACCTGTCGAACGTCTGCGCCACCTTCCGGTCGCGCGCCGCGGCGGCGAAGATCGCCCGCTCGCCCCGGTTCATCTTCCGGCCCGTCGCGTAGTCGTTGATCATCCGGGCGTGCCCGGAGAGGTGGCGTTTGTGCGCCCGGCCGTAACGTCGCAGGCCACGCGCCAGCGGCTCCTCGCCGTGCAGCGCCGGGACGACGCTGTCGGCCAGCCATTCCCCCGACTGCAGGGCCCAGCCGCAGCCGATCCCGAACAGCGGATCGAGCGCCAGCGCGGCGTCGCCGACCAGGGCCAGGCCCGGCGCGGTCGTCCGGCGCACCCGGTTGGGCATCTCGACCTTGCCGAGGATCGGTTCGACGGGACGCCCCGAGCGGATCGGCGGCGCTTCGGGCATGCCGTCGAGGAAGGCGACCAGGGCGCCGCCCGGGTCGCGCTTGAACTCCGCCAGCCGGTCCTTGGTCGGCATCGCCGCGTAGAAGGTGAGGCCGTTGTCGGTGGGGAAGGCGGCCCCCCAGTTCGGGTCGAGCATCCACACCGAGGCATCGGGCGCGTGCCGCGGCGCCTCGCCCTCGAAGTAGCCGCCATAGGCGAAGCGGCCGTGCGGCAGGACCCTTTCCGGCACCCCCGCCAGCTCGGCGAGCTTGGAGTCCCGGCCGTCGGCGCCGACCACGAGCTTGGCCCGCAGCCTCGACTCCCCACCGGCCGGGTCGCGGGTCACGACGCCGGCGACCGCGTCGCCGTCGCGCAGCAGGCCGACGGCGCGATGGCCGAGGGCCAGGTCGACGCCCGGGGTCTGCGCCGCGGAGTTGCGGACCAGCGGGTCGAGCAGCGAGCGACGCAGGTTGACCGCCTGCGCGGCGTCGTCGTGGGGCGTGACCCAGCCCCAGCGGGTCCACATGCGAAAGCGCGAGCGCAGCCCGCCCGCGGCGAGGATCGGATCGAGCAGGCCGAGGCGTTCCAGGGTCGGCACCGCCGAGGCCTGGATGAAGTGCGAGCAGATCCGCTTGAAGGAATCCGGGTCGGGGCTCTTCTCGACCAGGGCGACGCGGACGCCTTGCCGGGCGAGCAGGATCGCGGTCGTGCAGCCGGCCAGGCTGGCGCCGACCACCACCGCGTCGTAATCCGCTCGGTCGGCGATGATGCGAGGGCTGGAGTCGGTGGTTGCCATAAGGGGCCTCCCGTCCGTTTGGTTCACCGTACGACCCGTACTATACGACCCGAATCATGAAAAGCAAGCCGATCCGCCTCACCGGGACCTCCTACGCCCTCCTCGCCCTGCTGCAGGAGTTCGGCGAGATGACCTCCTACGAGATCAAGGGGAAACTCGAGAGCTCGATTGAGAACTTCTGGCCCGTGCCGCACACCACCGCCTACGAGGAGCCCGCGCGCCTGGCCGCCGCCGGCTACCTCTCGGCCCGCCAGGAGGAGGGCGGGCGCCGGCGCCGCAGCTACGCGGTCACCGACGCCGGGCGGGAGGCGCTGGCCGCCTGGGCCGCCGAGCCCACGGCCGCGCCGCCGCAGCTGCGCGACGAGGTGATGCTGAAAGTGTTCGCCGGC
>DASVWP010000196.1:0-11725 GCA_036393155.1 Solirubrobacterales bacterium | reverse complement strand
GGGTCACCCGACCCCTCCCCCCACCACACCCCACTCCTGAACTAAGCCGTGGCGCTGTACAGCTGCGAGTCCCGCCGCAGCGAGGACCGCAGCCGCGTCTTCAGTTCCCCGTGAATCTGGCAAACCCGGCTCTCGGAGACGCCGATCTCCTCGCCGATCTCGCTCAGCGTGCGCTCCTGCGTGTAGAGCATCACCGCCACCCGGCGCTCGCGCTCGGAGAGGTGGGAGAAGGCGCGGCGGAAGCGCTCCTTGGCGATCGTCCTGGTCGCCTCGCGCTCGGGGTCGGTCTCCTCGTCGGTGGAGCGGATCGTCTCGATGATCGCCACGTTGCCGTCCTCCTCGGAGGCGGTGAGGCTGTCGAGCGAGGCGAGGTCGGTGGAGGCGAGGTCGCGGATCCGGTCGCGCAGCTCGGAGTCGTCGATCCCCAGCGCCGCCGCCAGCTCGCTCTGGGTCGGCTGGCGCCCGGTCGCGGCGACGAAGCCGTCGCGGGCGCGGTCGAGGTCGCGCTCCCAGCGCCGCAGCGAGCGCGGCGCCCAGTCGAGCTTGCGCAGGGTGTCGAGCACGGCCCCCTGGATCCGGGTCCAGACGAACTGCTCGAGCGGCGCCCCCTTGGAGGGGTCGTAACGGTCGAGCGCCCCGATCAGGCCCTCGATGCCGCTGGAGATCAGATCGTCGACCTCGCACCAGGCGGGCAGCTCGCGCGCCTTGCGGTAGACGATGTGCCGGACCAGCGGCACGTAGGCCAGGACCAGCTTGTCGCGCAGCTCGCGACTCCCGGTCTCCTTATAGCGCTGCCAGATTGCTGCCGCGTCGTCGATTCGCTCGGACGTCTGCATCGGACCATCTCCCTTCCGGTGTCCGGGCTGGTCTCGGCGCGTTCGGGAGATGCCTGAATCGCCGGATTGAGGTATTTGCCCGGTCGGGCTGTCGAACGTGCGTCCAATTGCTCCGGCCGCGCCGGTTGCGGCCGATCAGCCGGGGCGATGGCACTCCGACTCGCCGACTCGGCTCCCGACCGCGCTCCCGCCCATCCCCTGCGCCGCTACCGCGCCCGCCGCGACGCGATCGAGGCGGGCCTGGCCCGCGCCGCGACCGCCCCGGCCCGCGACCTGCCGGCGCTCTTCGCCGGAGTCGCCGACGAGGCCCTGGCCGGCCTTGCCGAAGAGGCGAGCGAGCCACTGCTGCTGAACTACGCCGGCGTCGCTCTGTATGAGCTGGGCTCCCTGGAGGCGGCCGGCGAGCTCTTCCGGGCCGCCCGCCGGCTCGATCCCCAGCTGCCCCACGTCGAGTCGAACCTGGCGGAGATCGAGCGCCGCCGCGGCGGGCCGCGGCCCCAGCTGCCGGCCCGGATCGCCGCCCGACTGCCCGAGCAGGAGCGCGCCGCCCGCGAGGCGGCGGCCGCCGCCCGGCCGGCCTCCGGCCTGACGCTGAGCCTCTGCATGATCGTCAAGGACGAGGCCGAGATGCTGCCGCGCTCGCTGGCCGCGGCACGCGACGCGGTCGACGAGATCGTCGTCGTCGACACCGGCTCCAGCGACGCGACGGTCGAGATCGCCCGCTCCTTCGGGGCCAGGGTGGTCGAGCACGAGTGGACCGGTTCCTTCGCCGAGGCCCGCAACGTCAGCTTCGAGGCGGCGAGCGGCGACTGGATCCTCTTCCTGGACGCCGACGAGGTCCTGGTCGCCGAGGACGCGCCGCTGCTGCGCGAGCTGACCGGGCGAACCTGGCGCGAGGCCTTCTACCTGGTCGAGACCCACCACACCGGCGAGCTCGGCGACGGCACCGCCGTCACCCACAACGCGCTGCGGATCTTCCGCAACCGGCCCGAGTACCGGTTCGAGGGCCGGGTCCACGAGCAGGTCGCCCACCGCCTGCCGGCCGGGCAGCCGGAGCGGATCGAGCCGACGCGGGTGCGGATCGACCACTACGGCTACCTCGGCGTGGTGCGCGACACGCGCGAGAAGTCCCGCCGCAACATCGAGCTGCTGCGCCGCCAGCTGCTGGAGTCGGGCGAGAGCGCCTTCCTCTGCTTCAACCTCGGCTCCGAGCTCGCCGCCGCCGGCGACGCGGACCCGGCCCGCCAGCAGTTCGAGCGCGCCTGGGAGCTGCTCGCCGCGGATCCCGAGCGGGCCGACCGGCCCTACGTCCCCTCGCTCAGCGTCCGCCTCGTCAAGAGCCTGCGGGTGACCGGCCGCCACGAGGACGCCGCGCGCCGCGCGGCCGAGGGCCTGGAGCTGTTCGAGGACCTGACCGACCTGGTGCTGGAGCAGGCCCGCCTGGCGCGGGCCGGCGGCGAGGCCGAGCGGGCGCGGGAGCTGCTGGAGGAGTGCCTGCGGCGCGGCGACGCGCCCAGCCGCTACTCGCCCACCGTCGGCTGCGGCAGCTTCCTCGCCCTGGTCGAGCTGGCCGAGCTGGAGTCCGAGCGCGGCGACTTCGCCGCCGCCGAGCGGTTGCTGCGGCGCTGCCTGGCCGAGCACCCCGGCTACCTCGGCGGCGTGCTGCCGCTGGCCCAGGCGATGCTGCGCCGGGGCGCCGAGGCGGAGGAGGTCGTGGCGGCGATCGAGCAGGGAGTCAGCGAGATGACGCCCTCCGTCCACTTCATGACCGCCACCGCGCTCTACGAGGCGGGCCTGCCGCAGGCCGCCGAGCCGCTCTACCGGGCGGTGACCGAGGCCCAGCCGGGCAACGGCTACGCGCAGCTCGCGCTGGCCGAATCGCTGCTCTCCCAGCGCGAGTTCGCCGCCGCCGCGGCGAGCGCCGCCGCGGTGGCCGAGGACGCCGGTTGCGCCGCCGCCGCCGCACGCAGCGAGCTGTTCTCCCGGGTGCTCGCCGGCGAACCGCTGGCCGAGCCCTGCCGGCGGGCCGCCCGTCGCTCCCTCGACGCCACCGAGATCGCGATGTTCCAGGCCTGGGCCGAGGCGGACGGCGCGGCGGAGTTCCCCCGCCTGGACCCGGCCTGCGCCGCGATCCTGCCGACGATGCTGGAGGCGCTGCTGCGAATCGAGGCCTTCGAGGCATTCGAAGGGCTGCTGCCGGCACTCGAGGCCGCCGGGGTCCCGCCCCGCGAACGGCACCAGACGCTGGCCGAGATCTACCTGCGACGCGGCTTCCTCGAATCCGCGGCCGACGAATGGATCGCCGCCTGCGAGCACCACGGGGCCGACGCCGAGGCGCTGACCGGCCTCGCCCGGGTGGCCCAGGCTCGGGGGCTCGACGAGGACGCCGAGCTTCTTACCCAAAAAGCACGAGAAATTCTCTCAAGTTCCTGTTGAGGCGGCCGATTACCGGGGCCAGGCCGCCCGCCGGCAGCAATGGCGGAAGCGGACATCCAAGGACGGAGCCGAATTCCAGGAGGAACGGAGAAAGCCTATGAGCGTCGGATTTCCAACCGTGGGAGGCACGGGAAGGGCAGAGCGGCCACTATCCGCGGTGCCCGACCCCAGACCGCCGAGCGAGTCGTCGTTTGCCGACCACTTCGAGGCCGCGACCGAGGCGGGGCCGCCGCCGGAGGTGCGGGCCGAGGTCCAGGCCGCGCTGCGCAGCGCCGACCGCCTGCAGGAACAGGGCCGGCGGCTGCACTTCGACCACGACCCGCATACCGGCGAGCTGCGGATCGAACTGCGCGACGCCGAGGGCAAGGTCATGCGCCGCGTCGGGCCCGGCGAGGTCTTCGACTTCGCGACCGGAAAGGCGGTGCGCTGATGGCCACGGTCTCGATCGGCGGCCTCTCCGGCCTGGACACCGAATCCATCATCGCCAAACTGATGGAAATCGAACGGGTGCCGAAATCGCGCCTGGAACGCCGCCAGGGCCAGGCGAAAGCTCGCGGCGACGCCCTGCGGGAAATCGAAACCAAGCTGCAGGCACTCTCCAACGCGGCCGGCGACCTGCGCTCGGTCTCGATCTGGGGCGAAGTCCAGTCGGTTCAGTCCAGCAACTCCAACGCGGTCTCGGCCCGCCTCGTCTCCGGCACCGGCCCCGGGGGCTACCAGCTGGAAGTGAGCCAGCTCGCCCGCGCCGAGCAGCGGACCTTCACCTTCACCGAAAGCGCCGAAGCCTCCTCGCTGACGATCAACGGGACGACGGTCGAACTCGGCCCCGGGGCCACCCTCGCGGACGCGGTCTCGGCGATCAACGGCAAGGCGGAAACCGGCGTCTACGCGGTCGCCTCGGGCGGCCAGCTGGTGCTCTCCAGCCGTAAAACCGGTGCCGCCAACACGATCTCCGCCAGCGGCGCCGGGATCGTCGAAGAAGCGTCGAAGCTGAAGGCCGGGCTCGACGCCTCCTACAGCGTCGACGGCGTCGCCGGCACCTCGTCTTCCAACATCCTCACCGAAGCGATCCCGGGGCTCGAACTGACCCTGAATGCGGTGACCACCGCACCGGTCACCGTCACGGTCGGCAACCCCGCGCCGAACCAGGAAGCCATCGCCTCGAAACTGAAGGCCTTCGTCACCGCCTACAACGCCACCGTCGACGCGATCCGCGGCAAGCTGACCGAAACCAAAGTCACCAATCCCTCCTCCCAGGCGGAAGCCAACAAGGGGGTTCTGTTCGGCGACAGCCAACTCAACGACCTGCTCTCGCAGATGCGCGAGTTCGTCTCCGAAGCCGGCCTCTCGACGCTGGGGGTCAGCACCGGGGCGCCGAGCGCCAACGTCAGCGCCAGCTCCGACTCGGTGATCGGGCACCTCGTGTTCGAAGAATCGAAGCTGCAGACGGCGCTGCAGACCGAACCGCTGACGACGCGCAAAGTCGCCGAAGAATTCGCCGTCTCGTTCGAAAAAACCCTCGAACCGACGATCGCCCCCGGCGGCACGATGGCGAGCCGGCTGGAATCGGTCAGCACCGAAACCAAGCAGCTGAGCGAACAGATGACCGCCCTGCTGACCCGCCTCGAACAGCGCGAAGAACGGCTGCACCTGCAGTTCGCCGCGCTGGAAGCGGCCCTCTCCAAGAGCCAGTCCGAATCGGCCTGGTTGAAGAGCCAGGTGGAAAGCCTCCCCTAAGGGAGCTCTCCTCAAGACCGGACCCCCGCGACCGATCACCTGGGACGAATGAACGGCTACACGGCGGCCTCTCGGGCCTACACGGAGAACAGCATCCTCACCGCTCCCCCGGAGCGCCTGGTGGTGATGCTCTACGACGGGCTCGGCCGCTTCCTCGGCCGCGCCGCGGCGGCCCTGCGCGAGGGCGACCTCCGCGCCGCCACCGAGCCGCTGCACCGCGCCCACGCGATCCTCGACGAGCTGCTGGCGACCCTCGACTTCGAGGCCGGCGAGGTCGCCGAGCGGCTGGAGTCGATCTACCTGTTCAGCAAGCGGACCCTGACCGAAGCCCAGCTGGCCCAGGACCCCGAGCCGGTCGAGCGGGTCGCCGGCCTGCTCGCGGTGCTGCGCGGCGCCTGGGCCGAGGTGGCCGAGACCGCGCGCCCGGCGGCCGCGGGGGACCTCGCTTGAGCGCCCCCGCCGCCGACCCCTACGAGGAGCTGGCGGACCTCGCGGAGGCGGCGCTGGAGCTCGCCGAGCAGGACCGGGTCCACGACCTGGCCGAGATCTTCGCCCGCAGCTCCGAGCTCACCGCGACCCTGCACCACCGCCCGCCCGCCTCGGCCCGCCCCGCGCTGGAACGGGCGGCGGCTGCTCAGCAGCGCCTGCAGGACCAGCTCGGATCGGCCCTGCTCGCCGCCCGCACCGAGCTCGACCACGTCTCGCGCGGCCGCCGCGCCGCCCGCGCCTACGGCGTCGCCGCGCCGAAGGCGCTCGACCTGCAGGCCTGAGAGGTCAGGCGGCACGCCGCAGCGGCGGCCCGGCGGCGATGGTCCGGTGCAGGCCGGCCAGGGTCAGGTAGCCGACCAGCCCCCGCCAGGGCTCATAAGGCGCGTAGAACTCTTCCACCTCGGGGATCGTCGCCCGCCGCCCCAGGCCGGCCAGCCGGCCGACCAGCTTGATGTAGCCGAGGTCCCCGGCCGGCAGGGAGTCCATGTCGCCGCGACCGAAGAAGCCGAGGCACTGGACCGTCCACGGCCCGATCTGGGGGATCGCCAGCAGCCGCCGCTCGGCCGCCGCGGAGTCCAGCCGGCAACGGCCGGCGGCGACCTCGCGGGCGACCCGCCGCAGCGCCACCGCCCGGCCGCCCGCCAGGTCCATCGACTCGATTTCCGCCGGCGCCCGGCCGGCGATCGTCGCCGCGGAGGGGGCGTCGCGCATCGCCCCCCTCCCCTCGCCCAGCCGCGGGCCCCAGCGCCCGACCAGGCGCCGCTGGATCCGCGCCGCCCGGTCGGCCTCGATCAGCTGCCCGACGAGCGCCCAGGCCAGCGCCTCCCAGGGCCACGGCTGGCGCCGGGGGCGGAAGCGCGGCAGGCGCCGGATCAGCGGCCCGAGCAGCGGGTCGCGGCGGAAGCGCCGGTGAAACTCGGAAAGGTCCTCGTCGACGCCGAGCGCGAAGCGCATCCGCTCGATCGCCACCCCCAGCTCCTCGCGACCGGCCGGCCGCTCGCCGCCCCCGCCGACCGGCAGGACGACGGTCGCCGGGTCCAGCGCCTCGGCCCGGACCACCACGCGGTCGGCCGCGGTCTGCCAGGCGCGGACGAGGACCGGGCGGTCCTCCACGTGCAGGAGCCGGCGCGCCACCCCACCCCAGGCCCGCACCGTGCCGTCGGCGCTGCCCCGCGGCATCTCGAACGGAGAGGGGGGCCGGAACTCGACTTCCAGCCTGGCGCTCAGTGGCCCAGGAGGTGGACGTCGACCAGGAAGGAGCGGCTGGCGACGATCTTCTGCCGGTCGCGGCGACGCGTGCCGAACCGTCGCGGCGAACGGCTGCGCGAGCCGGCGGCGCTCACCGCCCGCACCGCCGCCACCGTGGCGGCGCCGGCCAGCACCCCGCCCGCGGCGGCAATCGCCGCGGTCCGCACCTCGCCGCGCAGGACCGGCAGCCCACCCTCCTCGTAGGGCAACGGCAGGGGACGAACCGGGTTCGTTCCCTCGCGCGGCTCGGCGTCTTCCTCGGCCAGAACCTCGCCCTCTACGTCCAGCTCGCTCACCGAGGCGACTCTAGCGAGGGGCGAGGTCGGGTCGGTGCGGGGGTTATGGAAACGGCGGTAGTTGCGGGAATCGGGAGGCAGCGGCGACACGTCGTTGCTCGATGAGGTTGGAAGGGGAGCCGGGGGACACTCCTCACTCGCCTACCTGGCTGTATCGCCACCTGCCTACCGAGATCCGCTCCGGGCCAGCGGCGCAAAACGTTCGGAGTGTCCCCCGGCTCCCCACCCAGGCGCTCGAAGCACCACCCAAGCTCTTTTTAGGCTGGGGTGGTCGACCATGCGCTCGAGCGTTCGCAGCTGCGGCTCGGTGGACGCCGTGGGACGGGACGGGGTGCCGGGAGGGTCCGGTGACCCTCCGAACGTTTTGCGCCGCTGGCCCGCAAACAATCTCGGACGGCGGTAGGCGATCCAGCCAGGTAGGCGAGTGAGGAGGGTCACCGGACCCTCCCGGCCCACCGCCGACCTACTCCTCCAGCACCCGCTCGTACACCCGGTACTTCTTGACGATCTCCCCGCTCATCGCTTCGAGCCCCCGGTTCATCGCCTCGTTCGTCTCGAGGATCCACCCCGCCTCGCCGTGGTCCTGGTTGGCCCGTTCGGCGGTGTTGAAGTGCTCGACGTAGAGCGAGGCGGCGACGCCGGTGTGCTGGTGCTCGGGCTTGACGCCGAGGAAGCCGACGCGGACCCGGTCGCAGATCCGGTTGCGGTTGAGGAAGTACCACCAGCCGAGCGGCAGCAGGCGTCCCTTCATCTTCTTCAGCACCTGGTTGAGGTCCGGCAGCGTGATCGCCACCGCGATCGTCTCGCCGTCCTTTTCGGCGACCATGAACCAGTCCCGCGCGAAGGCCAGGTGCATGTCCATGGTGTAGGCGTCGAGGTCCTCCTTCGAGTAGGGGACGAAGCCCCAGTTCTGCGCCCAGGCGGCGTTGTAGATCTCGGCGAAGCGGTCCATCTCCTTGCGCAGGTGCCGCCGCGACATGCGGCGGATCTCCACGCCGTGCTCGTCGCGCGCGGCCTGGTCGAGCTGGAAGAGGATCGGCAGCATGTCCTTGCGGTCGCTGACGTCCAGCGACCACGAGTAGAGGTCCATCGCCTTGCTCAGCCCAGCCTCCTCGCAGAGCCGCTGGTAGTAGGGCGGGTGCCAGGGCTGGCGGATCAGCGGCTGCAGCTCGAAGCCCTCGATCAGCACCCCGCTCTCCTCGTTCATCGAGAAGTCCATCGGCCCGACCATCCGCTCGCAGCCGCGCTCCCGCAGCCACTGCTCGGCCGCGCCCAGCAGCGCCGCCAGGATCTCGGGATCGTCCTCCAGCTCGAGGAAGCCGAACATCCCCCAGCGGCTGTCGTGGAACTCGTTGAAGGCGCGGTCGACCTGCGCGCTGACGCGGCCGACGACCCGGCCGCCGCGCAGGGCGAGGAAGTACTCGGCCTCGCCGTGCTTGAAGTAGGGGTTCAGCTTGCGGTTGAGGAAGAGCTTGCGCTCGAGCTTCAGCGGCGGCACCCAGGGAGTGCCGGCGTGCAGCCGGAAAGGCAGGTCGACGAACCGCTTCAGGTCCGCTCGACCCCGGACCGGCCTGATCTCCACGCTTGCCATGTGGGCGGCAACCTACACTTTCGGGCGATGAGCGAGACCGCGAAGGCTCCCGTCGACGTCTTCGAGAAGGCCCGCAGCCACGACCGGCTGGAGCAGCTCGAAGCCGCGAAGGAGCACGACCTCCTCCCCTACTTCCGCCTTCTCACCTCCCAGGCCGGGCCGGTGGTCCAGATGGAGGGCCGGGAGACGATCATGCTCGGCTCCAACAACTACCTGGGGCTGACCGGCGACGAGCGGGTCAAGAACGGTGCTCGCGAGGCCCTCGAGACCTACGGCACCGGGGTTACCGGGTCCCGTCTACTCAACGGCACCACGCCCCTGCACCTCGAGCTCGAGCGCGAGCTGGCCGAGTGGATGCGCGAGGAGGACGCGATCGTCTTCACCACCGGCTACCAGTCGAACGTCGGCTGCATCGGCACGATCCTCGGCCCCGGCGACACGGTGATCTGCGATTCCGGCGACCACGCCTCGATCCTCGACGGCTGCCGCCTCTCCGGCGCCAAGCTGCGGCCCTTCCGCCACAACCGGATGGACAAGCTGGAGAAGATGCTGCGGCGGGCGGCCGAGGACGGCGGCGGCGTGCTGGTCGTCGTCGACGGCGTCTTCTCGATGGAGGGCGACGTCTGCGACCTGCCGCGGATCGTCGAGCTCTGCCGGGCCCACGGCGCCCGCCTGATGGTCGACGAGGCCCATGGGGCCGGCGTCCTCGGCGCCCGCGGGGCCGGCGCCAGCGAGCTGTTCGGGCTCGAGGACCAGGTCGACCTGCGGATGGGGACCTTCTCCAAGAGCCTCGCCTCCTGCGGCGGCTTCATCGCCGGCCCGGCCGACGTGATCGAGTACCTGCGCGTCTCCTCGCGCTCCTTCGTCTTCAGCGCCTCGGCGGTCCCGGCGGCGGTCGGCGCCGCGCTGGCCGCCCTGCGGGTGATCCGCAGCGACGGCCCCCAGCTGTTCGAGCGGCTGCTCGCCAACTCCGAGTACCTGCGTGAGGGGCTGCGCGGCCTCGGGCTGGCGGTCGTCGAGCCGGGCACGCTGCCCGACGGCACCGTCGCCACCACCCCCGTCGTCCCGGTGATGGTCGGCGACGACTGGCAGGCGGTGCTGCTGTGGAAGGCCCTCTTCGACGCCGGCGTCTACACCAACGTGGCGATCCATCCGGCGGTCCCGCCCGGCGGCGCGCTGCTGCGGACCAGCCTGATGGCGACCCACGAGCGCGACCATCTCGACTCGGCGCTGGCGACGATCGAGCGGGTGATCGGGGACTTCCCCGACCTTCCGCGCTCCTAATGGCCGGATAACCGGATCTTGACATCCCCCGTCGTGGGTAGTTTCAGGCTTGTCTGATTCGGGACCCTTCTGTTCCGTGCCTGAAAATGTTGCTCTTAGCGACCGACCCGGCGTCCCTTGCGTCCAAGTCGGGTTGACGCGCGGCACCCTCGCGACATAGCTTCTCGTCCTCGGCGGACGGCCCGGGCGGGGCGTCCGGACAAGAGAAACTCAGTCCGGTCAACAGCGGCATCTGCCGCACGGTCGCCGGCGAGAAGACCACCCAGTTAATCGATTCCTTGAAGGGAGGAGTCCAAGTGGACGCTGTCTCGATGGCACCCGCAACGACGATCGCATCTTCGGTGGAGGTGGATGCACCGCAGCACATGCGAGCGCTCGAACGCGCGAACCTGGTGCGGCTGGCCCGTGCCGAGCTGAAGCGCGCGATAGCGCGGGGAGACGTCGAAGCCTCAGAAGTCGTCCGCGACTGCCCCTGGGAGACGGAGAGCATGACGATCTCCGAGCTCCTGACCAGCCAGCGCCGCTGGGGCCGCACCCGCGCCCGCAAGTTCCTGATGCCCCTCTCGCTGAACGAGAACAAGCAGCTCGGCACCCTGACTCCCCGCCAGCGGATGCTGCTCTCCGCCGAGCTCGCCTCCCGCTCCGCCTCCCCCCGCGACCCGATCGCGGCCTAGGAGGCCTCCGCCACCCCGCCGGGCTAGCCGCGCATTCCGCCGATCCGGAAGCTGAGGCCTCCGGAAGCGCGCTGGAATGCGCGGCGGGCCAGGTAGAAGGCGATCGCGAAGACGACCGCCCCCACGCCCAGCGCCACCGCGAGGATCGTGTGGCCGACGTAGTAGACGAGGCCGGTGGTGAGGACGAACGCGAAGCCGGCCAGCAGCGTCGAGTGCGAGCGGTAGCCGGCGAAGTGCTCGCGGATCGCCACCTCCATGCCGCCCAGCCCGGCGAGGACGACGCCGATGCCGATCGTCATTTCGTGGCCGCCGACGACGCCGACCAGGAGGCAGACGATCCCGGCGAGGATCACCAGCTCGGCCAACGGGAAGCTCCCCCACGGCGCCGGCGGGCGCTGGTCGGGGCCGTCGACCCGGCGTGCCTGCTTCGCGGCGGGCTTGGCGGCGCTCGCCGTCCCCGCCTCAGGGCTCGCCGCGCTCGCCGCCGTCGCGACGGGACGCTTCCTCCGCTTTCCCCTGCGCTTGGCGCTCAACGGCCGCAAGCCGCCCGGCTAACGGGCATCCGGATGAGACCTTGACCCGCCACCAGCCCATCAACATCCCGATCGGGCCGAGCAGCGGCCGCGAGTGCCAGGCGCCGCAGCCCGGCTCGCCGACTTCGTGTCGCGTCACCTTGACCCACTTGAAGTCCTGGGGCGCCGCCACCATTTCCTTCAGCAGCTGCCGGTTGGCGGCCTCGACCTCGGCTCGCCGCCGCAGCGTGCGGCGCGCCTCGGCGACGCGGTCGGCGAGCTCGTCGCGCAGCCGCTCGAGATCGCCCAGGCCGAGGACCCTGCCGGCACCGGCCAGCGCCGCGACCCGGTAGTCGATCTCCACCCGCCCGAAAGCCTCGCCGAGCAGGCCGGCCAGCTGGTGCTCGAGGTGGCCGATCTGCCGCCGCAGCTCGCTGCGGGCAAGTCGCTCGTCGGCTCCGACGTCGAGCCCCGAGAACCGGTCTCTTGCAAGCAGAGCGGGCATCAGACCTGGAGATGAGTCTAGATCACCCCCGCAACCCCGTTCGTGAATCCTTGATTAGAGAGGGACGGGGGCCTCAGGCGCTCTCGACCGTCGCCGCGGCCATCCAGAGCGCCTCCT
>DASVWP010000195.1:0-4917 GCA_036393155.1 Solirubrobacterales bacterium | reverse complement strand
GGAGCCGCCCTTCCTCTGCCTGATCGCCAGCGGCGGCCACACCCTGCTCGCCGGGGTCGAGGGCCACGCCGGCTACGAGCTCCTCGGCCAGACGCTCGACGACGCCGCCGGGGAGGCTTTCGACAAGTCCGCCCGCCTGCTCGGGCTCGGCTATCCCGGCGGCCCGGCGATCCAGCGCGAGGCCGAGCGAGGCTACCCGGAGGCCTTCGAGATGCCGGTCGCGATGTCCCGCGACCCCGGCCTGGACTTCAGCTTCAGCGGCCTGAAGACGGCGCTTGTCTACATCTGCCGCGACCTCGGCCCCGAGGGGGTCGCCGAGCGCCGCGCCGACCTCGCGGCCTCCTTCCAGGCCGCCGCCGTCGGCCAGCTGACCGCGAAGCTGAAGCGGGCGCTGAAACGCGGCCCCTGGGAGGCGGTCGCGCTGGGCGGTGGGGTCGCCGCCAACGGCCCCCTGCGCGAGGCGGTGGCCGAGCTCTGCGAGGAGCGCGGCGTCCGTCTGAAGCTGGTGCCGATCGCCCTCTGCACCGACAACGCGGCGATGATCGGTTCCGCCGCCCGCTTCGCGCCGGCGGTCCCCTATCCCGACTACCTCGGCTACGACGCCTTCGCGACCGGTGAACGGGCCGCGGCGGTGCCGCATTGACCGACGTCGTCGTCTACTCGCGGCCCGGTTGCCACCTCTGCGAGGAGGCGATCGCGGCGATCGTCGCCCTGCACGGGGAGGGCTACCGCTTCGACCTGCACGAGATCGACATCGAGAGCGACGAGCTGCTGCTGCGGCGCCACCTCGAGCGGATCCCGGTTGTGGAGGTCGACGGAAAGGTGGTCTCCGAGCTGGTGCTCGATCGGGCGGCGCTTAGGAACATGCTCGATACTGTGGGGGCATGGTCGAGGTGATCGAGGACTACGAGGTGCCGGAGGGCTTTCCCGTCGAAGGGGAGCGGCTTTCGCTGGGCGTCGCCGCCCGCCTCTCCCGCTACCTGCAGGTGCTCATCCAGGCCCGGAAGATGGGCCGGGAGACGATCTCCTCGCAGGAGCTCTCGGAGTACACCCACATCAACCCGACCCAGATCCGCCGCGATCTCTCGGGCTTCGGCAAGTTCGGCAAGCGGGGCGTCGGCTACAACATCGAATCGCTGGTCTCGGAGATTCGCAAGATCCTCCGCACCTCCGGCCAGCACAACATCGCCCTCTTCGGCGCCGGCAACCTCGGTCAGGCGATCGCCAGCTCGGCGATCTTCGCCGACCACGGCTTCCAGGTGGTCGCCGTCTTCGACTCCGACCCCGACGTGGTGGGGCGGGAGGTCGGCGACCTGGCGGTCCGCGACATCACCGAGCTGCAGCGGGTGGTCGAAGAGGAGGACGTCGTCGTCGGCGTCCTCGCGGTGCCGGCGCAGGCGGCCCAGGAGGTCGCCGATCGCCTGGTCGACGCCGGCGTGAAGATCATCTTCAACTACTCCGAGCAGCTGCTCCAGGTCCCGCCCGAGGTCACCGTTCACACCTCCAGCCCGGCTGTCGACCTGCTCTACGCGCTCTACTTCTACCTGGCCTAATCACCTTGTCCCTCGATCTCGACCTCGTCCGCGAGAGATTCGAGTCCTCGACCGACTTCACGATCGGCCTCGAGGAGGAGTTCGCGATCCTCGACCCGGCGACCCTGGAGCTCGAGCACCGCTTCGAGGACGTCTACGCCGCCTGCCAGCGCGACGAGGTCCTGGCCGAGTCGGCGGCGGGCGAGCTGATCGCCTCGGAGGTCGAGATCCGCTCCGGCCGCTCCGAGAGCTTCGGCGAGGCGATGGCGAAGCAGCGCGAGCGCCGGGCGCGCCTCTTCGACCTGGTCGGCGGCATGGGCCTGGCGCTGGGCGCCACCGGCACCCACCCCTGGGCCAACTACCTCGAGCAGCGGATCATCGACACCCCGCACTACAACCGGCTGCGCAACGAACTCGGCTGGGTGGCGCAGCGCAACAACACCTGGAGCCTGCACGTCCACATGGGCATCCGCGGCGCCGACCGCGCGATCGCGGTCTGCGACCGTCTGCGCGAGCTGCTGCCGCTGCTGCTCGCCGTCTCCGCCAACTCGCCCTTCCTCGACCGCCGCGACAGCGGCCTGCACACGGTCCGCACCGAGATCTTCACCCGCACCTTCCCCCGCTGCGGGGTGCCCTCGCCGTTCGGCGACTGGGCGACCTACGCCGACTTCATCGCCACGCTCGAGCGGGTGCGCTCGGTGGTCGAGTCGACGCAGCTGTGGTGGAGCGTGCGGCCACACCACCACTTCGGCACCGTCGAGGTGCGGATCTGCGACGCCCAGACCAGGGGGGAGGAGTCGTTCGCCCTCGCCGGCCTGATCGCCGCCTGCATCGCCCAGACCGCGGTCGACTACGACGAGCGCGGCTACGAGGGCGAGGCGCCGCCGCTCGCCGACCGCGAGATCGAGGAGAACCTCTGGCGGGCGATTCGCTACGGGATGAGCGGGCGCCAGGTCGACTTCCGGCGCCGCGAGGAGGTGCCGGCGCGGGCCGCTCTGGAGGCGCTGCTCTCCTGGGTCGAGCCGGCGCGGTCCGAGCTCGGCATCGAGATCGACCTGCCGGAGCGCAACGGGGCCCAGCGGGCGCGCGAGGCGCTTGACTCCGGGGTGGCGATCGAGGACATCTACCGCGACGCCGTGGCCGAGACGCGCCGCACCTACGCCGGGGCCGAACAGGCCGCCAAGCGTGCCTGAAAGAGACCCCGCGGTGGTGGATTCGACCAAGAGCTCCCGGCCGGATGACGAATCTGCCGCTTCCGCCTATAGACTCCCGCGCCGCTAAAACCACCGGAGGATCGAATCTTGACCAGCTTCTTGACCGAATACGGGGTAGTCGTCGCGCTCGTCTGCGCCGGCGCCGCCGTCGTGTACGGACTCCTAGTCACTCAGCGCCTGCTCTCCAAGTCAGCGGGCAACGACCGGATGAGGGAAATCTCCGGCGCCGTGCAGGAAGGCGCCCAGGCCTATCTCAGCCGCCAGTACACGATCATCGCCGCGGTCGCCGTGCCCGTCGCGATCCTGCTGCTGGTGCTGCAGGACTACAAGACCGCGCTCGGCTTCGTCTTCGGCGCCTTCCTCTCCGGCTCGGCCGGGTTCATCGGGATGAACGTCTCGGTGCGCTCCAACGCCCGGGTCGCCGAGGCGGCCCGCGGGGGCGTTCCGCCGGCGCTCGACGTCGCCTTCAAAGGGGGCTCGGTCACCGGCCTGCTGGTCGTCGGACTGGCGCTGCTCGGCGTCGCCGGCTACTACGGGATCCTCGTGATCACCGGCAGCACCGACAAGGAGGCCGTCGACGCCCTGGTCGGGCTCGGCTTCGGAGGTTCGCTGATCTCCGTCTTCGCCCGTCTCGGCGGCGGCATCTTCACCAAGGCCGCCGACGTCGGCGCCGACCTGGTCGGCAAGGTCGAGGCGGGGATCCCTGAGGACGATCCCCGCAACCCGGCGGTGATCGCCGACAACGTCGGCGACAACGTCGGCGACTGCGCCGGCATGGCCGCCGACCTGTTCGAGACCTACGCGGTCACCTCGGTCGCCGTGATGCTGCTCGGCGTCCTCACCTTCACCTCCGACTACGCCCGCCAGGTCGCGATCTACCCGCTGGTTCTCGGCGGCGTGGCGATCATCGCCTCGATCATCGGCGCGCTCTGCGTGCGGACCAAGTCCGACCGGGTCGAGGGCGCGCTCTACGTCGGCCTGCTGATCTCCGGGATCCTCTCGATCGCCGCGTTCTATCCGATCACCGACTGGATGATGAGCGACCCGCTGCGGCTCGGCTTCGCCGACACCGCCGCCAAGACGGTCAGCGTCACCGACCTCTGGCTCTGCGCCGTGATCGGTGTCGCGGTCACCGCGCTGCTCTTCGGGATTACCGAATTTTATACGTCGACCCGGTTCCGGCCGGTGAAGATGATCGCCGACGCGTCCGAGACCGGGCACGCGACGAACATCATCGCCGGCCTCGCCCAGGGCTTCCAGTCGACCGCCGCGCCGGCCCTGGTGATCGCCCTGGCGATCCTCGGGGCCAACGAGCTCGCCGGCATCTACGGCATCGGCATCGCCGTGGTCGCTCAGCTCTCGCTCTGCGGTCTGATCGTCGCCCTCGACGCCTTCGGGCCGATCACCGACAACGCCGGCGGCATCGCCGAGATGGCCGAGCTGCCGGAGGACGTCCGCAACGTCACCGACCCCCTCGACGCGGTCGGCAACACGACCAAGGCGGTCACCAAGGGTTACGCGATCGGCTCCGCCGCGCTGGCCGCGCTGGTGCTGTTCGCCGCCTTCAGGAGCGAATTGGCGGGCGAAGCGCCGGCCGGCTTCGACCTCAACAGCCTCTTCCACTTGACCAACCCGGACGTGCTGATCGGGCTGATCATCGGCGGCATGATGGTCTACCTGTTCGCCGCCTTCGCGATCGAGGCGGTCGGGCGGGCCGGTGGCCAAGTGGTCGAGGAGGTCCGCAAACAGTTCCGCGAACACCCCGGGATCATGGAGGGGACGGAGAAACCCGAGTACGGCAAGACCGTCGCCATCGTCACCGCCGCCGCGCAGAAGGAGATGATCCTGCCGGCGCTGATCCCGATCGTCGTGCCGGTGGTTGTCGGCCTGCTCAGCGTCGACGCGCTCGGCGGCCTGCTGATCGGCGTGATCGTCGTCGGCCTCTTCGCCGCGATCTCGATGACCGCCGGTGGCGGCGCCTGGGACAACGCGAAGAAGCTGATCGAGGACGGCGCCCACGGCGGCAAGGGCTCCGAGGCCCATGCGGCCTCGGTGACCGGCGACACCGTCGGCGATCCCTACAAGGATACCGCGGGTCCGGCTGTCAACCCGATGATCAAGATCACGAACATCGTCGCGTTGCTGTTGCTCGCAACCTTGGCGCACGCGTT
>DASVWP010000194.1:0-23253 GCA_036393155.1 Solirubrobacterales bacterium | reverse complement strand
ATCATCGGCCGCTCCTCGCGCAGGACCTGCGCCACCGGGTGCTCGCCGGCCGGGTCGAGCGGCGATTCGCGGCGGATCCGCTCCAGCCGCCGCGCCGCCTCGGGGTCGGCGCCGGCGACGACGCTGTCGCCGAGGCTGCCGTCCTCGCGGACGAAATCCATCACGCACAGCTCGGCCAGCTCGGGCACCGCGGTGGCGACGATCGTCCGCGCGGTCTCGACCGGGTCGAGGGATTTGTCGAGGAGCCGGCTGGCGGCGACGAGGAACTCCTGCGCCCGCTGCCGCCGCTTCTCGGCGGTCACGTCGCGGGCGATCACCGAGGCCCCGACTACGCCGTAGAGCGGGCTGCGGATCTGGGAGACGGTGAGCGAGACGGAGATCCGGGCGCCGTCGGCGCGGATCCGCTCGGTCTCGTAGGTCTCCAGACGCTCGCCGCCGACCACCCGCTCGAGGATCCGCATCTCCTCGTGCTTGTGGTCGGGGGGGACGAGGAAGGAGATGTGGCGGCCGATCGCTTCCTCGGCGCTGTAGCCGTAGAGGCGCTCGGCGCCCCGGTTCCAGGAGGTGACCACCCCGCGCAGGTCCTTGCTCATCACCGCGTCGTGGGTGCCGCTGACCACCTCGGCCATGTGCTGGCGGACCCGGGCGGCCTCGGCGCGCTCGCGGCTGCGGGTGATGAAGCTGGCGAGCTGGTCGGCGAAGCCGGTCAGCAGCGCGAGCATCTCCGGCGAGGGCTCCTCGAAGGAGCCGGTGTGGAACTCGGCCACCGCCAGCACCTCCTCCGGCGGTCCGACGGGGATCGGGATCGCCATCACCGCCGAGAGCCCCAGCCGCAGCGCCGCGTCGCGATGCGGCAGCGCGAGCCCCTCGCGGTAGTCGGGGAGGCTGACGATCTCGCCTTCGGCCCAGGCGCGGCCCGGGGTGCCGAAACCGCGCTCGAAGGCGACCTCGCGACTGCGCTCCCAGAGCGCCTCGGCGTCGAGGCCCTCGGTCGCCCAGCCGGAGACGAACCGCAGCGCCGCGGCCCCCTCGACGACCTCCCACAGGGCGCCGACCTGCCAGCGCAGGAGGTCGGCGACCGTGGCCAGGAAGCCGGGGGCGGCCTCGGCCAGGAAGTCGGCGCCGATCAGCCGCGTCGCCAGTTCCCGCTGGCTGCGCAGGTACCTCGATAGCTCAAGCTCGGAAGAGTGCTCCACGAAGACAAACTACGCCCTCGCGGTCGTCGTCGCTAGCGGGAGAGGGCCAGCGTGGCCGGCTCGAACAGCGCCACCGAGAGGGTGATCAAGCAGCAGCCGCAGTCGCAGGCCAGCCGGTCGAGATCGTCGAGGTCGGCGACGACCGCCTCGCGCTCCGCGGCGCAGGCGGGGTCCGAGCAGACGAGGTCGACGGCCCACAGAGCGGTCACCGGGACATCGTCGGGATCCGGCCGGACGGACCCGGGCTCACTCCTCCGTCGCCCGCAAAATGGTTTTTGGTGCATTGGAGCGGGTAACCGGGCGCCTAAGTCTGATGTTCTGGCAGGCGGACACCGATACCGGCGTGCGCCACGAGGCTCTCTTCTACGCCGACGTGGACGAGCTTCTCGCTGGCGCGCTTCCCTATGCCGAAGCCGGCCTGGATGCCGGGGAGTCGGTGCTGGTCGCCTTGCCGCCGCCCAGCCGGAAGCCGATGGAAGCGGCGCTGGCCTCGGCGCCACGGGAGCAGCTGCGGTTCCTCGAGATGGAGAGGGTGGGCCGCAACCCCGCCCGGCTGATCCCCGCCTATCGCGAGTTCGTCGAGGCGGCGGCGGGGGAGGGCAGGCGGGCGCGCGGGATCGGCGAGCAGCTGTGGGCCGGGCGCAGCCGCGCCGAGCTGGAGGAGTGCGAACGCCACGAGGCGCTGCTCAACCTCGCCTTCGGCGGGGTGCCGGAGTGGTCCCTGCTGTGCCCCTACAACACCACCAACCTCAGCGACGAGATACTCGACCGGGTGGCCCGGCACCACCCCTACCTGCGTGAGGGCGCCGAGGTGGCCGAGAGCTCGCCCTACGTCGGACACCCTGCCCCAGGGCAGGTATTCGCCGGGGCCCTGGAGGTTTTCGCCGAGACGCCCGCGGAGCTGCCCTTCGGCGCCGCCGGTCTCGCCCAGGTGAGGCGCGTGGTGGCCGAGTTCGGAGCCGCGGTGGCCCTCTCGCCGCGGCGGATCCAGGACGTCGTCCTGGCGGCCAACGAGCTGGCGACCAACAGCATCCGCCACGGCGGCGGCAGCGGCCTGCTGCGGATCTGGCGGGACGAGGGGGCCCTGGTCTGCGAGGTGCGCGACGAAGGGCGGTTCACCGACCCGCTGGTCGGCCGCGTCCGCCCCGACCCCAACCAGCCGGGGCAGCGCGGCCTGTGGATCGTCAACCAGACCTGCGACCTGGTCCAGATCCGCTCCGCCGAGGGCGGCAGCGTCGTCCGCCTCAGGGCTGGCGAAGCGATAACGGGGGTCAGCTGAGACCGGAGCGCAGGCGGAGCGCATTGCGCACCGCGAAGCCCTGCCAGTCGTTGTTGAGGTAGGCGAAGACGGGGCGGCGGGCGCGCCAGGCGGCCAGCCGGCGGCGCCAGGTCTCGAGCTCGCGCTCGGAGTAGTTGCCGGCGCGCCCGCGGGCGCCGTAGTGCAGCCGCAGATAGGCGATCGGCCCGACCGGCGAGGCCTCCGGCAGCGCCCGGCGGGCGTCGTGACCGAGCGCCAGGCTGGCGCCGTTGTCCGCCAGCAGCTCGTAGACCGGGTCGGCGAACCAGCTCGGATGGCGGAACTCGAAGCAGTGCTGGGCCTCGGGCAGCAGCTCCAGGGCCCGCGCGAGCGTCTCGTCGTCGCGCTCGAAGCTCTCCGGCAGCTGCCAGAGGACGGGGCCCAGCTTGCCCGACCGGCGCAGTGGCTCGAGTGGAGCCCAGAAGCGCTCGATCCCGGTCTCGATATCCCGCAGCCGGCGCATGTGAGTGAGGTAGCGGCTGGCCTTGACCGCGAACAGGAAGCCCTCTGGGACCTGCTCGACCCAGGCGCGCACGGTCTCCTCGCTGGCCAGCCGGTAGAAGGTGGCGTTGACCTCGACCGTGTCGAAGGTCTCCGCGTAGCGGGCCAGCCAGCGGGAGGTGCCGAGCCCCGGCGGGTAGAGGACGCCCCGCCAGTCGCCGTAGCTCCACCCCGAGCAGCCGATCCGCGCCTCCCGCATGCCTCAGGCTACCCGCCGTCGCCGCCTGGAACCGCGCCTGCACGGACCGAAAATCGCTTGCCGGAGCGGTTTCATGCGCTAGTACGTTGGGTACAGAACCGGCGGGAGAGCTTGGACGATTCGAATAGTTGATTTGGGAGGGCGGAGAAGATGTTTCGCTGTGAGAACTGTGGAAGCGGCTACTCGACCCGTGCGGCCTCCTCCTGGAAGGCGTGTCCCCGCTGCCTGGCGCGCGACAAGGTCAGCGTGCCGCTGACCTTCGAACTGGGCTGGCGACGCTCCAACCCGCTCGGAGCGCCGCCGGAGGAATCCGAGCTCAGGAAACGGGACCCTCTTCGCCAGCCTGCTTCAACGAGCACTTCCTGATCGGTCCTTCTCTCGTTTTCCCCTCCCCGCGCCGGGTAGCCGGAGCCGAGTGAGAGAAGAGGAGAAACGAGAGAAGGAGGAGTCATGAGCGAGACGATCCGTGAAGTCATGACCCGCGATCCGGCGACCTGCAGCGCCGAGGACACCGCCGCCGAAGCCGCGAAGGCGATGCGCGACGGGGACTTCGGGGCGGTGGTGGTGCTCGAAGGCGAGGAAGTGCGCGGCATCCTCACCGACCGCGACATCGTCGTCCGCGGCGTCGCCGAGGAACGCGATCCGAAGTCGATCCGGGTCGGGGAGATCTCGACCCCGAACCCGGCCACCCTCTCGCCGCAGGACAGCGTCGAGCGGGCGGTGGAAGTGCTGCGCGAAGCCCACGTCCGCCGGCTGCCGGTGGTCGAGGGCAAGGAGGTGGTCGGCATCGTCTCGATCGGCGACCTCGCGGAAGCGCGCGACGAGCGCTCGGCGCTCGCCGAGATCAGCTCCGCCCCGCCCAACAACTGAGGCAGCCGAGGCCGCCGAGGCCGCCGGGCGAAGATGGACGACGCCAAGACGACGATCACGCCCTACCGCAACGGGCCCCTCCTGGTGAGGGGTCCCTTCGTGCTCAGCGACCAGGACGGCAACGAGGTCGAGGTGCGGCGCCCCGTGGTCGCGCTCTGCCGCTGCGGGCGCTCGAAGATCCGCCCCTTCTGCGACGGCACTCACAAGACCGCGGGGTTCCGGGCCGAGAGCGCCCCGGAGGCGTTGCCACCGGTCGAGGGCGCCGTCGCCGACGCCGAGTCAACCGACTCCCGGTAGCCCCGGCGCAGCGTCCGCAGGGGCGTCGCCGGGTGGCGCAGCCGCCCCTCGCGGTAGCGCACGCCGCCCCGCATCCGGGCCCCGACCGCGAGCCAGGCGCAGAGCATCCGCTCGGCGACCCAGGCCGGCGCCAGGAGCGACCCGCTGAGCGGAAACCGCGCGGCGCCGCCAGCCCGCCGGCGGCCCAGCTCGGCGACCCCAACGCAGGCCGCCGCCGCCACCGCGAGCCGCCTTCGCCGCCCCGGGCGCAGCTGCGCCAGGGCCCAGGGGCCGGCGGCGAGGAAGCCCCCGATCCGGGCGGGGATCGCGAAGTCGTCGTAGGCCTGGCGCACCCGCTGGGAGAGGAAGTGCCGGGTGCTGGGCGGCCGCCGCGCCACGTAGAGGTCGAGCGGCGTCGCGACCGTGCCCCCGGCGGCGCGGATCGTCCGCATCAGCTCCAGGTTCTCGAAGAGCGCTTCGCCGTCGTAGGCGGCGCTGGCGAGGAAGGCGGAGCGGCGCACGGCGAGAGTGCCGGGGAAGTCGCCGACCGGGAAGGCTCTGTCGCCGGTGAAGACCCGGTTCAGCAGGGAGCGGGCGGTGTCCCAGCGGGCGTGCCAGGGCAGGGGCCGGAAATAGTTCTGCGGGCGCACGAGGTCGGCGCCCGCCAGCAGCTCCACGGTTCGGCGCAGCGCCGCCGCGTCGTAGCGCACGTCGTCGTCGGCGATCACGACCCGCTCCCGGCCGGCCTCGCGGACGCCGCTCACCACCCCGTTGACCTTGCCCATCGCGAAGCGCAGGTCGGGGTGGGGCGGCAGGTGACGGACCCGCGGCCCGAACGCCGCGGCGTGCTCGGCGAAGCGCGGGGGAGGGGAGCCGTCGACCACCAGCACCTCCGCGACCTCCGCGGCGATCGCCTCCAGGTAGGAGGCGAGCTCCTCGATCGGGCCGGGCCGCGACCAGCGCAGCGGCAGGAGGTAGGTGGCGGCGATCACGGCAGCGGCGCCCGCAGCGAGCTGCGCCCCTCCTCCCAGGCCGCCAGCACGGCGCGGCCGAAGCGGTCTTCCAGGTGCAGGAGCGAGCGCGCCCCGAAGAGGACGTCGGGAGCCAGCTCGGGCTCGGCCCGGGCGAGCCCGCCGGCGAGGTCGTAGGCGGCGATGTTCTCGTGCACGGCGTCGGCCTCGACGTGCTCGTCGTAGAAGTCGGTCGCCTCCTCGTCGAAGCCGAGGCGGCGCAGGCCGTTGCCGTAGCGGCGGTTCGGCCGCGCCGAGGTCATCTCGAACATCGCCAGGTGGCCGACGATCGCGCCGCGCCGCGCGCGCCGCAGCCCGAAGGCCGACATCAGGTTGACGGTGGCGAGCGTGGAGCCGGGCAGCAGACTCAGGTAGGCGTTCTCGCGGTCGGCGAGCTCGAGCGCCCGCATCGTCTTCGCGAACAGGGCCGAGTGCATGCGCTGCGCCCGCCCGCCGCCGTACTCGTCGCCCTGCACCTCCAGCAGCGCCGTCTTCGCGGCGCCGGTCAGCCGCGGGATCGCCCAGCTGTGGGGGTCGGCCTCCTTCAGCTGGTAGGCGGAGCGGTGGACGACGAACTCGCGGAACTGCGCCAGGCTCGCCTGGTGCTCCAGGTGGCGGGAGAGCGAGACCCCCTGGTCGGCCTCCTCGAGCTCGAACAGCCGCTCGCCCACCCGCTCGTGGTCGATCGCGACTTCGGCCGGGACCTCCTCCTCGAGCGCGGCGAGGAACGCCCGCTCCAGCACCGCGCGCGCCGCCAGCAGTCCCGGGTCCCACTCCCAGTCGAGGTCGACGCCGGGGAAGGAGCGGTAGTGCAGCTCGTAGCAGAGGTAGAGCGCCAGCTGCAGGTCGTCGTCGGCCAGCGGGTCGGCCACCTCGCCGACCAGCTGCGCCACGGCGTCGGCCGGCTCGCCGCTGTCCGTCCTGGCTGTGCTGGGGAAGGAGGCGAGCAGGGCCAGGACCAGCTCGCTCAGCGGCCCGGCCGGCAGCAGGCCGTCGCGGTCGAACCCGGTGCGCTTCTCGTCGACCGCGATCACGCTCGCGAGCTTCCCCGCGGCACCGCTTGGCAAACCTGATCTGGTTGCCGCGGGCACGCTCGGGGTATCGCCCCGGCATGCCGCAGGGCGCGCCCGAAACGCCGACCCGCCGCACTCGCCTGCGGCGCTCGGACTGCGCCGGCTCGGGGATCCGGCGGCGCCGCAGCGGTCGCGGTTTCAGCTACCGCGACGCCGGCGGCGAGCGGATCGGCGACGAGGAGACGCTGGAGCGGATCCGCAACCTGGCGATCCCGCCGGCCTGGGAGGAGGTCTGGATCTGCCCCGACCCGCTCGGCCACATCCAGGCGACCGGGATCGACGCCGCCGGTCGCAAGCAGTACCTGTACCACGAGCGCTGGCAACGGCGGGCGGCGGCGCGGAAGTTCGAGGCGGTGCGCGATTTCGCCGCCGCGCTGCCGAAGCTGCGGCGAGCGGTGGGGCGCGACCTGGGCCGCGACGGCGTCCCCCGCGAGCGGGCGCTGGCCTGCGCCGTGCGCCTGCTCGACCTCGGCTTCTTCCGGGTCGGCGGCGAGCAGTACGCGGAGGAGAACGGCAGCTTCGGCGTCGCCACGGTGCGCCGCGAGCACGTCAGCGCCAGCGGCGGCGAGGTGGTCTTCGACTTCCCGGCCAAGAGCGGTCAGCGCCGGGTGCAGTCGGTCCGCGACGAGGGTGCCGTGGCGGCGATCGAAGCGATGCGCCGCCGCCGCGGCGGGCCGCCCGACCTGCTCGTCTACCGCGAGGCCGGTGAGTGGCGCGACGTGCGCTCCGACGACGTCAACGCCTACATCCGCCAGCACGCCGGCGAGGGCTTCTCGGCCAAGGACTTCCGGACCTGGCACGGCACCGTGCTGGCGGCGGTCGAGCTGGCGGCGATCGGCCCGGCCGCGTCGCGCTCCGGCGCCGAGCGCTCGATCCGCGAGGCGGTCAAGCGGGTCGCCGAGGCGCTCGGCAACACGCCGGCGGTCTGCCGCAGCTCCTACGTCGACCCCCGGGTGCTCGACCGCTACCGCGAGGGGGTGACGATCGCCGCGGCGCTGCCGCGCGGCGGCCGCGTCTCGGAGCGCTCGCGCGGCCGGGTCGAGCGCGCGGTCCTCGACCTCGTCTCCTGAGTCCCTCGCCGCCCTGCGCAGGCGGTTCGGCGCAGTTTGCCGGCCAGGGCCACGGGTACCGATTGGAGGACTGAGAAATAGCTGAGAACAGCAGGAGGACACCGATGGCAGACCAGCTGCAGGGCAAGAAAGTCGCCTTCCTGATGGCCAACGAGGGAGTCGAGCAGGTCGAGCTGACCGAGCCGCTGAGCGCGGTTCGCGAGGCCGGCGCCGACGCCGAGCTCCTGGCCCCCGAAGGCGGCGAGATCCAGGCCTTCAACCACCTCGACAAGGGCGACACCTTCGGCGTCGACAGGCCGGTCGGCGAGGCGAAGGCCGACGAATACGACGCCCTCGTGCTTCCCGGCGGCGTCGCCAATCCGGACCAGCTGCGCACCAAGGAGGAGGCGGTCGCCTTCATCCGCGACTTCTTCAAGGCGGGCAAGCCGGTCGGGGTGATCTGCCATGGCCCGTGGACCTTGGTCGAGGCCGACGTGGTTCGCGGCCGCACGCTGACCTCCTGGCCGAGCCTGCGGACCGACCTGCGCAACGCCGGGGCCGAGTGGGTCGACGAGGAGGTCCACGTCGACGAGGGGCTGGTCTCCAGCCGCAACCCCGACGACCTGCCGGCCTTCAAGGCGAAGATCGTCGAGGAGTTCGCCGAGGGGGTCCACGAGGGCCAGAAGAGCGCCACCGCGGCCTGAGCCGCGGCGCCGCCGAACCGGCAACCGCAGCACCGCAAGGAAGGAGCCCACGATGCCCCCACGAGGAGTGAAGAAAGGCAGCAAACGGGAGCGCCAGTACAAACACATCAAAGAGAGCGAGAAGGAAGCCGGCCGCTCGACCAAACGCGCCGAGGAGATCGCCGCTCGCGCGGTGAACAAGGAAAAGGCGCGCTCGGGCGAATCGCAGAGCTCCTCGCGCAGCTCCGCCCGCGGCCGCTCGGCCTCCAGCCGGGGCGGCAAGCAGTCGGGCAAAGGGCCCGGTGGGCGGACCCGCGAACAGCTCTACAACGACGCCAGGAAGCTCGGCATCGAAGGCCGCTCGAACATGGGCAAGAGCGAACTGCAGCGGGCCGTCGCGGGAGCGAGCAGTTGAGCGAGAATGGCGGCATGTCGAACGTCGGATGCGTCGCGCTGCTCGGTGCCGGCGGCACCATGGGCCAGGGGATGGCCCGCAACATCGCCGCCGCCGGGGTGAGCGTGCGGGCCTGGAACCGGACCGCGGAGAAGATCGAGGAGCTGGCCCAGGAGGAGCGGATCGTCGCCTGCGAGACCCCGGCCGAGGCCGCCGCCGGGGCCGACGCGCTGATCACCATCCTCAGCGACACCGACGCCGTGCTGGCGGCGATGGACGGTCGCGACGGGGCGATCGCGGGTGCCGCCGAGGGGGCGATCTGGGTGCAGGCCGGCACGATCGGCGTCGAGGGCATCGAGCGCTGCGCCGAACTCGCCGAGCGGGCGGGCCTCGTCCTGGTCGATGCCCCGGTCCTCGGGACCAAGCAGCCGGCCGAGCAGGGCCAGCTGGTGGTGCTCGGCTCCGGCCCCGAGGCGGCGCGGCAGCGGCTGGAGCCGGTCTTCGAGGCGATCGGGAAACGGACGATGTGGGTCGGGGAGGCTGGGACCGGCACCCGGCTCAAGGTCGCCGTCAACAGCTGGATCTGCACCGTCGTGGAGGGGGTGGCCGAGACGCTGTCCCTGGCCCAGGGCACCGGCGTCGACCCGAACCTGGTGATGGAGGCGGTGGCCGATGGCCCGCTCGACCTGCCCTACATGAAGATGAAGGGGAGGTCGATGCTCGAAGGGGACTTCACCCCGTCCTTCCGCCTCGCGCTGGCTGCCAAGGACGCCCGCCTGGCGGTGCGGGCCGCCCAGGAGGCCGGGCTCGAGCTGCCGATGCTGGAGGCGATCGGCGAGCGGATGAGCGAGGCGGCCGAACACTACGGCGACGAGGACCTCTCGGCCGTGTACCGCGCCAGCGCCCCGGCGACGACCTGAGAAGCGCCCGCCGGCGCCGTTCGCGGGCGATTTGCCCATCCCGCAATCGGGTAGCCGCAGGGCATGGGATCGATCAAGAAGTCACTCGTCAGGAGGGCGGTCTCCACGACCGCGAAGCACTCTGCCCACGGCACCGCCTCGAAGCTGAGGCGCGACCCGCTGCGCTCCGGCACCCTGCTCGTGGTGGGGGCGGCGATCGGCGCCACGGGGGCCTGGTTGGCCAGTTTGCTTGCTCGTGAGCAGGGGTAACCGGTTCTCATGTATCTGATTCCGATCATCGCGATTGTCGTCCTCGGCCTGATCGCCGTGGCCTGGTCGCCGGTCTTCGCGCTCGTCGTCGCGATCGTCGGCTTCCTGGTCTTCCTGGGAGCGATCAGCCTCAAACCGCGCGCCGACCAGACCCGGCGCAGGCAGGCCCGCGGCGCCGCCCGCGGCACCACCGAGCCCAGCGACGCACCCCTGGAGGACCGGCCGTGAGCTTGGGTCTGCTGGTCCTCCGGGTCGTCGTCGGCGTGCTCTTCATGGGCCACGGCGCCCAGAAGCTGCTCGGCAGCTTCGGCGGCGGCGGGATCGAGGGCACCGCATCGACCTTCGAGAAGACGGGACTGCGTCCCGGCAGGGTCCACGCGTGGGCGGCCGGCTCGGCCGAGCTCTGGGGCGGCCTGCTGCTCGCGCTGGGTCTTCTCGCACCCTTCGCGGCGGCGGCGCTGATCGCCGTGATGACGGCGGCGATCGTCACCGTGCACGGCCGCAACGGCGTCTGGGTGACCGAACAGGGCTTCGAGTACAACGCGGTGCTGATCGCGGCCGCCTTCGCGGTCGCCGCCGTCGGCGCCGGTTCCTGGTCCCTCGACGCGGTGCTCGGGATCGGCGACGCGGGGGCGATCTGGGGCCTCTGCGCGCTGCTGGTCGGGGTCCTCGGCGGCTGCGCCGCGGTGCTCAGCGGCCGCGTCGAACACGGCCGGCGCCCCGAGCGCCGGCCCGGCAGCCCGGGGGTCGGACGCGCATGAGGCCGCCACGCGGCAAACGCGACCAGGACGAGCGGGTCGTCGAGCAGCCCGAGGACGAGGGCATCGTCGCCGAGGAGGAGGACGCGGCCGCCGTCGAAGCCGCCCTGATCGGAGGCGACGTGCCGCCGGTCAGCGACGACCCCGCCTTCGAGCCGCTGGCGGAGGCCGGCGAGGGCGAGGCCGAGGGCTTCGAGCTGGCCGAGGAGGCGCTCGAGGACATCGCCAGCCACGGCGACCAGCACCGCTTTCCCGGCCGGGTCGCGCCGCCGCCGGAGGAGCGCGAGGACGTCGAGCGCGGCGAACCCGACGAGGCGATCCCGGAGGACTGAGATGGCTCCGGGTTCACACAGGGTCCTGGCGATCGTCACCGATCCGGTCGACTCCGCGGAGCCGATCGAGGAGCTGCGGCGCTGCGCCGACGGCTCCGAGGTCGAGGTCCGGGTGGTGGTCCCGGCGGTCGAGGAGACCGTCTTCCGCCACGTCATGGGCGACGTCGACGGGGCCGCCCACAAGGCCGAGGAGGTCCTGGAGGCGACGCTGAGCGCCTTGCGCGAGAAGGGGGTGGACGCCTGGGGCTCGGTTGGCGACTCCGATCCGGTCCTTGCCGCCGAGGACGCCCTGCGCGACCAGCCCGCCGACGAGGTGCTGATCTTCGAGCACACCGACGAGCAGGCCCGCTGGTTCGAGGACGGGCTCTTCGAGCGGGCGCAGGAGTCGCTGGCGCCGCCGCTGCGGATGGTGGTGGTGGAGTCGAGCGACGGCGCCGCCTCCCCGGACCACGTGGTCGAGGTCGAGGAGGCCCCGGCGGGCATCCACGAGACGGCCGAAAGGGAACTCGAAAACGCCTACCTGCCGGGCCTGACCCCGGCCGACTTCGCCGGCATCCTGGCCGGGATCGTCGGCACGATCGTCGTCATCATCCTCGCCGCGGCCGCCTCCTCGTCGGGCGAACCCACCGGCTGGAACGCGGTCGCGATCTGCGTGGCGATCTTCACGGCACTGATCAACATGGCCCACGTCGTCGGGCTGACCCTCTTCGAGAGCGTCCGCTATCGCGGTGGCTTTGCCAGGTTCTTCCGCACGCTGTCGCTCGTCGGCACCCCGACGGCCATGCTGGTCAATCTTCTGATTCTCATACTCACCTGAGAGAAAGGCGGTTTGGATGGACAAGCGGAAGCTCGGCTCCGCCGGTCCCGAGGTGTCCGAGCTCGGGCTCGGCTGCATGGGGATGTCGGAGTTCTACGGCACGGCGGACGAGGCGGAGGCCAAGCAGGTGATCGCCCAGGCGCTCGACCTCGGCGTCGACTTCCTCGACACCGCCGACATGTACGGGCCCTTCACCAACGAGAAGCTGGTCGGAGAGGCGATCGCCGGCAGGCGCGAGGAGGTCGTCCTGGCGACCAAGTTCGGCAACGTCCGCGGCCCCGACGGCGAGCGGCTCGGGGTGCGCGGCGACCCCGAGTACGTGCGACAGGCCTGCGAGGACTCGCTGCGCCGGCTCGGCGTCGAGCGGATCGACCTCTACTACCAGCACCGCGTCGACCCCCAGGTCCCGATCGAGGAGACGGTGGGGGCGATGGCCGAGCTCGTCGACGAGGGCAAGGTCGCCCATCTCGGCCTCTCCGAGGCGGCGCCGGAGACGATTCGCCGCGCCCACGCGACCCACCCGATCGCCGCCCTGCAGACCGAGTACTCGCTCTGGAGCCGGGACCCCGAGGAGGAGATCCTGCCGACGCTCCGCGAGCTCGGCATCGGCTTCGTCCCCTACAGCCCGCTCGGGCGCGGATTCCTCACCGGCCGCTTCCGCACCCCCGACGATTTCCCCGAGGACGACTTCCGCCGCCACAGCCCGCGCTTCCAGGGCGAGAACCTCGACCGCAACCTGGAGCTGGTCGAGCGGGTGGAGGACATCGCCCAGGAGAAGGGCGTGACCGCCGGCCAGCTGGCCCTCGCCTGGGTCCTCGCCCAGGGCGAGGACGTCGTCCCGATCCCCGGCACCAAGCACGTCCCCTACCTGAAGCAGAACGTCGCCGCGACCGAGATCGAGCTGAGCGAGGAGGACCTGCGCCGGATCGACGAGGTCGCCCCGGTCGGCGTCGCCGCCGGCGACCGCTACGCCGACATGTCCCCGCTCAACCTCTGAGCTCCCGGCCGTCCGCTCGACGCGCCCTGCATTCGCCCCCTATACGGCGGTCAATGCAGGGCGCATCCTCGATACTGGATCGATGCCCCGCCCGCTGATCGAGTTCCCGGCCGACGAGCCGGAGCGGGCGCTGCGCTTTTGGCGCGGCGTTCTCGGGCTCGAGCTGGCGCCGCGGGCCGAGGGCGCGGGCCGGGGCTGGGAGGCCGAGGAGGGCGACGTGCGGCTCGGACTGCACCGGCGCGGCACCGGCCCGGGCGACACCGCCTCCCTGCCCTACTTCACGGTCACCGACATGGCGGCGACGCTGGAGCGCGTGAAGGAGCTGGGCGGCTCGGTGATCCATCCCGGCGAGCGCTGGTCGATCTGCCGCGACTCCGAGGGCAGCCCGTTCGCGCTGGCCTCAGGCGGCTGAGCGCTCGCCGTCGCGCTCGGTCTCGCTGAAGTCGCCGCCGCGCAGCGCTTCCATCACCTCCTCGGCGAGCTGGGAGCCGTCCTCGGCGCGCAGCGGCGTCGCGGTGAGGCGGAGGACGACGCTGTCGGGCTCGATCTCCTCCAGCGAGACGCTCGGCCGGTACCGGGTCGGCACGGTGATCGCGCGCAGCAGGCGTCGCTCCACGCGCTGCGGGCTCGCGTCGGCGGGGAAGCGGGCCCGCACGTCGACCTTGTCGGGCTCGCGCAGGGGGACCACGGTCAGCTGTAGGAGGACGCTGTTGGGGACCATCAGCCGGTCGGCCCCCTGGCTCAGCGTGGTGTAGAAGAGGCCGAGCGAGGAGACGGTGCCCTCCAGCGACCCGGCCAGCATGCCGCCGACCAGGCGCACCCGTTCGCCGACGCGGAAGGGCCTGGTGCTCTGCAGGACGATGCCGGCGAAGACCCCGCCGAGCGCCTGCTGGGCCGCCAGCCCGAGCACGACCGCGGTGAAGGCACCGCCGACCGCCAGGGTTTCGGCGGTGACGCCGGCGATCCGCAGGGCGAAGATCACCACAGCCGCCAGGGTGGCGAGGCGGATCACGAAGCCGAGCGTCCCCGCGGTGGCGGGATCGAGGCGGCGGTAGAGGCGCGGCGAGAGGCCGCGGGCCAGCCAGTGGGCGGCGGCGGTGCCGACGATGATCAGGATCGCCACGGTGCCGATCCGGATCCACTGCCCGTAGCCCGGGGCGATCTCGCGGCGGTTGTAGTAGACGACCAGCGTCGCGGCGAGGATCGCCAGTGCCGCCAGCAGGCCGCCGAACGCCTTCCTGGAGAACCGCGGCGCCAGCTCGTCGCCGAGCCCCAGCGAATGCCAGGCGTGACTGCGCGTCTCGAAGAGCTCGCGCGGCAGGCGGCGACGGCGGGGCGGGGGGCTCGGCACGACTGCCGCCTACCCGGCCAGCCGTCTCCTATGCGTCAACCGCGCAGGGCTGCAAGCGCCGCGTCGCGCGTCTCGAGAATGGGGATCGAGAGCTCCAGGCCGGTGATCTCGAGCACCCGGCGGACCTGTTCGTTGCCGCTGCAGATGACGACCTTCCCCTGGCCCTCCCCCTCGGCGGCACGGTCGAGGCGCTGCCAGGCGCGGACGATCAGGGCGATCCCGGTCGAGTCGATGAACTCGCACTCGCTGAGGTCGATCAGCACCGAGGCGTCGCCGGTCGAGATCGCTTCCTCGAGCGGCGGCTCGAGGTCGGCGGCGGTGCTGAGGTCGAGCTCGCCGCGGACGGCGATCACCCTCACTCCATCCTCTAGCTCGGCGGCGGTGGCCTCGAAAGGTGCTGGACTCACGAGGCGCGATGCTACCGCAGGCGCCACCCCGGGTCGCTGCGACCGGGCCGCCGCAACGGCGGTTTGCCCGCAGGGGCCAGGGGTAGCAGGGGACCGGCGGCGCCGAAAGCTATGCTCGCCGCCGGCGGATCGTGTTTTCGGCTCCGGGACAGGCATTTGACGTGAACTCCACCACGGACGATCGATCAGGAATCCTCATGTCGCTGCCCGCCCGGGCGGAGAACGTGGCCGTGGTCCGGCATGCCCTCGCCGGCCTCGCCGAGCGCATGGGGATGGACGAGCCGGGCGTCGCCGACCTGAAGACGGTGGTGACCGAGGCCTGCATGAACGTGGTCGTCCACGCCTACCCGGAGGGGGAGGCGGGCCTGCTCGAGGTGGAGGCGATGCTGGAACTCGACGGCCTGACCGTCGTCGTCCGCGACTTCGGGATGGGGATCCATCCCCGCCCGGACGTCGACCGCCCCAGTCTGCGCATCGGCCTGACGCTGATCGCCGCCCTCTCCAGCAGCTTCGAGATCAAGGGCGGGGTCGGCCGCGGCACCGAGATCCGCATGCACCTGCCGCTGCAGGCGCGCGACGAGACCGAGGAGCGCGACCGTGCGGCGGCGGCGGCGCCGGTGCGCATGGAGGCGACGGAGCTCGAATTCGGCCCGCCGGAGCTGGTCGGCCCAATCCTCGGCCGCGCCCTCGCCGCCCTCGCCGCCCGCCACGAGATCGCCGTCGACCGGATCTCCGACGCGATGCTGCTCAGCGACGCGATCTCCGCCGGCGCCCCCCAGGCCTTCACCGACGGCCACGTGAAGATGTCGATCGCCGACCGGCCGGCCGGGGTGGAGCTGCGGATCGGGCCGATGACCAACGGCGGCGCCGAGCGCCTGCGCGAGAGCCTCACCCTGCCCGACGAACAGGGGTCCCTGGAGGCCCTCGCCGACGAGCTGCGGGTCGAGGACGGCGACGAAGGCGAGTTCCTCGTCGTCGGCATCGCCGCCATCGCCGGCTAGCCGCGACCGGGGCGAAGCCGCTTCCGCGCTAGCGCTCGGGCCCGGCCTCCGACGCGCTCTGTTCGGCCACCTCTTCGCGGATCCGGTCCAGGGTCCGCCGCAGGATCCGCGAGACGTGCATCTGGGAGTGACCGATCCGCTCGGCGATCTGCGACTGGGTCATGTCCTCGACGAAGCGCAGCCGCAGGATCAGCCGCTCGCGCTCGTCGAGGTGGGGGAGGACCCCCTCGAGGGCGAGCTTGTCGTCGACCAGCTCATAGCCCTCGTCCTCGTCGCCGACCCACTCCGAGGCCGGCGACTCGTCCTCCTCGCCGCCGACCGGCCGGTCGAGCGAGAGCGGGCGCCGGTTGTGGTTGGCCTCCAGGACCTCCAGCACGTCGGTCGGGTCGAGCTCGAGCTTCTCGGCGATCTCGCCGACCGAGGGCGAGCGCTGCAGCTCGACGGTCAGCGCCGCGGTCGCTTTGTCCACCTCGGCCATCCGGTCGTGCAGGCCGCGCGGCACCCGCACCGTCCAGACCCGGTCGCGGAAATGGCGCTTCAGTTCGCCGAGGATGGTCGGCGAGGCGAAGGCCGCGAAGGGCGTCCCGCGCTCGGGCTCGAAGCGGTCGATCGCGTTGACCAGGCCGAGGTTGGCGACCTGGAGCAGGTCGTCGAAGGACTCGCTGGCGCCGCGGTAGCGCAGGGCGAGGTTCTTGGCGAAGGGCATGTAGCGGCGCACCAGCTCCTCGCGGGCCGCCTGGTCGTCGTGTTTGCGCAGGCGTCGCCAGAGCTCGGCCTCGCCGGCCAGCCCGTCGCCCGGCGTGGGCGAGGGCAAATGGTCGTTGTCGCCTTTTGCTGCCATCGTCGCTCCGCGTTGGATCGTCATGCCGGCGCCGCCCAGAGGGCGTAGCTGCGAAGCCGTGCAGCGCCTGAGGGCCGTTTTGGCCGTCTGTCGGACACCTTACCGAGGCACCCCGCTGGTCATTTCGGTTTCCGTCGCCCGCCCGCCCGCGACCGGGGCGAACTGGTTGCGCGGCAGGCGCTTGGCCCGCCCTTCGGCGACCGCCTGCCGCAGGGCCGCCGGGAAGCGCCCGGGCCCCCAGTAGCGGGCGCCCACCCGCCGGCGCAGCTCGCGCCGGTTGGCCGCGCCGTGCTCGTGCAGCGCCCGCTCGATGATCCCCACCTCGCGGTCCAGCGGCACCTTCGGGGAGGGGCCGGCGACCGACATCGCCCGCGCCGAGGTGAGCGGCCCCGGCCCGGGGCGAAAGCGGCCGGCGCGGGAGGCGGCGGGGCGCGCGGGCGCCCCCCGCTTCTCCTCGCCCCCGGTCTGCACGCCCTCGGCGGTCAGCGGTTCGGCCACCTCCTCCAGCTGGCGCTGCTCCGCCGGAACGCCGAAGAAGAGCTCGGCCACGCCGCCGACCGTCATCACCACGGCGCCGACGAAGAAGCCGATCGCCACCTGGTCCTGGCTGCCGCTGGCGATCAGGTGCCCGAAGAGGAGCGGCCCGACGATCCCGCCGGCGCCCGTCCCCACCGCGTAGAAGAAGGCGATCGAGAGCGCCCGCGTCTCCATCGGGAAGATCTCCGAGACGGTCAGGTAGGCGGAGCTGGCCCCCGCCGAGGCGACGAAGAAGATCGCCATCACCAGGGCCATGAAAGAGACGGTCGTCAGCCCGTTGCCGAGCAGCAGCACGGCGAGCACCGCGGTCAGCGCCGCCGAGCCGAGGTAGGTGCCGGCGACCATCGGTTTGCGCCCGACGGTGTCGAAGAGGCGCCCCAGGAGCAGCGGCCCGGCGAAGTTGGAGAGGGCGAAGAGGGCGATGTAGATCGGGATCGTCCCCGAGCCGACGTTGAAGAATTCGCCCAGCAGCGTGCCGAGGTCGAAGGTGACCGCGTTGTAGAGGAAGGCCTGGCCGACGAAGAGGGCGAGGCCGAGCGCGGTGCGGCGGGGGTATTTCGAGAACGCGGTGCGGGCGATCTCGCGGAAGGGGATGCGCTCCCGCGGCTCGACCACGATCGATCCCTCCGGCTCGGCGAGCTCCTGCCCGGTATCCCGGCGCACCTCCTCCTCGATCTCGGAGACGATCCGCTCGGACTCCTCCTCGTGGCCGTGGACGAACAGCCAGCGGGGACTCTCGGGCACATGGCGGCGGACGATCAGGATCCCGACCCCCAGCATCGCCCCGATCCCGAAGGCGAGGCGCCAGCCGAAGTCGGCCGCGAACAGCGCCGTGTCGAGCAGGACGACGGAGGCGCCAGCGCCGGCCGCGGCCCCCAGCCAGTAGCTGCCGTTGACGATCAGGTCCACCCGGCCGCGCACCCGGGCCGGGATCAGCTCGTCGATCGCCGAGTTGATCGCCGCGTACTCGCCGCCGATCCCCGACCCGGTGAAGAACCGCGCCGCGTAGAAGTAGACGGCGCTGAAGGAGAAGGCCGTGGCGACGGTGGCGGCGATGTAGATGCCCAGGGTGAGCAGGAACAGGCGCTTGCGGCCGAAGCGATCGGTCAGCTGGCCGAAGAACAGCGCCCCGACGCAGGCCCCGGCGACGTAGAAGGCGGCGGCGGTGCCGATCTGGCTGGCGTCGAGGGTGATCCCGCTGCCGCTTTCGGTCAGGCGGTCGCCGACACTGCCGACGATCGTCACCTCGAGGCCGTCGAGGATCCAGACCGTCCCCAGCCCGATCACCACCATCCAATGGAACCGCGACCACGGCAGGCGGTCGAGTCGCGACGGAACCTGAGTCTCGATCTTCTCCACGGCGTGCCTCTTCTCCCCAAATCTCCCTTCCCCGAAACCGGCTTGCTCAACCATCCCTTTGTGGCGTTTCCAGCCGTCTCAGCGGGGTAGCGTCCGGGCGATGGAGCGCCCCTGCCCTCCCGCCCGCGCGATCGGCCCGCTGACGCTGGCGGCGGTGCTGCTCGCGGCGCTGCTGGCCCCGTCGGGCGCCGAGGCGATCGGCGGCGTCCCGGGGACCAGGCACTGGCACCCGCCGCCCACCACCGCGGCCTGGCAGTGGCAGCTGCAGGGCAGGATCGACCCGACCGTGCCGGCGGTGGCGATCGACATCGACGGCTTCGCGGCGACGAGGAGCGACGTGCGGACGATCCACCGCCATCGCCACCGGGCGATCTGTTACATCGACGCCGGCAGCTGGGAGAACTTCCGGCCCGACGCCGCCAGCTTCCCCCGCTCGGTGCGCGGCAACCGCTACGCCGGCTTCCCCAACGAGCGCTGGCTCGACATCAGCCGCTTCCACCTCTTCGCCCGCCCGCTGGAACGGCGGATCGAGATGTGCGCGCGCAAGCGCTTCGACGCGGTCGAGCCCGACAACATCGCCGGCTGGGAACCGGAAAACCACACCGGCTTCCACATCACCCGCGCCGACCAGCTGCGCTTCAACCGCTGGATCGCCCGTCAGGTGCACGCCCGGGGGATGGCGGTGGCGCTGAAGAACGACGGCCGCCAGGCCCGCCAGCTGCTGCCCGAATTCGACTTCGCGATCGTCGAGGAGTGCTTCCAGTACGACGAATGCGGTCTCTACCGCCCCTTCGTGGAAGCCGGCAAGGCGGTCTTCGAGGCCGAGTACGAACTCGAACCGGCCGAATACTGCCCGCGGGCCGAAGCCCTCGACTTCAGCGCGATCCGCAAGTCCGTCGACCTCTTCGCCCAACCCTGGGTGCCCTGCGACCCGCTGCCCGAAGGAGGAGCCTGATGGGTTTCGACCAGTACCACGAGCCGCCGGAGGAGCTGCCGGCGGAGACCCGGACCTTTGCCCGCCTCTGCGCCTCCCTCGAAGAGGAGTCGCAGGCGATCGGCTGGTACCAGCAGCGGCTCGCGGTCGAGCCCGACCCGGAGGCGCGGGCGATCATGGAGGACGCCCAAGGGGAGGAGTTCAAGCACTTCGCGATGGACCTCGAGGCCCTCCTGCGCCGCACCCCGCGCTGGCGGCAGATCGCCGAGGGCGTGCTGTTCAAGGAGGGGGACATCGTCGAGCACGGCGAGCGGGCCGAGGCCGAGTCGGAGGGCGGGGAGGAGGAGGCCGAGTCGGCGCCCCGCGACGACGGCTCGCTGGGCATCGGCAGTCTCAGGGGGGCGGGACGATGAACCACCTGCTGCGCGATCTCGCCCCGCTCTCGGAAGCCGGCTGGGAGCTGCTCGACGAGGAGGCCCGCGAGCACCTGCGCTCGCCCCTGGCCGCCCGCCGCCTGGTCGACTTCTCCGGACCGCACGGCTGGCAGCACTCCTCGACCAACCTCGGCCGCACCGAAGGCATCGCCCCGCCGGCGCAGGACGGGACGAGCGGCCGGCGCCGGCGCGTGCTTCCATTGGCCGAGCTGCGGGTTGACTTCGCGATCTCGCGCGAGGAGCTGGGCGACGCCGACCGCGGCGCGGTGGACCCCGAGCTGGGGCCCCTGGACGAGGCCGCGCGGCGAATCGCCGTGGCCGAGAACGTCGCCGTCTTCCACGGCTGGGAGGCGGCGGGGATCGCCGGCATCGCCGAGACCTCGCCGCTGGCGCCGCGAGCGCTCGGGTCGAGCGCCGAGGACTGCCCGCGGGCGGTCGCCGGCGCCGTGCAGGAGCTGCGCCAGCGTGGCATCGGCGGCCCTTACGGCCTCGCGCTCGGCCCCGACGAGTACACGCGGGTGATCGAGACCGCCGAGCACGGCGGCTACCCGCTGTTCGACCACCTGGCGAAGATCCTCGAGGGCCCGATCGTCTGGGCCCCGGGCCTGCGCGGCGGCGTCGTCCTCAGCCTGCGCGGCGGCGACTTCCTCTTCGAGTCAGGCCAGGACCTGGCGATCGGCTACAGCCATCACGACGCGGAGCAGGTCCACCTGTACCTGGTGGAGAGCTTCTCCTTCGTGGTGGCGACGCCGGAGGCAGCGGCGCCGCTCAGATCCTGAGCGGCGCCGCGCCGGGCGGTCGGCGGCTCCGCTAGGAGGCCGCTGCCTCCGCGTCGGACTCGGAGGCGTCCTGCTCCTCCGGGTCAGGCGATTTGAAGTGCAGCATCATCACCTTCGCCAGCATGCTCTTCTCGTCGCTGTTGGCGAGTCGCTCCGAGGATTCGGCCTGGATCTCGAGCACGCGGTCGAGGGTGCCGCTGAGCAGCTCGACCACGTCGGACCAGCCCTGCTTGTCGACGACCATCGGGGTCCGGCTGAGATGGCGATCGTCCATCTCGTCCAGCGTCCCCTTGCTCATCGCTTCGTCGAGGTCGTCGAAGACGGATTTGAGCATCGCGCTGGAGAGGCCGGGACGGAGGCTCTCCGGCATCCGGGCCCATTCGCTGTCGGTGAGGAACTGGCGCCTGGTGGCACGGTAGAAGTGCTCGGTGGCGCCCCGCCGCTGCTTCGTGTCGACCAGCTCGATGCAGTCGTATTTCTCCAGGACGCGGACGTGGTAGGCGACCAGGTTGAGGCTCTGGTTCAGCTCCTGCGCCAGCAGGTTCGGACTCGCGACCCGTTCGTTCAGAATGATCAGGATCTGTACACGCAGGGGATGCGCAAACGCTTTGGCGACGATTTGTTCGACGCCGTCTTTTTTCTTCTTCGTTTTCGGCAAGGCGCTTTTCCTTCGCTAGTTATCAGGGTGGCGGCCGATAACAGGAACTTTACAGATCCCCATTCAGGAAATTCCCAGCAGTGCCGATTTTCCCGTTTATTGGCTACTTTTTCCAACTTTTTAGTTTCCTCCCCTTGATTGATGGAAAAAATTAAAGTATTAATGGCCGCAGCCGCCCAGGGACGGGCGGTGAGGAGCACGGGGAATACGAGGGGAGGTGGAGCAAATGCAGATCGCAACTGTGCAGGAGAGGGTTACTCCGGCGGCCATCACCAAGGGCACCTGAGGCCTGGGAGAGGGGAGAGGCGGTCGCGCGTGGCAGGCTTCGCGGATGGCTCCATGGAAGCTGCCGCTGTTGGTCATCGCGATCGCCGTCCCGATCGTCGGCGCATTTGCCGCCGGCGGGCCGGGGATCGGGGTCAGCGTCGGGGCCCTGGCGGTTGTCGGGCTTCTCGTCTACGCGGCGCGCCAGCGTCCGCGGGGTGCCATCGGGGAGCCGCCGAAAGACGGCATTAGCAGGCTATTGGTGGTCGTCGGCAGCCCGCTCGAGGATCCGGCGGCGATCGCCGAGGTGGCCAGGGCGGCGCGGCCCGTCGAAGCCGCCGAGCCGGCACCGGAGGTCCTGGTGCTGGCGCCGGCCCGGATCGGCTTTCTCGATCGCTGGGCTTCCGACGTCGAGGAGGCGCGGAGCCGGGCGCAGCGCAACCTGGTGATCACCGTCGCCTCGCTGGCCAAGGCCGGCGTCGCCGCCGACGCGCGGGTCGGCGACGAGGACCTGGTGCAGGCGGTCGAGGACGCGATCGGCGGCTTCCCGGCGACCGAGGTGATCCTCATCGCCGCTGCCGGCGACGAGGCCGCCGGACGAGCCGCGGCGGAGCTCGGCTCGCGTCTGCGCGCCCGCTTTCGCCACATCCCGATCGAGGAATAGGTCAGCCGCGGCACCCGCGCCGCGGGCTTCTGAGCCGGCTCCACTCAGTCAAACGTCCAGTAACTGGGCGAACCTCAGCGCCGCTCGAGTCGGTGTCAGCAGCTCGCCGTTGAGATGGAGGAGTCCGACCCCCGCGAGGTCTCGAGTCGCGCGCACGATCGCGTCGCGGGCAGCGAAGTCGGCCTCCGGGCCGGCGAGCTCGCGGATCAGCTCGCCAACCGTGACCTGGGTGGGGTGGAGGGCAAGCAGCTGGCGCAGGACTATGGACTCGATCGTGGCGTCCTGTGCCTCCGTGGTCGCGCTCTGGTCCCGCTCCTCCATCGCCAGGCGGGCTAAGCAGCCGGGTCGTCCGGACTCTCCCCGCCGTCGTCGAGGCCCAGTGCCTGGCGGGCCCAGGGCTCTTCGATGGAGGCGGTGTAGAAGTGCTGCATCGAGCCCCGCACCGGCTGCGTGCGGACCAGGGTGATCGCGGCGCAGTCGGCGAGAACGCGGACGTGGTAGCTGACGTTGCTCAGCGGCTGCTCCAGGTTGGCCGAGAGCTGGCGCGGGCTGATCGCCTCCTGGTCGAGCATCGCGCGGAGGATCCGCCGCCGCAGCGGGTGCCGCAGGGCGACCAGCAGGTGGTTGTCGTCAGAGCGGTCGAGATTCGTCATCTCGCTCGGCAATATAGAGCAAACGAAACGTTTTGTCTGCAGAGCGCCGGGACTGGGCCGGATCGTGCAGGCGCCGCGCCGCCTCAGGCGTCCTCGCGGACGCCGCCCATCTCGCTGAACACGGCGGTCGGACCGCCGTCTTCGCGCTGCTCGTCGGCGATCACGTGGGAGACCGCGTTGATCAGCGCCAGGTGGGTGAAGGCCTGGGGAAAGTTGCCGAGGTGCTGGCCGGATGCGGCCTCCAGCTCCTCGGCGAAGAGGTCGAGCCAGCCCGCCTGCTCGAGCAGGCGGGCGCAGAGCTCGCGGGCCCGCCTGCGCTCGCCGATCTCCGAGAGCGCCGAGACCAGCCAGAAGGAACAGATCAGGAAGGTCCCCTCCTTGCCCTGCAGCCCGTCGTCGGTCTCCCGCACCTTGTAGCGGAGGACCAGCCCGTTTTCGGTCAGCTCCTCGGCGATCGCGTCGACCGTGGCGTGGATCCGCTCGTCGTCGGGCGGCAGGAAGCGCAGCAGCGGGATCAGGAGCAGCGAGGCATCGAGGGCGTCGGTCTCGTAGTGCTGCCGGAAGACGCCGTCCCGCACCCCGCGCTCGAGGATCTCCTGGCGGATCTCCTCCGCCTTGGCCTCCCACTCGGCGGCCAGCTCCTCGATGCCGAAGCTGCGGGCGAGGCGCGCTCCCCGGTCGACCGCCACCCAGATCATCAGCTTCGAGGAGACGTAGGGCTGGGGCTCCCCGCGCGACTCCCAGATCCCC
>DASVWP010000193.1:0-9033 GCA_036393155.1 Solirubrobacterales bacterium | reverse complement strand
GGAGTGCGGAGTGCGGCAGGATACCAGGATGAGCCCGAAAATTGGGGATGTTCAGGCCATCCAGGCGCCGCCGGCTCCCCGGGAGCTACCCGGAAACGCGCTTTCCATCGCCGGCGTGCGCCACGCCTACGGCGACGTGCGCACGCTCGAGGGCATCGATCTCGAGGTCCCCGCGCAGGGCGTGGTCGGCCTCGTCGGCCCCTCCGGCTGCGGCAAGTCGACGCTGCTGGAGCTGATCTGCGGCCTGCGCGAGCCCACCTCCGGGTCGCTCTCGGTCGGCGGCGCGAGCGCCGCGCAGGAGCGGCTCGCCCGCTGCGCCTTCATGCCCCAGCGCGACCTCCTCCTGCCCTGGTACTCGGCGCTCGACAACGCGACGCTGCCGCTGCGCAACCGCGGCGTCGGCAGGGCGGAGGCGCGGCGCCGGGCCGGCGAGCTGTTCGGCCGCTTCGGGCTCGGCGGCTTCGAGCGCTCCCGGCCGGCCGAGCTCTCGGGCGGGATGCGCCAGCGGGTCGCCTTCCTGCGCACCCTCGTCGCCGGCAAGCCGGTGCTCGCCCTCGACGAGCCGTTCGCCGCCCTCGACGCGATCACCCGCACCGAGATGCAGCGATGGCTGGCCGGCGCGCTGGGCGACGAGCCGCGCACCGTCGTCCTCGTCACCCACGACGTCGAGGAGGCGCTCTACCTGTGCGACCGCGTGGCGGTGCTCTCGGCGCGCCCGGCCCGGCTCGTCGCCGAGCTGACGAGCCCCGCCCCGCGCCGCGTCGACCGCGACGCCGCCGTCACCAGCGCCGAGTTCGTCGCCGCCCGCGAGCGGGCGCTGCGGGCGCTGCACGAGGGCTCGCGGTGAGAGGCTGGCAGCGGGTCCGTCGCTGGCTGCTCCCGGCCGCCGTGCTGGCGGCGCTCTTCGGCGCCTGGCAGGTCGCGGCCTCCAACGGGGCGATCGCCGAAGCGCTCAACGTCGAACCGATCCTCGTCCCCTCCCCGGCCGAAATCGCCAGCTCGCTGTGGGACAACCGCTCCCTGCTCGCGGAAAACGCCTGGGTGACCCTGCGGGAGATGCTGCTGGGGATCCTCGCCGCGCTGGCGGTGGGGCTGCTCTTCGCGGTGGCGATGAACCGCTGGCGGACCGTCAAGGACGCGACCTACCCGCTGATCGTCGCCTCGCAGACGATTCCGACCCTGGTGATCGCGCCGATCCTGGTGGTCTGGTTCGGGTTCGGGATCACCCCGAAGATCTTCATCATCGCCCTGGTCTGCTTCTTCCCGCTGACCGTCAGCACCCTCGACGGGCTGCGCTCGGTCGACCTCGAGGCGGTGAAGATGATGCGCAGCCTCGACGCCTCGCGCTGGCAGATCTTCCGCCGCGTCGAAGCCCCCTCCGCCCTGCCGAACGTCTTCACCGGGATCAAGATCGCGGTGGTGATCGCGCCGATCGGCGCCGTCTTCGCCGAGTGGGCGGGATCCACCTCCGGCCTCGGCCACCTGATCCAGTCCGATACCGCCTATCTGGAAACGGCCCGGCAGTTCGCCGCCGTCGCCGTGCTCTCGGCGATGGCCCTGGCGCTGATGGGCCTGACGGTGCTCGCAGAGCGACGCGTCATCGATTGGCGATAGAACTCAGGCCGATGAAGTCGCCCCGCATCTCCGCGGTTGCCTTCGCTCTCGCCCTGGTCGCCCTGGTCGCGACCCTGACCGCCTGCGGCCAGAAGTCGGAGGGGACGACCGGCGAAACCGAATCGCTCAGCCTCACGCTCGACTTCTACCCGAACCCCGACCACGCCGGGATCTACATGGCGCAGAAGCTCGGCTACTTCAAGGAAGCCGGCCTGAACGTCAGCATCGCCGCCCCCTCGGACCCCTCGGCGCCGCTGAAGCTGCTGGCCGCCGGGCGCACCGACCTGGCGATCTCCTACGAGCCCGAGGTGATGCTGGCGCGCGAACAGGGACTTGACGTCGTCGCGGTGGCGGCGCTGGTCAACCGGCCGCTGACCTCGCTGATCTGGCTGAAGAAATCCGGGGTCAAAGGCGTCGGCGGGCTCAAGGGCAAGACGATCGCCACCGCCGGGATCCCCTACCAGGACGCGTTCCTGAAGACGATCCTCGGCCGCGTCCACCTGACGCCCTCCGACGTCAAGGCCGTCAACGTCGGCTTCGGCCTGCTGCCGGCCCTGGTCGGCGGCTCGGCGCAGGCGATGCTCGGCGGCTACCTGAACGTCGAGGCGATCGACCTGCGCGAACGCGGCAAGGAACCGGTGGTGATGCCGGTCGACGAACTCGGCGTCCCGACCTACGACGAGCTTGTCCTGGTCGCCAACCGCAAGGCCCTGGAAGAAAGCCCCGACAAGTACCGGCTCTTCATCGCCGCCCTGGAACGCGGCACCAAGGCCGCCGCCGAACAGCCCGGCGCCGCGACCAAGGCGATCACCGAAGCGAACAGCGCCCTGGAACCGAAACTGACCGCGGCCGAGGTCAAGGCGACGCTGCCGCTGCTCAGCGCCAAAGTCGAAGGGCAGCCCTACGGCTACATGGACCCGAAGGCCTGGAGCACCTTCGCCGGCTGGATGCGCGACAACGAACTGCTCGGCTCGCTGCTGCGCCCCGAGGAACTGCTGACCAACGCCTACCTGCCGGGCGCGATCCCCGAATAGCTCAGCAGCCCCCTGGCGATCAGCCGGTCGACGTCGCCGCTGGGCATCGCCGCGTGGAAGAGGTGGCCCTGGGCGTAGTCGCAGCCGAGGCGCCGCAGCTCGGCGAGCTGGACCTCGTTCTCCACTCCCTCGGCGATCACCTCGAGCGAGAGGGCCCGGGCCATGCCGATGATCGCCTCGACGATCGCCGTGCGCTCCTGTTCGATCCCCAGCCCGTCGACGAAGGAGCGGTCGATCTTCAGCGCGTGGAAGGGGAAGCGGTTCAGGTAGGCGAGCGAGGAGTAGCCGGTGCCGAAGTCGTCGAGGACCAGCCGCACCCCCAGCTCGTTCAGCGCCTCCAGCGAGGAGATCGCGGTCGCCGACTCCTCGACCAGCACGCTCTCGGTGATCTCCAGGCGCAGGTGGACGGGGTCCAGGCCGGTGTTGGCGATGACCTCGGCGACGGTCGCCGGCAGGTCGCGGTGGGCGACCTGCCTGGCGGAGAGGTTCACGGCGACGTCGAAGGGGCGGGCGTCGGGCCGCTGCTCGTGCCACTCCAGCACCTGCCGGCAGGCCCGCTCCTGCACCCAGCGGCCGATCGGCTCGATCAGGCCGCTGTCCTCGGCGATCGAGACGAACTCGGCCGGGTCGAGCAGGCCGCGCTCGGGGTGCTGCCAGCGGACCAGGGCCTCCAGCCCGGTGATCTCGCCGGTTCGCAGGCTGACCACCGGCTGGTAATGGAGCGCCAGCTCGTCGCGGTCCAGGGCGTGGCGCAGCTCGCGTTCGACCTCGATCCGGCGCATCGCCCCGGCTCGCATGTCGGCGTCGAACATCACGCAGCGGGCGCGGCCGCTTTCCTTGGCCCGGTACATCGCCGCGTCGGCGTCGCGGATCAGCAGCTCCGCGTTGACCGTGCGCTCGGCGGCGTGGGCGACGGCGACGCCGATGCTGGCGCTGACGAAGTGGTCGACCCCGTCGAGCGAGAAGGGGGCGGTGAAGGCGGCCGCGACGCGATCGGCGATCGCCACCGCCTCGGCGTCGTCGGCCAGGCGGTCGATCAGGATCCCGAACTCGTCGCCGCCGAAGCGGGCGACCACGTCGCCCGGTCGCAGGTGGGCGCGCAGCCGCGGCGCGACCGCCCGCAGGAGGGCGTCGCCGGCGTGGTGGCCGAGGCTGTCGTTGATCAGCTTGAAGTGGTCGAGGTCGAGGAAGAGGATGCCGACCGGCGAGCCGGAGACCGTGGCGCGGCGCAGGGCGTCGGTCAGCGCGTCGACGAAGCTGAGCCGGTTGGGCAGGCCGGTGAGCGCGTCGTGGAGGACCCGGTGGCGCAGCGCCTGGTCGGCGGCGTGGCGCTCGAAGGCGTCGGCGAGCACGTTGGCGGCCGCCTGCAGGAAGGGCACGTCCTTGGGCGAGAAGCGACCCGGGTCGGTGGCGTGGACGTCGAGGACGCCGAACGGGTGGTCCTTGCCGTCGATCATCACCGCCAGGCTGGAGGCGGCGCCGAGGACTCGCAGGACCGGCGGCATCGTGAAGCGCTCCTCGGCCGACCAGTCGCGGACGATCGTGTGCGCTCCGGCCTCCAGGACGGCGCCGGCGTGCGAATCGCGGGCGGCGGAGACGCGCCGGCCGGCGCCGATCACCTGCTCCTCGATCCCGGCCCGCAGCTCGAGCCGGCGACCGTCGCGGGCGAGCTCCCAGATGCAGGCGCTGTGGACGCCGTCGACTTCGCCGATCAGCATCGTCGCGGCCCGCATCAGCGACTCGGGGTCGCTGTTCTGCAGGGCGCGCTCGCCGAGCCGGGCGACGACCGCCTGCTGGGAGAGCGCTCGCTGCAGGTCGCGCTCGGTCCGCTTGCGCTCGCTGATGTCGTAGAGCACGCCGTGCCAGACCGGCACCCCGTTCTCGTCGGCCTCCAGGACCGCCTCGTCGAGGACCCAGACGGTGCCGCCGCCGCGCGTCTGCATCCGGTATTCGACCGGGCTGGTGTTGCGGTTGCCGAGGTTGTCGGCGCTTTCGATCTCCAGCGCCCGTTCGCGGTCCTCGGGGTGCAGCAGCCGCGCCCACAGGCCGGGGTCGGCTTTCAGCTCCTCGGCGGTGTAGCCGAGGATCTCCTGCACCTGCGGGCTGACGTAGCGCCAGCGGCCGTTTTCCCCCAGCTCCGCCGTGTAGACGATCACCGGCAGGCGCTCGACCATGCGGCGGTAATCCTGGCTGCCGGAGGAGATCTGATCGAGGAAGGCGTCGACCTCGTGCTCGGGCCAGTTGGTGTCCTGTTGGTCCCCGGTGTCCGGCATTCGCCTCGTTATCGACAGATGACCGGGTTGCTTGACCCCCGAACCGTCCGGACCGCGCTGAGAGAAACCGGCTAAATCCTCGTCGCTGCCGGCCGATGACCCGGGGCGCAAACCCCGATGGGCATCTTCGACTCCACCCAGCTCGTTCTCGACCGCGCCATCTCCGGCGCGACGATGCGCAACGCGGTCCTGGCGAACAACCTCGCCAATGCCGACACGCCCGGCTTCCAGCCCAGCGAAGTCGACTTCCACGCGGCGCTGATGGGAGCGCTGAACAGCGGGCCGAACGCCGTCGAAGCCGTCCAGTTCAAGCCCGAACAGGGCCCGGTGCTGGCGCTGCGGGCCGACGGCAACGGCGTCGACGCCGAATCGGAATCGGCGAAGCTGGCCGAGAACGGGCTCGAACTGAGCGCGCTCACCGAGGTCGCGGGCGCCCGCGTGCAGATCATGAAGACGGCGATGGGGGTGAACGGCTGATGGGCATGTTCGACGCGATCGACGTCTCCGCCAGCGGCATGACCGCGGAGCGGCTGCGGATGGACGTGACGGCGGAAAACCTCGCCAACGCGGAAACCACCCGCACCCCGGAAGGCGGGCCCTACCGGCGCAAAGCGGTCGTCCTGCAGCAGGCCACCGGCAGCGGCTTCGCCGGCGAACTCGCCGGGGCGCTCGGCCAGGGCGGCGGCTCGGCCGGGGTCGAAGTCGCGGGGGTCGTCGCCGAACGCAACTCGGTCCGCATGGTCTACGACCCCGGGCACCCCGACGCCAACGCCCAGGGCTACGTGGCGATGCCGAACATCAACCCGGTCACCGAGATGGTCGACCTGATCGACGCCTCGCGCGCCTACCAGGCCAACGTGACCGCGATGCAGACGACCAAGACCGTGTTCACGAAGACGATCGAACTGCTGCGATGACGATTCCCGTCTCCGCCCTCACCACCCCCGGGATCTCCGAATGGGCCGTCCCCAAAGCGACCGGCGGCGACTGGTCGGTCGGCGGCGTCGGCGGCGCCCAGGCCCCGGCCGCGAAAGCGGCCGAACCGGTCGACCCGACCGGCGGCTTCGGCTCGATGCTGACCAACGCGGTCGGCAACCTCGAGAAGACCCAGCAGAACGCCGCCGCCCAGGCCCAGGCGCTGGCCACCGGCCAGACCCAGGACGTGACCTCCGTGGTCACCGCGGTCCAGGAAGCGAGCCTCTCGATGCAGCTCGCGGCCCAGGTCCGCAACAAGGCCGTCGAAGCGTATACCGAGATCTTCCACACCCAGGTCTGATCCGTGGCCTCCGTCCGCTCCGTCCTGGCCAGGCTCTCGACCCGGGGGAAAATCGCCCTCGGCGGCGCCACGCTGGCGGTCGTGGTGCTGGTCTTCGTGCTGTTCCAGATGGCGACCCAGCAGAGCTACACCAAGGTCGCCTCGGGAATCGACCCGGCGGAAACCGGACAGGTGACCAAGGCCCTGGAAGGCAAGGGCATCTCCTTCCAGATCGGCGACGCCGGGACCTCGGTCTCGGTCCCCGACTCCTCGGTCGACCAGGCGCGGATCGCACTGGCCGAAAGCGACGCGGTGGGCGGCAACAAGCCGGGCTTCGAACTCTTCGAAAAGGAACAGTTCGGGGCCTCCGACTTCCAGCAGAAGGTGACCTACCAGCGGGCGCTGGAGGGCGAACTGGAACGCACGATCTCCCAGGTCGAAGGCGTCAACTCGGTGACCGTGCAGCTGACCCTGCCCGAAGAACAGCTGTTCGCTGCCGAAGCGGTCAAACCGACCGCGGCGGTCCTGATCGGCACCAGCTCGGGCAACCTCAGCTCCGGCGCGGTGCGCGGGATCGCCCAGCTCGTCGCCTCCAGCGTCGAAGGGCTGAGCGCCAAAGACGTGACGATCACCGACTCCGGCGGCGGCCTGCTGTGGCCCGCCGGGGAAGGCGGCGCGGGGGGCGGCGGCGTCTCCAAGCAGGCCGTCGAGTCGCGCTACGACCGCGGCCTGGAAGCCCAGCTCGACGCGCTGCTGCTGCGGACGATCGGGCCGGAAAAGGGCCGGGTCCAGGTGCAGGCCGAAGTAGACGCCAACCACACCACCGAAAGCAAGCTGATCTACGCCAAAAAAGGCACGCCGCTGACCCGCAACACCGAACACGAGTCCCTGCAGGGCGCCGGCGGCGGGGTCGCCGGCGGCGCCGCGGGGACGGCGGGCAACATCCCCAACTACGCGGCGGCCGGGGGCGGCGGCACGGGCAACTCGAAATACAAACGGGCGACCGAAGAAGCCCAGTTCGGGGTCGACAAGACGATCATGCACACGCAGGTGGCCCCCGGCACGGTCAACCGACAGGCGATCTCACTGGTCCTCGACAAATCGATCCCGCCGACCGAAGCGACCCAGCTGAAGAACGCGATCGCGGCCGCCGCCGGCCTGGAACCCAAACGCGGCGACACGATCACGGTCAGCCGCATCGCCTTCGCCAAGCCGCCCGAAGCGGCGAGCCCGAGCCCGGTCGGCGGCATCGTCTCGATCGGCAAGTACGTGCTGCTGGGGCTGGCCGCCGCGGTCTTCCTCTTCTTCGCCGGCCGCCACCTGCGCAAGCGCCAGGAGGACGTGCTCGACGCCGAACCGGTCTGGCTGCACGAGCTGAACGCCCCCACCTCGCTGGCCGAGCTGGAGCTGGCCGACCGGGAACGCACGCGGGAATGGCGGGAGGAGGAAGCACCGCTCGGCCCCAACGGCGAGGAAGTGGCGGCGATGGAGTCCGACCGCGTCGCCCAGCAGCTGCGCGCCTGGATGAAGGAGGGCTAGTGGCCCGCCCCGTCCCCGACCGGAGGCCCCGCTGATGTCGGCCGCCCCGCCACCGCCCAACGAGCTGGTGCCCGCCGGCGCGGTCGAGGCCACCAGCACCGAGGTGAGCCCCGCCCGGGTCGGCTCCGCCGCGACGGCGGCGATACGGGGGCGCCGCAAGGCGGCGATCCTGCTGGTCACGATGGGCCCGAAGAAGGCCGCCGAGGTGTTCAGCCACCTCAGCGAGGCGGAGATCGAGGAGCTCTCGCTGGAGATGGCGAAGACGGGCGAGATCCCGCGCGACCAGGTCGAGGCGGTGCTGCAGGAGGTGTCGGAGAACTCGCTGGCCCTGACCTCGATCGCCGAGGGCGGGGTCGCCTATGCCAAGGACGTCCTGGAGCGGGCGCTGGGACCGGAGAAAGCGGCGGAGATCACCGGCCGTCTCTCGGCGGTGATCGAGATGCGCCCGTTCGAGTTCCTCACCCGCACCCCCCCGGAGCAGATCAACGCCTTCCTGCGCAACGAGGCGCCGCAGACCAAGGCGCTGGTGATCTCCAGCCTGCACACCACGCTGGCCGCCGAGGTGCTCTCGCTGCTCGACGAGGACCAGCAGGCCGACGTCTCGCTGCGGATCGCCCGGATGAGCGAGACCAGCCCGGCGGTGATCCGCGAGGTGGAGACGGTGATGCGCCAGAAACTCTCCAACGTGCTCTCCGAGGAGTACTCGGCCTCCGGCGGCGTGAAGTCGCTGGCCGACATCCTCAACCACGCGGACCGACCGACCGAGCGCAACGTCCTCGACACCCTGGCCGATTCCGACGAGGAGCTGGCCGAAGAGATCCGCGCCCTGCTGTTCGTCTTCGAGGACATCGTCAAGCTCGACGACCGCTCGGTGCAGACAGTGCTCAAAGACGTCGACGACGCCGACCTGGCGCTGGCCCTGCGCGGGGTCGCCGAGGAGGTCAGGCAGAAGGTGCTCGACAACATGTCCGAGCGGCGGGCGGAAATGCTGGTCGAGGAGATCGAGTACCAGCCGCCGCAGCGCAAGAGCGTGGTCGAGGACGCCCAGGGGCGGATCGTCGCCGAGATCCGCCGCCTCGAGGACGCGGGCGAGATCACCATGGGCAGACGCGGGAACGGCGATGAGCTCGTCGTTTGAGTTCCCCGAGCTGACGGCGCCGCGGCCCCTGGCCGAGGTGGAGGCGGAGGTGGCCGCCGAGCGGCTGCGCGACGCCGCCGCCGAGCGGGTGCGAGCGGCCCGCGCCGAGGGCTACGAGGAGGGCCTGGCCGCCGGCCGGGCCGAGGTCGGCCCCGCCGTGGACGCGCTGGCGGCCGCGCT
>DASVWP010000192.1:0-13043 GCA_036393155.1 Solirubrobacterales bacterium | reverse complement strand
CAACGCTAGATGCGCCGCCGGACGCGCGGTCCCCGCGGCGGCCGAGCAGGCCACCGCGGCAAGCGCGCAACAGAGGGTCAGCGTGCCGACCGTCCGCTTTGAAAATGGCTTCGCCATCTCGTTCTGCTCATGCTGGGGATTGCCCGCTGAGCTTCCCCCGCAGGGGTCAGGCGGCGGTCAGGGGAGGGTGATGCGGACGCAAGGAGACGGATCCGTTCACAAAAGATGAGGCGAATCGCCGAGCGATCCTGCTACGGTCCCCTGCGTTAGGGCCGGAATACCGGCAAAGTTAGTGCCTAGCGCTCGCGTTGTTGCTTCACCGCATCCTCCGCGTTCGCAGCACATGAAGTGGAGGCAATGCATGCCCACTGGAACTGTCAAGTGGTTTAGCGACGACAAGGGCTACGGGTTCATTACGCCCGACGACGGCTCGAAGGACGTCTTCGTCCACCACAGCGCGATTCTCGGCGAGGGCTTCCGCTCTCTGACCGAGGGCTCGAAGGTGTCGTACGAGTCCGAAGAAGGGCCCAAGGGCCCGGCCGCCGCGAGCGTGCAGCAGCAGTAGTCTCGCCAAACGCTTTCAGCAGTCCGAAGCCCGCCACCTTGGCGGGCTTCTTCTTGGTCTGAAGCCGGCGCGCCCGTTCCCCTACTCTCCCGAGCCGAGATGAGCACCCCCAGAGAAGACCTGCGCAACATCGCGATCATCGCCCACGTCGACCACGGCAAGACGACCCTGGTCGACGCGATGCTGTGGCAGACCGGGACCTTCCGCAAGGGCCAGGACGTGGCCGAGCGGGTGATGGACTCGATGGACCTCGAGCGCGAGAAGGGGATCACGATCCTCGCCAAGAACACCGCCGTCAACCACGGCGGGGTGAAGCTCAACATCGTCGACACGCCGGGGCACGCCGACTTCGGCGGCGAGGTGGAGCGGGCGCTGACGATGGTCGACGGGGCGCTGCTCCTGGTCGACGCCTCCGAGGGCCCGCTGCCCCAGACCCGGTTCGTGCTGCGCAAGGCGCTGGAGCGCAAGTTGCCGATCGTCCTCGTCGTCAACAAGGTCGACCGGCCCGACGCGCGGATCTCCGAGGTCGTCGACGAGGTCTACGAGCTGTTCATCGACCTCGACGCCGACTCCGAGCAGATCGACTTCCCGATCGTCTACACCAACGCGAAAGCCGGCTGGGCCTCGCTCGAAGAGGGGGTCGAGGGCAGCGACCTCTCCCCCCTGCTGGACCTGATGCTGGAGAAGATCCCGGCGCCGAGCTTCGAGGAGGCGGCGCCGCTGCAGGCCCACGTGACCAACCTCGACGCCTCCCCCTACGTCGGCCGCCTGGCGATCTGCCGCGTCCACCAGGGGACGATCCGCTCCGGCCAGCAGATCGCCTGGTGCCGCGCCGACGGCAGCGTCCAGCGCGCCGCGGCGACCGAGCTCTACGTCACCGAAGGCCTCGAGCGGGTCGCCGCCAAGGAGGCCGGGCCGGGCGAAATCATCGCCGTCGCCGGGATGGAAGAGGTGACGATCGGCGAGACCCTGGCCGACCCCGAGGATCCGCGGCCGCTGCCGGTGATCACGGTCGACGAGCCCTCGCTCTCGATCGTCGTCGGGATCAACACCTCGCCGCTCGCCGGCACCCAGGGCGGCGACAAGCTGACCGCCCGGCAGATCCGCTCGCGCCTGGACGCCGAGCTGGTCGGCAACGTCTCGATCCGGGTCAAGGACACCGAACGGCCCGATGCCTGGGAGGTGCAGGGGCGCGGCGAGCTGCAACTGGTCGTCCTCCTGGAGCTGATGCGCCGCGAGGGCTTCGAGCTGACTGCGGGCCAGCCGCGCGTCGTCACCCGGGAGATCGAAGGCAAGGTCCACGAGCCGGTCGAGCGGCTGGCGATCGACGTGCCCGAGGAACACGTCGGCGCCGTCACCCAGATGCTGGCCGGGCGCAAAGGGCGACTGGAGCAGATGGTCAACCACTCCACCGGCTGGGTGCGGATGGACTACCTGGTCCCCGCGCGCGGCCTGATCGGCTTCCGCACCGAGTTCCTGACCGAGACCCGCGGCAGCGGCATCCTCCACCACGTCTTCGACCGCTGGGAGCCCTGGGCGGGCGAGCTGCGCACCCGGCAGACCGGCTCGCTGGTCGCCGACCGCCGCGGCCAGACCGCCGGCTACTCGCTGATGAGCCTGCAGGAACGCGGCAGGATGTTCGTCGGCTCGGGCGAGGAGGTCTACGAAGGAATGATCGTCGGCGAGAACGCGCGCTCCGACGATCTAGACGTCAACCCGACCAAGGCCAAACAGCAGACCAACATGCGCGCCGCCAGCGCCGACGTCCTGGTCCGCCTGGCGCCCCCCACCCGGCTCAGCCTCGAAGCCTCGCTGGAGTTCCTGCGCGAGGACGAGTGCGTCGAAGTGACCCCCGAGGCGATCCGCCTGCGCAAGGTCGAGCTGGACAAAATCAAGCGCCTGAAGGCGTCCAAGCGCCGCGACACCGCGCCGGCGCGGTAGCCGGCTCAGCCGGCCGCGCCGCGTTCGGCCAGGAGCCGAGCGAGACGGGACAGCACCGCGTCGGGTTCGCGGGCGAACCGCGGACCGGTGACGCGAGTCATGGCGACTCCCTCCAGCAGCAGGCTCTCCTGGCGCAGCCGGTCCTCCTCGAAGGACTCACGCGTGCCGTGGGTCTCGAAGAGGTCGAGTTCGACGGCGAAGCGCCGCTTCGGCCAGTAGAGGTCCAGCTCCATCCCCGCGACGTTGAAGTTGACCCGCGGCCTCGGCAGCCCGGCGGCGAGGACGGCCTCGAAGAACCGGCTCTCGAAGTCCGAGCGGGTGAAGGGCGGCGGCTCGTAGAGGACGAGTGCTCGCGCCAGTCGCCCCGCGCCCCGATGCCCTCGGTTGCGATCGATGACGTCGCGGACGGCCGCGAGGTCGAAGAGCTCCAGCACTTCGGATCGCTTCAGCAGCCGGCGCAGACGCCGCTCGTCGACCACCGCGGCCTGGTCAAGGAGGGTACGGGCGACCGAGGTGACGGGGATCCGCTGCTCCAGCGCCCGGTCGGCGTCGCCGATGCTCCGCGAGCGATGAAGCGTGATCGGGGAACGTCCTGCCCGTTGGACCGGCGTAGTGACGTGTATCGGAATGGGCTGGGTAGGAGAGAGTCCCCAGAGCCAGGCGGCAGAGTAGTGGCTCAATACCGCCCTCGGACCGCTCGCCAGAACCGCCGCCAAGCACTGGCCGTACAGCGAAAGGTCCGTGTGCCCAACGGCGTAGACGCCGCGATAAAGCCGGTGCAGACGTCCCGACGCCACCGCCCGTGAAACAGTGGCCTGCGAGTACCCCAGAAGTCCCTGCAACTGCCGTATCGAAACCACCCCATGCTGTCGCCGAGCCAGCCCTGCGAGCGCATGGTCCCTGCCCTCAGGCGCCTGTGGCTGAGGTTCCATTCGCATAGCGGTTGAAAGCTCAGCCACTCGGGGTTCCCCCCCCCCCCGCGCCGGGGACCCTCCACCCCCACCTGCTGCTGTTCTCTTGGGTATCGGTACGCCGAGGTTTAGGCTGGCACCGTGGCTCGATGGGGAGTCCTGACGGTCCTGGCGGCCGCGCAGTTCCTGATGGTCCTCGACCAGGCGGTGATGAACGTCGCGATCTCCCAGCTGGTCGCCGACTTCGACACCACGGTGACGACGATCCAGGCGGTGATCGCGCTCTACGCGCTGGTGATGGCGGGGCTGATGCTGACCGGCGGCAAGATCGGCGACCTGATCGGGCGCCGCCGCGCCTTCGTGATCGGGCTCTGCATCTACGGCTGCGGATCGGCGCTGACCGCCGCCTCCTGGAGCGTGCCGGTGCTGACCCTGGGCTGGTCGGTGCTGGAGGGGATCGGCGCCGCCCTGGTCCTGCCGGCGATGGTGGCGCTGGTCGCCGGCAACTTCCGCGGCCAGGACCGGGCGCTCGCCTACGGGGTGCTCGGCGGCGTCGCCGGAGCGGGGATCGCGGTCGGGCCGATCCTCGGCGGCTGGGCGACCACCGAGCTCTCCTGGCGGGTGGTCTTCGCCGGCGAGGTCGTGGTCGCGATCGGGATCCTCCTCGGCAGCAGGCTGATCCGCGAGCCCCCGAAGCTCAGCGCCGCCTCCGGCCTGGACTGGGTCGGGGGCATCCTCTCGGCGCTCGGCCTGGGGACGCTCGTCTTCGGCGTCCTGCAGGCCAGCAACTGGGGTTGGCTGCAGCCGCGCAGCTCACCGCTGGAACCGTTCGGCTTCTCGCTGACCCCGTTCGTGATCGCCGCCGGGGCCCTGATCCTCGCCGCCTTCAGCGCCTGGGAGCGACGGCGCGAGCGGCGCGGCGAGGCGCCGCTGGTCCACCTGCGCCTGCTCGGGATCGCGCGCCTGCGCGGCGGCGTGGCCACGCTGCTGGCCCAGAACCTGACCCTGATGGGGGTCTTCTTCACCGTGCCGCTGTTCCTGCAGATCGTCCAGGGGCTGGACGCGCTGGAAACCGGGGTGCGGATGCTGCCGGCCTCCGTCGGCCTGTTCGTCAGCGCCCTCGCCGGCTCGGCGCTCGCCAAGCGCTTCCCGCCGCGGCTCCTGGTCCGGCTCGGGCTCGGCATCGTCTTCGCCTCGACGCTCCTGCTGCTCGACACCGTCGAGCCGCATCTGGACAACGCCTCCTTCCTGGTCGCGATGGGCGTGCTCGGCGTCGGCATGGGCCTGGTCGTCTCCCAGCTCGGCAACGTGGTCCAGTCGGCGGTCGGCGACGAGGACCGCAGCGAGGCCGGCGGGCTGCAGAACACCGCGCAGCAGCTCGGCTCTTCGCTCGGCACCGCCTTCCTCGGGGCGATCGTGATCACCGGCCTGATCGCCGCCTTCTCCGCCAACATCGCCGCCAACCCGAAGATTTCCGGCGAGCTCGAAGAACAGGTGCAGGTGCGGATCAGCGCCGGCACCAGCTTCGTCGCCGCCTCCCAGGTCGAAGCGGGCGCCCGCGAAGCGGGGCTCGACCCCGAAACCACGGCGGCGCTGGTCGGCGAGTACGAAAGCGCCCAGCTCTCGGCGCTGAAGACCGCGTTCCTCTGCGCCGGCCTCCTCGTCCTCGCCTCCTTCTTCGCCACCCGCCGCCTGCCCACGAAGCGCTTCGACGAGTTGGAGGCCGAGGCCGAGCGGGAACCGCGGGCCCCGCCGCCACCGGTCGAGCCGACGCCCACGGCGTCCTAGCAGGCTCTCGCCCAGGTCCGGCCGCGGGGGCCGGCGCTAGAGGTCGAGCGCCTCGACGCGGCCGGAGGCGATCGCCGCCACGAGCGCCTCGTGGTCGCGCTCGTTCTGGTCGGCGTAGACCTCGGCGAAGGCGGCGATCGCGCGGTCGAAGGAGTCGCCGGCGCCGAGGTAGGCGGCGATCGCGACGCGGTCGCCGGAGCGGGCGTGGGCGCGGGCCAGGGTCCAACCGCACATCCGCCCGTAGACCTCGAGACCCTGCGGAGCCAGCCGCTCGACCTCGGCCGAGCGCTTCCAGTCCCAGAGCTGGCGGACGTAGAAGTCGCGCTCGCCTTCCAGCCCGGCGGCCGGGCACCAGCCGAGGAAGATGTCGCTTGCCGCCTGCATCAGGCGCTGGCCTTCGACCACCCGGCGGCCGTGGTTGCGGAAGCGGCTGGTGCCGGCATAGGGCTCCAGCACCGAGGCCTGTGCCTCCTTGGCCTGGAGGAAGAGCGGGTCCGCGTCGTCGGCGCCGGTCAGCAGGACGACCCAGGCCCGGGTGCCGACGCTGCCGACGCCGACCACCTTGCGGGCGATCTGGCGGAACCGGTAGCCGTCGAGCAGGTGCTGGCGATCCGGGGAGAGGCTGTCGCGGTAGGCGGCGAGGACGCGCTGCAGCATCTCCTCCAGGTCGACGCCGGCGCCGGACTCTTCCGCCAGCTGCGCTCCGGGAACCAGCAGCGGCGGTTCGCTGCGGAAGCGGATTTCGCCGTCGACCGTTTCGGTCAGCTTCTCCAGCGCCCGCAGGCTGTCCTTGGATCGCGCCTTCGCGATCCCCCTGCGGACCCTCCTCAGCTGCTTGGGGTCGGCGGCCTCCTCGACCTGACCGAGCACCGACTCGACGTCGAGCCGGGCGTACCAGACCTCGAGGTTGCGCATCACCGCGAAGGTCCGCATCGCGTCCCGGTAGGTCGCCACCGCGGTCCTCACCGCCGACTCGCGCTGGCGCCGCTTGAAGCCGTTTTCGCGACCGGCGATCGCGAAGCTGGCGGCCAGCCGCTTGACGTCCCACTCCCAGGGAGCGGGCAGCGACTCGTCGAAGTCGTTGAGGTCGAAGACGAGCCGGCGGTCGGGCGCCGCGAAGGCGCCGAAGTTGGAGAGGTGGGCGTCGCCGCAGGCCTGGACGCGCAGGCCGCTGACCGGCGTCGCGGCGAGGTCGGCGGCCATCACCGCGGCGGCGCCGCGGAAGAAGGCGAACGGCGAGGCGGCCATCCGCCCGTAGCGGATCGGGACCAGCTCGGGGACCCGGGTCAGGGCCTGGCGCTCGAGGATCGCGACCGGATCCTCGCGGCCCGCCGGCGGATCCCAGCCGGCGTGACTGGAGCGGCTCGCCCCCGAGCGCGCCGCCTTACCCGCAGCGGCACGCTCGGAGACGTCCATGCATCAGACCGTAGCGGCGGCCTGCTCAGATTGCGAGTCGCGGGCGGCGTCGGCCTGCTTGGCCTCGGCCTCCGGGGTGCGCTCGTCGATGTTGCGCGGCAGCAGCACCTCGCGGGCGATCACCAGGCGCTGGATCTGGCTCGTCCCCTCGTAGAGCTGCATGATCTTCGCGTCGCGCATCAGTTTCTCGACCGGGTACTCCTTGATGAAGCCGTAGCCGCCGTAGACCTGGACGGCGTCGGTGGTGACCTCCATCGCCGAGTCGGCGGCGAAGCGCTTGGCCTGCGAGGAGACCAGCGTGTTGCGTTTGCCCTGGTCGAGCATCACCGCCGACTGCCACATCAGCAGCCGCCCCGCGTCGACCTTGGTCGACATGTCGGCGATCATGAACTGGATCGCCTGGTGCATCGCGATCGGGACGCCGAACTGGACCCGTTCCTTGGAGTACTCCGAGGCGAACTCGAAGGCCGCGCGGGCGATCCCGACGGCCATCGCCGCGACCCCGGGACGGGTGCGGTCGAGGGTCATCATCGCCAGTTTGAAGCCCTTGTTTTCCTCGGCCAGCAGGTTCTCGGCCGGGATCTCGACTTCGTCGAAGGAGATGGTCGCGGTGTTGGAGGCCCGCTGGCCCATCTTGTCCTCCTTCTTGTCGACCGTCACCCCGGGGAGGTTGGCGTCGACGACGAAGGCGCTGATCCCGCGGTGGCCGGCGTCCGGGTCGGTCTTGGCGTAGACCGTGAACCAGTCGGCGTAGCTGCCGTTGGTGATGAAGCACTTGGAGCCGCTGATGACGTACTTGTCGCCCTTCTTGACCGCGCGGGTCTTCATCCCCGAGACGTCGGAGCCGGCGTCGGGCTCGGTGAGGCAGAAGGAGGCCAGCTTCGGCTCCTCGGTCAGCATCCCCAGGTACTTCTTCTTGGTCTCCTCGGAGCCGCCGAGGCTGACCGGGGCGCAGGCGAGGCCGTTGGCCATCAGCGAAGTGCCGATGCCCGAGCAGCCCCAGCCGATCTCCTCCTCGATCAGGCAGCCCGAGAGGTAGTCGAGCCCGGGGCCGCCGTAGGCCTCCGCGATGTGGGTGTTCATCAACCCGACCTCCCAGGCCTTGTCGATGATGTCCTGCGGCCAGGTGCCGTCCTTGTCGTACTCCCAGGCGACCTTGCGGATCTCTTTCTCGGCGAAGCTGTGGGCCAGCTCGCGCAGATCCTTCTGCTCGTCGGTCAGGGTGAAGTCAACCACCGCTCGGAGCTCCTTTTCGTCGGTGCTTTGCGAAGTCTGTGGAGCGCCGCCGGCAGGCTGACGTTCCGCCCGATTGACTGGTCAGTCAACCACCGGAAGCCTAGCGGATGGTCACCCCCTATGTGGGGGGATACGCTTCTGAGGTGGACTTGCCGCTGGCGATGTCGGCAGTGCAGAAGGGAGCTGCGGTGCTGCTCTTCACGGGGGTCGCCGCGCCGCTGATCGGGGTCGCCCTGAAGCGCTTCGGCAGCGGCTGGGACACCTACGGGCGGGGGCCGTTCGCAATCCTCCGCGAGCCGCCCGCGCCGCGGACGGGCACCGGTCCGCCGCCGCCCGTCGACCCGGCGATCCAGGCGGCCGAGGTGCGCCAGATGCTGGAGGCGAAATCCGAGCGCCGGCAGCGCCGGGGCGAGGCCCCGCTGGACGTCGACGCCGAGGCTGCGCGGCTGCTGGTCGCCGGGGACGGACCCGCCCACCCGCGTGAGTCGATCGACGCCGAGCTGCGCGAGGAAGTCCGCCAGCTGGTCGTCGCCCGCAACCAGCGGCGCCTGCACAAGGGCCTGGAGCCGGTCGACGTCGAGGCGGAGACGCAACGACAGCTGGAAGATCTCATAGGATCGAGTTGATGGCCGGCCCCGAGGACAACCTCTACGAGGTCGAGGAGCTGCTGATGCAGCCCGGGACCTACTTCAACCCCCAGACCGAGGTCGTCGTCGTGGTCGACGACTCCGCCTCGATCGACCAGGAGGTCTTCAACATGGAGGCCTACGAGGGCGCCGACTGGGTCCGCATCTCCGAGGAGACGCCGATCGACGAGGACGGCCGCGACCGCATCCTCGAGACCTTCCAGACGCACTACCACCCCGGCGCCGCCGGCTCGGTCTCCGAAACCGCCCTCGAGCAGGGCGACGACGAGATGGACGCCGACGAGGACGGCCAGGACCCCGGCCGCGAGGACTGACGAAGGGCCCCGCGCCCGCCCCGGCCCGGGCACCGGAGGAGGTCCCCCAGTGCCAGAGCCGTTTGGGCCTGCTAACTCGAGCTAGGGCTGGTTTCCGGGACCCCCCTGGCTCTTGCAGGAGCTTGGGCGTTCGGCATTCGGGCCAGTGCACTGCCCGCTCTTGCCTGCGCCGTTGCCTCCTTCGGTCGGCGGCGATGGGTTAGCCGCTGCGATTGGCGCTAGGAATGCGCCAAGGATCAGGCTGGAAAGCAAGGTTGCCAACAGCTTCCTCGTTCGCATGCTCACTCCTCTCATGGTGGGCCGCGCCGTGGCGGCACCACCGACTGGCTGTCGCGTCCGGGTCTCCCTTTCTCCCCACCTCCGCTGGATTCGAAGGAATCCACAATTTTGCGTAGGCCCTAACTACGCATTTCGTCCAAATAACGGGGTAAATCCATTTTTGTCAGGTGCAACCAACCTCGATCAATCAGACGACGTCGGGGCCGCCCAACCGCTCCGCCCTTTCCAGGCTCCTGTCAGTAGGTTTGGGCAGTGCTCGAAGTAGGCGACAAAGCTCCGGACTTCGAATTGCCCAACCGAGACGGCGATCTCGTCAAGCTCTCCGACTTCAAGGGCCGGACCGTGGTCCTCTACTTCTATCCCCGCGCCGACACGGTGAGCTATAATTGCAGTAATGGCAGCACGAGCCGCCATCGGCATCATCCGAGTCTCTGAGCGCAAGCAGCGCGGCAAGAAACCGGGCCGCGAGGACTCCTTTGTCTCTCCGCATGACCAGCTCGCCCGGATCAAGGAAACCTGCGAGCGGCAGGGCCTGAAGCTCAAGAGCACCGCCGACGAAATCGACGTTTCCGGCGGCAAGCCGCTGGAGGAGCGCCGCGGTCTGCGGGAGGCGATCGAAGCGATCGAGGCAGGGAAGGCGAGCGTGCTGATCGTCGGCTACTTCGACCGCCTCGTCCGCAGCCTGCGCGTCCAGGGCGAAGTCGTCTCGCGAGTCGAGGCCGCCGGCGGCGAAGTCCTGGCAGTCGACTACGGCGCTGTCTCGGAAAAGACCGCGGCGCAATGGCTGTCGGGCACGATGATGGGCGCCTTCGCCGAGTACTACCGCCGCTCGGTCGGGGAGCGCACCGCCGAGGCCCAGGCGAGCGCCGTTGCCCGCGGGGTCTGCCCCTTCCCCGATATCCCGCCGGGGCTGGAGACGGGCGAAGACGGGCGGCTCGTCGCGACCGCCGAGGCGCCCATCGTGGTCGAGGCGTTCGAGATGCGAGACAAAGGGGCGACGATCAAGGACATCCGCGCCTTCCTCGGCGAGCACGGGATCGAGCGCAGCTACCACGGCGTCCAATCGATGCTCTCCTCCCGCCTCTATCTCGGCGAGATCCACTTCGGCAAGCTGGTGAACACGGAGGCACACGACGCGATCGTCGCCCGCGACCTGTTCGACCGGGTGCAGCGGAACAAGGTTCCCCGTGGCCCGCGGCCAAAGTCCGACCGCCTGCTTGCCCGGCTCGGAGTCCTGCACTGCGACGAGGGCGCGAGGATGGTCGTCGGCACGCAGAAACAGAACGGCCGCACCTATCCCTTCTATCGCTGCCCGCCGGTCGGGGACTGCGAGCATCGAATGACGATCAGCGCAGAGATGGTCGAGGAGGCAGTGGTCGAGGCGACCCGGAGGCGCCTTGCCGACGAGGAGGGCCGGGCGTCGACCGAGCAGGACGCCCGCGATGCGGCGGCGGCTCACGAGAAAGCGCAGGCTGACCTCGACGCGGCCATCCGCGCCTTCGCCGGGGTCGAGGACGAGCGGGCGGCGCAGGAAAGGCTTGCCGAACTTCGCGAGGCACGAGACGCCGCCAGGGAGCGAGACGAACAGCTACGGGATGCGCGTTCGACGCTTACCGTGACGATGGCGGATTGGGATCGGCTCAGCCTTGAGGCTCAGCGCGGGCTTATTCGCGCCACGGTGGAGTCGGTGACGATCGGCAAGGGACGCGGGCGCGACCGAATCATGGTCAAGCTGTTTGGCGAGTAGGCGCCGCGCCTCGGCGTCGAGGATGCGGCGCACCTCTCTGCGCACCTGGTCCGGAAGATCGCCCGGGCCTTTGCTCATGGATCGGACCTCTCGTGAAGGTCGACGGCCCCGCGGTCGTCTCCCCCGGTCGGCGCCCATCCCGCGAGATCCCTGCCGTCACAGAAGTGACAGCGGAAGGCAACGTCGCGGCTCCCGCGTTCATAGCTCGGCCGCCGGGGATCCGGATAGGCGATCTCCTCGCAGGAGCGGCAGACCCGCAGCGCTTCGCGGTCGATCTCCTCGAGGAATGCATCCGGTCCGCTGCGAAGGCGGGCGACGAGGCCCTGGGACTTGGCGCGGCTCCGTGCCCGTTCCTCTCGCCGGGCGAGGTAGTCCAAGCGCAGCCGCTCCTGCTCGGCGCGGGAGCGCTGGTCGTTGGCCGCTTCCTGCTGTAGCGAGGAGGTGTCATCCGCTGCCAGCAGCTCGCCGGCTTCGAGACGGCCACGGGCCTTGCGCAGCGCCGGGCCCTCGCCGAAGCGCCGGGCGAGGTCGTCCACCTCTCCGAGCTGGCGGGCGCGGTGGTGCCCGGCGAGCTCGTCGAGAACGATGCGCCTGTTTGCCCTCGGCGAGTTCGGGGCGCAGGGGGTCGGCGAACATCGCGCCGAGCGCCCGCAGCGCCTCGCGCTCGACGCCCTCCAGGTCCCCCTCGCGCTTGATCGTGATCTCCAGCGCAGCGGCGACGGCCGGACCAAGGCGCTCGCCGCCCCAGTCGCGATGGCGCCAGTCGCGCAGGCGCTCGCGAAGGGCGGCGGGGTCGGAGCGCAGGCGCTCGCGCTCGGCGTCTTCCTTCCGCCGCTCGGCCTCCTCCTGCTCGCGCTCATCGTCGTAGGGCTGCCGAGCGCCGCGGAGGATCGCGAGGAAGTCGCCGCGTTCCTCCTCGCCCGCCAGCCAATCCGGGGCTATGAGAGAGCGACCGATGTCGCGTGCCAACCCGCAGGCGGCGACGAGCATCTGCCGCCGGTCGACCGCGCGGCCGCAGATCGAGAGGAACGAGCGCGCCCGCTTCTCGTTGGTGGTGAGGAAGAGGAGCGCCGGGCAGAAGTCGTGGCGCTCCCGCCAGCCTTCGAGGTCCACGTACTCCCCGTAGCACTTGGCCTTTGACTTGAGCTGGCGGTTGGACATCGTCCCGCGGTCAAGCTCGACCAGGCCAACCAGGACGCAGCCGTCTGCCTCGGCGATCCGGACGCAAGCGTCGGGCGCCACGGCGTGCGCCGTGCCGTCCCAGCCGCGGAACGCCTCCCGCGCTTCTGCCTCGCGCTCGAAGCCGACCAGCTGCAGCCCCTCCGGCGGCTCGGTGCTCAGCGCCACGTACAGCTCGCTGATCGCGGCGGCGTGGGAGAGGAACAGAGGGTTGGGCTCGCGGCGCTCTCCCCCACGCGGCGGCGGCTCTCCCGCCGCCACCGCCTCGCCTTTCCGCGTCGGCCACAGATGATGCGGCGCCGAGCCGCGTTCCCGGTAAGGCCGCGTGCGCCCGATCAGGCCGAGCTTGGCGAGGCGCGCGGTTCGATAGCGAATCGTTCGTGGTGGGATCTCGGGCGACATCGATCTGGCGAGCTGCGTCTGGGTCAGGACCCGGAGAAAGGAGACGAGGTCGAGGATGCGACGATCGAGGTCCGAGAGCGCGGGGCTCCGAGCCGAGGAGCGAGCGCGGCTGGGGCGAGTGCCAGAGGAGGAATGGCTAGCGGCCATCACCGATCTCCGTATTGGGTGGTAGACACTCGGGCGCGCTCGGCACCGCTCCATTCCGCGCGCCCAAGCGGAATACGCAGGGTCCGACCTTGCCAATCGGAGTCAGGGCGATTGGCAAGGTCGGACCAACTTGGCGCAGGTCCGGTGTCGCTCGGCTATCGACGGAAACGTTCATCCCTACCTACCCGTCGTATGAGCGGCCGATTTCCGGCAACTTTTTTATTAAGAAGCGCGGCGGGCGCGCCTGGCCGAGGCGTCCCGCTGGCTGCTGTCTTCGCTGCTCGCACACCTAACAGTGCGAGAAACAGCGAAAGTGGACCCCCCTTCTTAACGAAGCGCGGCGCCTCTCAGGCGGCGTCAGATCCCTCACCGGCCGGCGTGAACTCGCCCTCCCGCGTCCAGCCGGGGGTCCAGGCGAGGCCGTCCAGCAAGGCGTCCGCGCCGATGCCGAGCGAGCCGGCGAGCTTCACG
>DASVWP010000191.1:0-7149 GCA_036393155.1 Solirubrobacterales bacterium | reverse complement strand
GGTTCTCTCGCAGTCGGCCTCCGATTCCGGCGGTTTCAAGGAGGTGACCTTCGCGGTCAAGGGCGAGGGCGCCTACTCGGTCTTCAAGTTCGAGGGCGGCACCCACCGTGTGCAGCGGGTGCCGGAGACCGAGAGCCAGGGGCGGATCCACACCTCGGCCGCGACCGTGGCCGTGCTCCCGGAGGCGGAGGAGGTGGACGTGCAGATCAACGACAACGAGCTCAAGGTCGACGTCTACCGCTCCTCGGGCCCCGGCGGCCAGTCGGTCAACACGACCGACTCGGCGGTGCGCATCACCCACAAGCCGAGCGGGATCGTCGTCTCGATGCAGGACGAGAAGTCCCAGCTGCAGAACCGCGCGGCGGCGATGCGGGTGCTGCGGGCGCGCCTGTATGAGCGCGAGCTGGCCGAGCAGCAGGCCAAGGTGGCGGCCGAGCGCAAGGCGCAGGTCGGCAGCGGCGAGCGCTCGGAGAAGGTCCGCACCTACAACTTCCCCCAGGGCCGCGTCACCGACCACCGGATCAAGCTCACCTCGCACAACCTCGACGGCGTGCTGGCCGGTGAGCTCTCGGAGTTCACCGAGGCGCTCGCCGCCGAGGAGAAGAGACAACGCCTAGAGGCTGCAGCCTCGACCGCATGAGCGCATCCGACATTCACCCACCTGGAGTGGGGTCAATGTCGGATGCGTCGGTCCGCGACGCGCTCGGCGGCGCGGTCGACGCGCTGCGGGCGACGGGGGTCGAGACGCCGCGGCTCGACGCGGAGCTGCTGCTCTGCGAGGCGACGGGTTGGGAGCGGGCGCGGTTGGCGGCGGAGCCGGAGGCGGGCGTGCCGCCGGCTGCCGCAAGGCAATTCGGCGAGCTGGTGCGGCGGCGGCTGCGGCGCGAGCCGGTCGCCTACATCGCCGGGCGCAAGGGGTTCCGCAACCTCGAGCTGGCCGTCGACCCGCGGGTCCTGGTGCCGCGGCCGGAGACCGAGCTGCTGGTCGAAGTGGCGCTGGAGCGGCGGCCGCGGAGCGTGCTCGACGTCGGCACCGGATCGGGAGCGATCGCCCTGGCCGTCGCCGAGGAGGTGCCGGACAGTGCGGTGACCGCCACCGACACCTCGCCCGCGGCGCTGGAAGTGGCCCGCGCCAACGCCGCGCGCCTCGGCCTCGCCGACCGGGTGTGTTTCGCCGAGGGCACCTGGCCGGATGAGGAGAGCGATGCGCGGGGTGGCGCCTTCGACCTCCTCCTCGCCAACCTCCCATACATCGCCGACGGCGACTGGCCGACGCTGCAGCCCGAGGTCCGCGACTGGGAGCCGCGCGAGGCGCTGCTCGCGGGTCCCGACGGCCTCGACGCGATTCGCGCCCTGCTGGCGGAATGCGGTCGAGGTTTCAACCGCTATGCGAATGAAAGCTCAGCCACGCTGGCGCTGGAGGTGGGGGACGGGCAGTCCGGGAGGGTGGCGGAGCTGATGCGGGGTGCCGGATTCGCCGGGATCGAGGTGCGGAAGGATCTCGCCGGGATCGAGCGCGTGGTGGTGGGGGAGCGGTGAGCGAGGTCGTCTCGATCGAGCGCGACGGGGCGGGGGCGGCGCGCCGGGCGCTGGAGCGCTGCATCGCCGGGGGCGGGGTCGCCGCGTTCCCCTCCGACGGCCTTTACGGCCTGGCCTGCGACCCGCTCGACGCGGCTGCGATCGCCCGCATTCACCAGCTGAAGGGACGCGACGACGGCAAACCCTCGGCGGTCATGTACTTCTCGCCGCTGGCGCTGCGCGAGCTGGTCGAGGGGCTCGGCCCGCGCACCGCGGCCGCCCTCAGCGCCCTCCTGCCCGGACCGGTGACGCTGGTGGTCGCCAACCGCCAGGAGCGCTACCCGCTGGCCTGTCGCGCCGACCTGGGCCGCCTCGGCATCCGCCTGATCGGCGGCCCGCTGGCCGGCGCGATGTGCCCGGTCTTCCAGACCTCGGCCAACCTCAGCGGCGCGCCGGCGCCGGCTCGCTTCGAGGAGGTGCCGGAGGCGATCGTCGCCGGCGCCGACCTGGCGATCGACGGCGGCGAGCTGACCGGCCTGCCCTCGACCGTGGTCGACATCTCGGCGATCGAGGAGGAGGGAGGCTGGACGATCCTGCGCCAGGGCGCCCTCTCCGACGGCGACCTCGCCGCCGCGCTGGCCTCCGTCGGCCTCGGCTCGCCGGGCCCTCACGTGCCCGGTGTATCCCGGGCCGTTGGTATGGTCGCCAGGAAGCGATGAGCGAGCTGCCCGACAACTTCCAGACCGCGCCGCTGGCCGAGGTCGACCCGGCGATCGCCGGCGTGCTCGACGCCGAGCTGCGCCGCCAGCAGCGGACGCTGGAGATGATCGCCTCGGAGAACTTCGTCCCCCAGGCGGTGCTCGACGCGGTCGGCTCGGTGCTGACGAACAAGTACGCCGAGGGATTTCCCGGACGCCGCTACTACGGCGGCTGCGAGGAGGTCGACGTCGCCGAGCAGCTGGCGATCGACCGCGCCAAGGAGCTCTTCGGGGCCGAGCACGCGAACGTCCAGCCGCACGCCGGCGCCCAGGCCAACAACGCCGTCTACATGGCGCTGCTCGAACCGGGGGACACCTTCCTCGGGATGGCGCTCGACCATGGCGGCCACCTCAGCCACGGGATGAAGATCAACGTCTCCGGCAAGCTCTACAACCCGATCCCCTACCACGTCCGCCGCGAGGACCTGCGGGTCGACATGGACGAGGTCGCGCGGCTCGCCGAGGAGCACAGGCCGGCCCTGATCGTCGCCGGCTGGTCCGCCTACTCGCGGCAGCTGGACTTCGCCGCCTTCCGCGAGATCGCCGACTCCGTCGGCGCCAAGCTGATGGTCGACATGGCGCACTTCGCCGGCCTGGTCGCCGCCGGCGAGCACCCCAATCCGGTGCCGCACGCCGACGTGGTGACGACGACGATCCACAAGACGCTCTGCGGCCCGCGCAGCGGGATGATCCTCTGCCGCGAGGAACACGCGAAAGCGATCGACAAAGCGATCTTCCCCGGTCAGCAGGGCGGGCCGCTGATGCACACGGTCGCCGCCAAGGCGGTGGCCCTGCACATCGCCGCCAGCGAGCCGTTCCGCCAGCGCCAGCGCCAGACGATCGCCAACGCCAGGGCGCTGGCCGCGGGCCTGGAAGCCGGCGGCATCCCGGTGCTCACCAGCGGCACCGACGTCCACCTCGTGCTGGTCGACCTCACCCCGACCGGGCTCGACGGCCAGACCGCCGAGGACCGGCTGGAGGAGGTCGGGATCACGGTCAACCGCAACGCGATCCCCTTCGACGAGCGCCCGCCGATGAACCCCTCCGGGCTGCGGATCGGCACCCCGGCGCTGACCACCCGCGGTCTCGGCGAGGAGGAGATGGAGGAGATCGCCGCGGTGATCGCCGCCGCCCTCGGGCCCGACTTCGAGTCCGAGAAGGAGGCCCTCTCCGCTCGCACGGGCGCCCTGATGGACCGTTTCCCGCTCTACCCGCAGCTCTCACCCGCCTCCGTCTGAGCGCTTGCGCGTCTGGGTCGACTGCACGGCGGCGGCGCACCCGTTGGTGCTTCGCCCGCTGATCGAGCGTCTCCAGGAGCGGGGCGACGAGGTCTTCGTCACCGCCCGCGAGTACGGCCAGACGCTGGGGATCCTCGATCGTCTCGGCCTGCCCTACACGGCCGTCGGGGCCCACGGCGGCGCCTCGAGGCTGGCCAAGGGGCGGGCCGTGGCGAGCCGCTCGGCGAGCCTCACCCGCCTCGTCTGGCGGCAGCGGCCGGAACTGGCGATCGCCCATGGATCGGTCGACCTCGCCGTCGTCTCGGCGACCCTGCGGATCCCCTCGGTGCAGATGCAGGACTACGAGTTCGCCCGCCTGCAGCGCCAGATCGCGTTTCGGCTTGCCCGCCGCGTCCTCGCCCCGGAGACGATCCCCGTCGAGCGACTGGCCAGGCTTGGTGCCAAGGGCGCGAAGCTCTGCCGCTACCCGGGCCTGAAGGAGGAGTACTACCTGGCCGACTTCGAGCCGGACACGGCGGTGCTGGACGAGCTCGGCCTCGACCGCGAGAAGGTCCTCGTCGTCGTCCGTCCTCCTCCCGAGACCTCCGAGTACCACGCGCCCAACGACGTCTACGGGCTGACGATCAACCGGCTCGCCACCGCCACCGCCACCGAGGCGCAGGCGGTGGTGATCCCGCGCACCGACAAGCAGGGCGAGGCGGTGCGGGCGCTGGCGGCGCCGAACCTGATCGTCCCCGAGCGCGCGGTCGACGCCCAGAGCCTGATCGCCTACGCCGACCTCGTGGTCAGCGCCGGGGGCACGATGAACCGCGAGGCGGTGGCGCTGGGGACGCCGGTCTTCACGACCTTCGCCGGCCGCATGGGCGGGGTCGACGAGGCGCTGATCGCCGAAGGAAGGCTGCGCGTGCTGGACGACCCCGACGCCCTGGAGCTGCGCAAGCGCACGACCCCGGTCGGCGTCCTGCACCCGCGCGACCCGGCGTTGCTGGTCGACGCCGCCCTCAGCGCCATCCCCAGTCCGGGATAGCCTCCTCCAAGTGGCAACGACCACCGACGCCGTCCTCGCCTTTGTCGTCGCCGCGGCGATCGCCTGGCTGCTGGTCCCCTACGCCGAGCGGCTGGCCTTCCGCGTCGGCGCGATCGACATGCCCAAGCCCCGCGGCCTGCACGACCGGCCGATGCCGCGACTCTCCGGCCTGGCGATTCTCGCCGGCGCCGAGGTCGCCGGCTGGATCTGGCTGCCCGGCGACGGGGAGAGCCGCTCGATCCTACTGGGGGCGATCGCGATCGCCGCGGTCGGAGTCGTCGACGACGTCCGCGGCCTGCCGGCGCTGCCGAAGCTGATCGGCCAGATCGCCGCGGCGACGATCCCGGTGCTCGCCGGGGTGCGGGTCGACAACCTGACGCTCCCCTTCATCGGCGGCTTCCAGCTGGGCTGGACCGCCTACCCGCTCACCGTGCTGGGGATCGTCGCCGTGGTCAACGTGATCAACTTCCTCGACGGCGTCGACGGCCTCGCCGCCGGCGTCTGCACGATCGCCGCGATCACCCTGGCGATCATCGCCCTTTCGCTGGAACGCAACGCGGCCGGGGTGCTGGCGGCGCTGACCGGCGGGGCCGCGCTTGGCTTCCTGCGCCACGGCTTCCCGCCCGCCTCGAGCTTCATGGGGGACACCGGTTCCGGGCTGCTGGGCTTCCTGCTCGCCACCACCTCGGTCCAGGGGGCGCTGAAGACGAACGCGGTGATCGCCCTCGCCTTCCCCCTGATCGTCCTCGCGGTGCCGATCCTCGACACCGGCTTCGTGGTCGCCAAGCGGCTCAAATACCGCCAGCCGATCTACCAGGCCGACGCCTGGCACTTCCACCACCGGATGGCCAACATCGGCTTCTCGCAGCGGCGGACGGTCGCCTACCTCTACGCCTGGACCTTCGTCATGGCGGCGCTGGCACTGGCCCTGCGGTTCGTGCCCTACAGCGACAACCACGGCCACTTCCACGCCGGCTGGACCGCCCTGATCGTCGCCCTGATCCTCGCCGCCCTCGCCTACAGCGTCTACCTGATCTACGTGCTGGAGATCCTCAAGCTGCGACGCGGCCGGGTCAACCCGGAGACCGGCGAGTTCGAAGCGATCGCGCTCGATAACGCGGCCGAGCAGGCCAGCGAGCCGCCGTCGGAGGTGGGGAGGGGTAGTGGCAACCCTCACTAACCCGCTTCAGAAAGCCAAACGCGGGGCCTTTCGGATATAGTCGCCCCTGCCCGCCCGCTCAGCCCCGAGTCGGGCGTTAGCTCTGCTTTTCCTGTTTTTCCCTGATTTATGTCTCCTCCCAAGTACGTCGACCTTCTCCTGCTCGCTGCCGCGCTGGTCGTTTTCCTGATCGCGGATCTGCCCCTGCTCGGGTATGCGGTCGCCGCCGCGGCCTGGCTCGGCCAGCGCGGAATCCAGGCGCTCGCCAATCGCCGCTCCCAGGAACAGCTGCGCGCCCGCAACCGGCAGAAGGCGATGGGGATCATCGCCGCCACGACCCTCGGCCGTGTCTGGCTGATGGCCACCGCGGTCCTCCTCGTCGGCATCGCCGAACGGCAGTCCGGGCTCGCCGCGGCGGTCCTGCTGGCGGTCCTCTTCACCGCTTCCTTCGCCGCCCAGGGCCTGGCGCACCTGTTCGACGACCGTCCCGAGAGCCAGGGGATCGCGTGAGCACGGAGCAGGCAGCGGTGCAGGCGCCCGGCGGCGCCCCGCGGCGCGACGGCATGAGCACCAAGACCAAGGTCTTCATCGGCCTCGGGGTCTACCTCGCGCTGGCGATCCTGATGCTGCTGATCTTCGGCAACGACGGCAAGAACGAAGCCTTCAAGCCGCAGAACGAGTTCAAACTCGAACCGTGGATCTCGATCCACATCGGCGGCGTCGACCTCAGCATCAACAAAGCGGTCTTCTACCTGATCCTCGCCAGCGCCCTGACGATCTTCACGATGGTCTGGATCGCCCGTCGCATGGTGCAGAAGCCCAACCGGGTCCAGACCGCCGTCGAGGTCGCCTACGACCTGACGAAAAACACGATCGCCGGCGGCAGCATGCAGGGCAAAACGGCGGTCCGCTGGTTCCCCTTCATCGCCGCCCTCTTCTTCTGGATCTGGTTCTCGAACATGATCGGCTTCCTGCCGCTGCCGACCAACACCGAGCACGAGATCTCGATCTTCGGCCTCGAAATCCCCAGCTTCGCCGTCTACGCCGCGACCGCCAACATCTCGATCCCGCTGGTCCTCACCCTGGTCGTCTGGCTCACCTACCACGTCGAAGGGGTGCGCGCGAAGGGCTTCTTCCCGTACCTGGCGAGCTGGCTGCCGCCCGGTCTCGAGGACAAGGGCGCCGGCCTCAAGGCGCTGATCTTCGTGATCGAGGCGATCTCCCACTTCGCCCGCCTGATCTCTCTCTCCGTCCGGCTCTTCGCCAACATCCTCGCCGGCCACCTGCTGCTGCTCTTCATGGGCGGCGGGCTGGCGGTGCTGCTCGGGATCGCCGCGCTCGGCGCCCTCACCTTCCCCCTCGCGTTCTTCTTCTTCATCCTCGAGGTCGGCCTTATCGCCACCCTCCAGGCTTTTATCTTCTCGACCCTGACCGCGATCTACATCGGCG
>DASVWP010000190.1:0-10942 GCA_036393155.1 Solirubrobacterales bacterium | reverse complement strand
CTCGGCGGCTTCGGCTGGCTGCTCTCGATCGCGATCGCCTACGGGCTCGGCGCGCTGCTCTGGGCGCTCGGGGCGATCGACTCCTTCGTCTACACCGGCTCGGCGATGGCGACGACGGCGATCGGCACCCTGATCCCGATCCTCCGCGACACGGGCGAGATGCGGACCCGCTTCGGCACGTATCTGCTCGGCGCCGGGGCGGTGGGGGAGTTCGGCCCGATCCTCCTCGTCACCCTCTTCCTCTCCACCGGCCACCCGCTGCGCGAGGCGCTGATCCTCGTCGCCTTCGTGGCGATCGCGGTGGCGATCGCCCTGCTCTCGATGGGCGTGGTCTGGCGCGAGCTGCCGCTGATCGAACGCACCCTGGAGGCCTCCGACCAGCTGGCGGTGCGGGTGACGGTGGTCCTGGTCTTCGGCCTGGTCGGCCTCGCCGGGCACCTGCACCTCGACATCCTGCTCGGCGGCTTCGTCGCCGGGATGATCACCCGCGCCGCCCTGCGGGGGCACGAGGTCGCGGTCTTCGACTCGAAGCTGACCGCGGTCGGCTTCGGCTTCTTCATCCCCTTCTTCTTCATCTACAGCGGCATGAACTTCGACCTCGAGGCGCTGGGCGAACTCGGCGCGCTGCTGAAGCTGGCGATGTTCTTCGTCCTCTTCCTCGTCGTCCGCGGCGTGCCCGCGCTGCTGCTCTACCGGGGGGCCCTGGCCGTCCGCCAGCGCGCCGCCCTCGCCCTCTACTGCGCCACCGAGCTGCCGCTGGTCGTCGCGATCACCACCCTGGCGGTCGAGGACGGCCACATGAAATCCCCGACCGCCGCCGGCCTGGTCGGCGCGGCGATGCTCTCGACCCTGGTCTACCCGTTTGCCGCCCGGGCGGTGCTGGAGGGCGGGGCGGCGGCCGTGGGGTAGGATCGGCGGCGACGGTCGCCAGCGCAACGGAGGCATCGCTGATGAAGCGCGAAACCACGTCAAGGAGGGTCTCCTCGTCTGGGAGGCCCAGCGACTCGAACCGCAACCTGATCCTGGCGACGGTTGCCTTTGCCGCCTGCTTCTCCGCCTGGGGGATGCTGGCGCCGCTGGGGCCGAAGCTGGAAGACCAGCTCGGGCTCTCCAGCACCGAAACGGCGGTGATGGTCGCGGTGCCGGTGGTGCTCGGCTCGCTGCTGCGGATCCCGCTCGGCCTGCTCACCGACCGGGTCGGCGCCCGGCCGGTCTTCGCGGCGATGCTCTTCTACTCGGCCGGGGCCGCGGTCCTGGTCGGCTTTGCCTCCAGCTACCTGGCGCTGCTCGGCGCCGGCTTCCTGCTCGGCGCCGCCGGCGCCTCCTTCGCGGTCGGCGTCCCCTTCGTCGCCGAGTGGTTCCCCAAGCAGCGCCAGGGCTTCGCGCTCGGCGTCTACGGGATGGGCAACATCGGCACGGCGATCGCCGCCTTCTCGATCCCGGCGCTGCGCGACGGCGTCAGCCAGGAGTTCGCCGGGATCGTCTTCGGCGCGGTGATCGCCGTCTACGGCGGCATCTGGCTGGCCCTGGCCCGCGAGGCCCCGGGGGAGCGCCCGCGAACCGACTACGGCGCCGTGCTGCGGGCCGGCTGGCGGCTCTGGCGGCTGGCCCTCTTCTACTTCGTCACCTTCGGCGGCTTCGTGGCGATGGCGATCTTCCTGCCGAAGCTGCTCAAGGACTGGTTCGACTACTCGCTCACCGACGCCGGCCTGCGGGCGGGCGGCTTCACCGTCGTGGCGACCGTGGCGCGGCCGGTGGGCGGCTGGCTCTCGGACCGGGTGGGGGCGAGCCGGGTGCTGATGGCCTGCTTCCTCGGCGTCGCCGTCGACGCCGGGGCGCTCGCCTGGCAGGCCTCGGATCCGAGCATCGTCCCGGTGACGATCTTCTGCCTGACGATGGCCGCCTTCCTCGGGCTGGGCAACGGCGCCGTCTTCAAGATGGTCCCGGCCGAGTTCCCGGAGGCGACCGGGGCGGCGACGGGCATCGTCGGGGCCGCCGGCGGCCTCGGCGGCTTCTTCCCGCCGCTGGTGATGGGCGTGGTCAAGGACGCGACCGGCGAGTTCGTGCTCGGCTTCGTCTTCCTCGTCGTCTTTGCCTGCGTCTGCGCGGTGCTGGCGGGGCGGCTGATCCGCGGCGCCCGTCCGCTGGACGAGACCGGAGCGAGCGGGTGACGGCCGGGGCGGGAGCACCTGGGACGCCCCAGCGCCGCGGCAAGCGGGCCGAGGCGCTGCAGCCGCTCTCGCGCGACCACCTGCGGGCCCTGCTGACCGCCAAGGCGCTGAAAGAGGCCGAGGACGAAGAGGAGGCCCGGGTGAGGTTCCTCGACTTCTGGCGCGAGGACGGCGCCCATCACTTCCGGGTCGAGGAGGAGGTGCTCCTGCCCTGGTGGGCGCGCTTCGCGCCGGTCGACCGCGAGGGCGTCGACCGGATGCTGGAGGAGCACCTGGAGATCCGCCGCCAGGCGCTGCGGCTCGACGCCGGCGAGGGCACGCTGGAGGAGCTGCGCGAGCTGGGCAGGCTGCTCCATGACCACGTCCGCTTCGAGGAGCGGCAGCTGTTCCCGGCGATCGAAGATTCGCTCGACGCCGAGCAGCTGGCGCGGCTGGTCCCCGCCGTGCTCGAGGCCGAGGGGGAATAGGCCCCGGTGCTGGAAACGATCGCGACATTGACCCCACTGGGGTGGGGTCAATGTCGCGATCGCGTCGTCGCCGGGAGAAGCGCCTGGCGCACTATGTGCGTGAGGTGTGGAGGGCGCCGAGCATCGGGGCCAGTCGCCGCAGCTCCTCCAGGTGCAGCCGGGAGAGCTCCTCGATCCGTCGCTTGCCCAGCGCGGTCAGCCCGACCCGGACCAGCCGGTGGTCGGTCGCGTCGCGCTCCCGCTCGACCAGGCCCGCGGCGGCGGCGCGGTCGACCAGCTCGACGACGCTGTGGTGGCGCAGCACCAGGTACTCGGAGAGCTCGCCGATCGTCGGTTCCTCGCCGCCGGCGTGGCCGCGCACCGCGAGCAGCAGCTGGTGCTGGGCGGGGGTGAGTCCGGCCGCCCGCGCTTCGGCCTCGCTCCAGCGCAGGAAGCGCCGCAGGGCGGTGCGGAAGCCCAGCAGCCTCGCGTAGTCCTCCGGCCGCAGCCCGGGGCTCACCCGACCCCCGCCTCGTCCGGCTCGGGGTCGCGGCCGAGCCCGATCAGGTCGAGCGGCCGCAGCACCCGCGAGCGGTGGCGCTCCTCGTCGAGGTCGCGCAGGCGCCCGGCCAAGAGCTGCTCCAATCCGACAGTGGCGACGACCCGGCTCGGCTCGGCGCGCTCGGCGACCGGCAGCACCGTCTGCCCGGAGTCGGCCATCACGTAGGCGACGCGGCGCAGGGTGTCGTCGGCGAAGACGACCGGCGCCCCGGTTGCCGTGGCGGCGGGAGCGGCCTCGTCGCTCATCACGTCGCCGACGAACAGCACCTCCAGCGGGTCGACGCTGTATTCGCGGCTCAGGTGGACGCCGCGCCGGGCCACCTTCTCGGTCAGTACCGAGCGGCGCAGGACGAGGACCGAGACCGCGTAGGCGGCGGTGGCGCCGATCAGCAGCGGCAGCAGCGCTTCATAGCGGTGCGTCAGCTCCAGCGCGAAGATGACCCCGGTCAGGGGCGAGCGCATGACGCCGCCGAGCACCCCGGCCAGCCCGACCAGCGGCCAGAAGCCGGGGGCGACGTGGGGGAAGATGGTCGCCTCCAGGCCGCCCAGGGCGCCGCCGATCATCAGCATCGGCGCCAGCACGCCGCCGGAGGTCCCCGAGCCCAGCGAGAGCGACCAGATCAGCGTCTTGACGATCAGGATCCCGACGAGCAGGTTGACGGCGATCGAGCCGTTCAGCTCGGCTTCGATCACGTTGTAGCCGACGCCCAGCGCCTGCGGCACGACCAGGCCGCCGAGCCCGATCACCAGGCCGCCGATCGCCGGCCACCACATCCAGTGGATCGACAGGCGGGCGAAGCCGTCCTCGGAGAGGTAGACGAGAGAGGTGGCGAGCAGGGCGAGCAGGCCGGCGAGGCCGCCGGCGGCGACGCAGAGGAGGTAGGAGGCGCCGTCGAGGTGCAGGGCGCCCGCCGGGGCGGCGAAGACCGCGCCGCCGCCGAGCAGCGGCACCCGCAGCGCCGTCGCCACCGCGACCGCTGCGGCGACCGGGATGAAGCTGCGCGGCCGCCACTCGAAGAGCAGCAGCTCGACCGCCAGCAGGACGGAGGCCAGCGGCGCGTTGAAGGTCGCCGCCATCCCGGCCGCGGCGCCGCAGACCAGGAGGGTCTTGCGCTCGTCGGCGCTGAGGTGGAGGAACTGGGCGGCGATCGAGCCGAAGGCCCCGCCGGTCATGATGATCGGCCCCTCGGCCCCGAACGGGCCGCCGGTGCCGATCGCGATCGCCGAGCTCAGCGGCTTCAGCACCGCGACCCGCGGCTGGATGCGGCTGCCGCCGGTGAGGATCGACTCGATCGCCTCGGGGATCCCGTGGCCGCGGATCTTCTCCGAGCCGAAGCGGGCGACCAGGCCGATCACCAGGCCGCCGCAGATCGGCGCCAGGAGGATCAGCCAGGCCGGGTCGTGGGCGCCGCTGGGCGCGACAAGCGCGGTGCCGACGCGCTGGTAGAAGACGAGGTTGGTGATCAGCCCGATCAGCCGCAGCAGCGCCCAGGCGACGCAGGCGCTGACCGCGCCGATCGGCACCGCGAAGGCGGCGATCGTCAGCACCCGCCGGCTGACGTCGAAGTCGCCGAGGTGCGCGAGAGGGGGACGGTGGTTCTTCATCTGCGAAAAAATATCGTGTTACGATGTAATTCATGTTGAGGTTCGATCTGAGCGCGGCCGACCTGCCGGCCAGCTGGAGGGAGATCCGTGTCCAGGGTGAGCTTGACCTGGCGACCAGCGGGCCTCTCGCCGAGGCGCTGGAGAGCGCCGTCTCCGCCCGCCGCAACGTCCTCCTCGACCTCTGCGCCTGCGAGTTCATCGACTCCACCGGCATCGCCCTGATCCTCCACGCGGCCCGTCGCCTCGCCGGCCAGGGACGGGTGCTGCGCCTGCTCGCCGAGGGGCTGGCGGTGACGCGCCAGCTGGGGATCCTCGGGCTGATCGACACGCCGCTGGTCGCGGCGACGCGTGAGCAGGCCCTCGCCGAGCTCCCCGGCGGCGGGGGCCGGCGACTCGCCGCCTGAGGGCCGGGCGCCGGCTCAGCGCCCGTCTGGGCGACGGGCGGTTCCGCCGAGGGGGCGGACCGGCGGACGATGGCGCCCCTGCGGAGCTGCGTCTGCGCTGGGGTGGAGGGGGACGGCGAGCTCGGAGTGCCAGGCCCGGGAGGCCTCGGCGGCCCACGCCTGGCAGCAGAGCGGCAGGACCGATGGAGTCGAACGGGGGCTGGCGCTCTGGTCGATCCTGCTCATCGACCTTATTTTACACACAAATTATGTGAAAAACATCCGTGGGCCGGGTCGTCCGATGGGGCTGGTGTTGCCCCGTCAGTCCGTGGTCCCGGCCGACACAGGAACCGATGGAAGGTTGCGACGCTCTACTGGTCGTCGGCTCCGGGATGCCCTACATCCAGTTCTGGCACTCGCCGGGTCGGGCGGTTGGCGTGCAGATCGACGGCAAGTCCGAGCGGATCGTCCTGCGCTACGCCACCGATGTCGGCCTAGTTCGCAACGCCTGAGCGGCGCCGCGCCGCCCGCCGCTGTCAGGCGGCTGACCACCGCCGAGAGCGCCGGCGCCGCGCCGGGTACCCGGGGGACGTAAGCAATCGAGGAGGTGTCGAGATGGACTCGACTGGCAACGGCCACGGCGAACTGCGGGAGATGCGGGAACACACCCGCGTGATGCTGCAGCCAATCGCCGCACCCTCGATCCTCGGCCTGTTCGGCTTCGCCGGAGCGACCTTCATCGTCGCCGCCAACCTCGCCGGTTGGTACGGGACGGCTGAATCGCCCGCGTTCCTCTTCCCGTTCGCCGCGATGTTCGGCGGCTTGGCCCAGTTCCTGGCCGGGATGTGGGCCTTCAAGGCCCGCGACGGCATCGCCACGGCGATGCACGGGATGTGGGGCTCGTTCTGGCTTGCCTACGGCATCCTCAACCTGCTGGTTGCGGTCGGCGTCTACAAGATCCCCGCCGGGGAATTCCCCGAGCTGGGGTTCTGGTTCCTGGCCCTGGCCGCGATCACGGCACTCGGTGCCGCGGCCGCGATCGCCGAGAGCATCGGTCTGTTCACCGTGCTCGGCTCGCTCGCGGTCGGCGCCGCCTTCCTGGCGATCCACTACCTGACCGGGACCGGCTGGTGGGAAACCGCCGGCGGCTGGATCCTGATCGGCTCCGCCGTCGCGGCGACCTACACCGCCGGCGCGATGATGCTGGAGGGCGCGTGGGGCAAGGTGATCCTGCCGCTCGGCAAGATCGAGAGGGACGCCAACGTCCCGGGCACGCGGTTCACCCGCCCGGTGCAGTTCGAGCACGCGGAGCCCGGTGTTCGAATGGGGCAGTGAGGATCTCGGTGCAGCGCTGAGCCGCAGGCCCCGCCCCGCGCGGGCGGGGCCGGCTCTTGGCGCCGCCGCGCCCGGCTCCCGGGGGGACGGGTGAGCCGCGAGGCGCGCAGGCGGCTGATCCTGCTCGGGCTGCCGACCTTCGGGATGGCGCTGGCGGTCACCGCGGTCGCCACCTACCTGCCCGTGGTGGCCCGCGGCGAGCGCGCCTCGACGACGTCGATCGGGCTGATCATCGGCACCGAGGGGCTGCTGGCCCTGTGGCTGCCGATCCTCGTCGGCAGCTGGTCGGACCGGCTGCGCACGCCGCTGGGGCGGCGCCTGCCGTTCGTGCTCGCCGGCACGCCGGTGATGGTCGCCTCCCTGTGCGCCGCCGGCTTCGTCGGCTCGGTCCTCGGGCTGGGGATCCTGGTCGCCGTCTTCTTCGCCGGCTACTTCGTCGCCTACGAGCCCTACCGCGCCCTCTACCCGGACCTGCTCCCCGACGAGGTGGCCGGCCGCTCCCAGAGCGCCCAGGCCGGCTGGCGCGGCCTCGGCACCGGCGTCGCGCTGCTCAGCGGCGGGGCCCTGCTCAGCGTCTCGGTCTTCCTGCCCTTCTGCCTCTACGCGGGGCTGCTGGCGCTCAGCGTCGCCCTCTTCACCGTCCTGCTGCTGCGCTGGCAGTGCCCGGAGCCCGGCGCGCCCGAGACCGCCGCGCCCTCGGCCCGCCGCGCCTTCGGCCAGGTGGCCTCGCTGCTGCGCGAGCACCCCGCCCTGCGGGTCTTCCTCCTCGCCAACGCCCTCTGGGAGCTGGCGCTCGGGGCGACCAAGACCTTCGTCGTCCTCTACGTCACCGCGGGGCTCGGCTACAGCCTCGGCCAGGCCTCGCTGATCATCGGCGGGGTGGCGCTCCTCGTCCTCGCCGGGGCTCTGGTCAGCGGCCGGCTCGCCGACCGCCACGGGCGCCTGCGGGTCACCGAGGTCGGGCTCTGGGTCTACGGCCTCAGCATGCTGGTCCCCGGGGTGACGACCCTGCCGGCGGCGGTCCTCGTCGCGGTGCCGCTGGTTGCCCTCGGCGGCGGCATGCTGATGAGCCTGCCCTACTCGCTGCTGATGCCGCTGATGCCCGAGGGCGCGCACGGGGCGATGACCGGCCTCTACAGCCTCAGCCGCGGGCTCGGGGTGATGTTCGGCCCGCTGCTCGCCGGGCTGGCCATCGAGGCCGGCCACTCGCTGTTCGCCTCGACCCAGGGCTACGCGGCGACCTGGTGGGTCGCCGGCCTGGCGATCCTGCTCAGCATCCTGCCGCTGCGCCGCCTGCGCGGCGAGCGCGAGGACCGCCGCGAGCTGGGCGGGGACGAAGCGCGCCGGGAGTCCTCGCCACTGCCGGAATAGGCGCGCCCGGGCGTCAGCCGCACCGACGACTCGCTCACCGCCGTCCCGGCCTGAGACGGGATCTGTGAGTCGGTCAGGCGACGGACCGCTTCGTTACCGCGTCCAGGGCGCGGGTACCTGGATGTCCTCTGAACATCTCCAAGGAGGTCCGTCATGGCAAGGGGCGAGACGACGACCGTCGCCAGCCACCAGAACGTCGAGCCGAAGCGCGGCCGGCACAGCTCGCCCGAGCAGGGCGCCTGCGTCGTCGAGCTTGCCTCGATGCTCGCTGAAGAGAGCTTCAGCGATCACCCGCGCAGTGTCTGCCCGGTTATCGCCGCCTACATGCGCACGGTCAACGACGCGGCGCCGGAGGGGGAGCTGCGCTCCCTGCTCCCCTACGCCGCCGCGATCGTCGGCACCCGGGGCACCTCCCGCAGCCGCCGCGAGCGGACCCGCACCTGCCTGCGCTGGGCGCGCGAGATGGGCGCCGGCCCGCCGCACCTGCTCTCCTGGTCGGCGGCGCTGTGGGGCGGCGCGGCGGAGGCCGGCGCGCTTGCCGCCCGGGCGGCGCTGGCGCGGGGCGGGCTGCCGCTGGCCCTGGAGCTGGCGGACCTGATGATCGCCGACGGCGCTCCCGCCGACCCCGACTCGCCGAGCGCGGTCGTCGCCGGGGCGCCGGCCCCGCCACTTGGCGCGGTGCGCGAGTAGACCGGCGGGATTCCGGGTAATAGGGACTCGATCCGGCCGGCGCCTGGCGACCGCACCGGGTCGACCTCGTCAAACCACTCACTGTCCCCGCACGCGGGTCGGGTTGGAAGTGGTCGCAGAGCCCGAAGAAGGAGGGGATGGAAGATGCGCGCATTGGGCGGCTGTCGTCGCTGCGGACACGTCGAGCGGATCAGGGGCAACCCCGATGCCGGGGTGGAGGTGGGAACCTGCCCCTGCTGCAACGGTCCGCTCCGCAGCCTGGGTCTGCTCGGTGCGCACCTGCTTGCGCAGGAGCGGCGGCGCGATGAGAGGTTCCGCCGCGCCCTCGGCGACCCCGCCGAGCGAAGAAGCCAGAGAAAGGAAGTGGCATGACGAGCAGCAGCGATTTCAACCCGGAGGAGTGGGAGGCCGTCCGTGAGGGGCCGACCAGCGCCGGCCTGATCGTCGCGACGAGTGAGCGCGGCGGCACCCTCCGCGAGGTCTTCGCGATGGCCAAGGTCTACGCCGAGGCACGCAAGGAGCATGGGGAGTCCGAGCTGCTGGACGAGCTCGCCTCCCACCGCCCGGAGACCGACCGCCACCTGGGCTCCTCGCCGGACGAGGTGCGGCAGAACGGCCTGCAGCGGATCCGCGACGCGGTGGCGCTGGTCGCCGCGAAGGCGAGCCCGGTCGAGCTGGGCGAGTACCGCCAGTTCGTCGTCACGGTCGCCAAACGGGTCGCCGAGGCAAAGGAGGAGCGCGGCAGCGACAGCGGGATCAGCGACGCCGAGAGTGCCGCCATCGTCGAACTCGAAGCCGCCCTCGGCGCGGCGGGGCCGCCCAGCGCCGACGCGGCCTAAGTCCCGGACCGCGAAACCGCGAGAGTGCACGATATAGGTGCACTCTCGCGGTTTCGGTGATGGAGCGCCCCGAACCTTCAGTACAAGCGGGCCGCCCCGCCGACGGCAAAACCCGGATTCGCTCGGGTACGCCCGGGTCTACGTTCGGCCTGTTCCCAAGCGAAAGGAGCCTCGAAATGGAGGCACGCACTGCTTCTCAACGCGTCGAGCACCGCGCCGACGGCCGGGTCACCGAACGGCAGCCGACCGGGTGGACGGTCTTCGCGGGGGTCGCCCTCCTGATCGTCGGCTCCCTCGACGCGCTCTACGGCCTCGCCGCCGTGCTGAACAACGAAATCGTCATCGTCGGCGGCCAGGGCGTGATCGTCGCCGACATCACGACCTGGGGCTGGGTCCACCTGATCCTCGGCTCGATCGTCGCGCTGACCGGGATCGGCCTCTTCGCCGCCGCCTCGGCCGCCCGCTGGGCGGCCGTCTTCTTCGTCGCCGTGAACGCGGTGGCGCAGATCGTCTGGTTCCCGGCGGCGCCGCTGTGGGCCTTCCTGATCATCGTCCTCGACGTGACGATCATCTACCAGCTGACCGCGCGCTGGGAGGAGTGAGGTGGAGCGGGGTCGCGGCAGGCGGGTCGCCGTCGGCGCGCTGCTCGCCGCCGCGACCCTGCTCACCTTCGTGGCGATCTTCTCGGTCTGGGTCAACCGGCAGGCGCTGAACACCGGCAACTGGGTCAGCACCAGCGACCGGCTGCTGCAGAACGAAGAGGTCCAGGAACAGCTCTCCGTCTACATGACCAACGAACTGTTCGCCAACGTCGACGTGGAAAAGGAACTCGAAGGCGCGCTGCCGTCGCGCCTGGCGCCGCTGGCCGGACCGGCGACCGGCGGGCTGCACCAGCTGGCCCCGCAGATCGCCGAACGGGTGCTTGGCTCCAGCCAGTTCCAGGCGCTGTGGAACGAAGCCAACCGGGCCGCCCACGAATCCCTCCTGCAGGTGCTGGACGGCGGCGGCAAGGCGGTCTCCACCGAAGGCGGGGAAGTGAAGCTGAAGCTGGGCGGGATGCTGGAACAGGTCGCCGGCCAGCTGGGGATCGGCGGCAACGTCGCCGAAAAGCTGCCCGCCGGCGCCGGCGAGCTGACGATCCTGCGCTCCGAACAGCTCTCGACCGCCCAGGACGTCGCCAAGCTGGTCCGCAAACTGCCGGTCGTCCTCGCGGTCCTCGCCTTCGGCCTCTTCGCCCTCGCCGTCTTCCTGGCCCGGCCGCGCCGCCGCGAGGCGCTGCGCGCGGTCGGCTTCGGCTTCCTGGTCGCCGGCCTGCTGGCCCTGGTCGTGCGCGGGATCGCCGGCGGCTACGTGGTCGACGGGCTGGTCCGGACCGAATCGGTGCGCCCGGCGGCCGAAGCGGTGTGGAGCATCGGCACCTCGCTGCTGGTCACCGTGGCCGTCTCGGTGGCGGCCTTCGGCGTCCTGCTGGTCCTCGGCGCCTGGCTCGCGGGCCCGACCCGGCCGGCGCTCGCCCTGCGCCGCGAGGCCTCTCCCTACGT
>DASVWP010000189.1:0-2329 GCA_036393155.1 Solirubrobacterales bacterium | reverse complement strand
GTGCTGGTCTCGATTCTGGACAACGGCGAGGCCGGGCTGGCCATCGCGGCCGCCTTCCTGACCGTGGCGCTGATCACGCTCGTCGCCCGGCGGCGCCGGCGGATCCTCGGCGCGCGAGCCGAAGCCGAGGCGGCGTACGCGGCGGCCCAGCGAAGGGGGTCTGAGGGGAGGCGTCCCCCCAGACGCGGGGGGGTCTAGGGGAGTCGTCCCCCCTCGGCTAACACCGCGCGGAGGGCCTCGGCCGGGGCGAGCCGGGACGGTCAGGGCTCGATGTCGTCGGCCACACCGCGCAGCACGGTGGCGATCCGCTTCGCCTCCTTGCTGTCCAGCTGCTTGCCGCGGTGATAGCTCGTCGACGCGTGATCGAGCAGCTTGATCAGGTCCTCGACGATCACGACCATCTCGTCGGGCTTCTTGCGGGCCTGCTTGGCGGCGGCCACGGTCGGCGGCGGCTCGAGGATCCTGACCTGGAGCGCCTGCGCACCGCGACGCCCCTCGGCCACGCCGAACTCCACCCGCTGTCCCTGCCGCAGCGACGTTGTCCCGGCCGGCAGCGCGGACGAATGCACGAATACCTCGCCGCCGTCGTCACGGGCGAGAAAGCCATACCCCTTATCGGAGTCGTACCACTTGACCTTGCCGGTAGGCACGCGCAGACCTCACGTCGAAAGAGAACTTGACAACCAGCGATCTGGCGACCGACAGGATGCTATGGGCACTTCTAGGCTATCGGTCCGGGACGCCCGATCGCAGCTTCGTTATGGCCGGCTTCCTGGTCGCGGCCCGCGCCTGGCCCCCTGCTGCCTGCGGCACCGGGCCGTCCGGCCGCCAGGCAAATCGGTTCCGGCCCAGGTCGTTCCGGTCCGGCCGCACACGTTCGGATGGTGCTGGGACGGGATCGCGGGCGAGGCCGGAGTCCGAAAGTGATCTCCCCCATGTTTCAAGATCGCATTAGCGCTATACCCAGCGCTTATATCTAGAAACACGAGCCACGCCGACACCCTGCGGCACAACCGGATCACCCGCACCGGCCGGGGACGGACGAACGGCCCGGGGAAGACCCCGGGCCGTTCGGCTGACTCGACTTCCGTACGGATCAGAAGTCCATGTCACCGCCACCGCCGGGCGCGGCGGGGGCCGGGTTCTTCTCCGGCTTCTCCGCGATCACGGCCTCGGTGGTGAGGAACAGGCCCGCGATCGAAGCCGCGTTCTGCAGCGCCGACCGGGTGACCTTCGCGGGGTCGATGATGCCGGCCTTGAACATGTCGGTGTAGTCACCGCTCGAAGCGTCGAGGCCCTGCCCGCCGGGCAGCGTCTTGACCTTCTCGACCACCACGCCGCCCTCGAGGCCGGCGTTCACGGCGATCTGCTTGAGCGGCTCCTCCAGCGCACGGCGCACGATCTGCGCGCCGGTCGCCTCGTCGCCCGACAGGTCCAGCTTCTCGAAGGCGCTCCGGCCCGCCTGCAGCAGCGCGACGCCGCCGCCGGGCACGACACCCTCCTCGACCGCGGCCTTGGCGTTGCGCACCGCGTCCTCGATGCGGTGCTTGCGCTCCTTCAGCTCGACCTCGGTGGCCGCCCCCGCCTTGATGACGGCGACGCCGCCGGCCAGCTTGGCCAGCCGCTCCTGCAGCTTCTCCCGGTCGTAGTCCGAGTCGGTGTTGTCGATCTCGGTGCGGATCTGGTTGACCCGGCCGGAGATCTGGTCCGCGTCGCCCGCGCCGTCGACGATCGTGGTCTCGTCCTTGGTGACCACGACCTTGCGGGCCCGGCCGAGCACGTCCAGGTCGACGTTGTCCAGCTTCAGGCCGACTTCCTCGCTGATGACCTGGCCGCCGGTGAGGATGGCGATGTCACCGAGCATGGCCTTGCGGCGGTCGCCGAAGCCGGGGGCCTTGACCGCCACCGACCGGAACAGGCCGCGCATCTTGTTCACGACCAGGGTCGCCAGGGCCTCGCCGTCGACGTCCTCGGCGATGATGACCAGCGGCTTGCCGGACTGCACCACCTTGTCCAGCAGCGGCAGCAGGTCCTTGTTCGCCGAGATCTTGGAGTTCACCACCAAGATGTACGGGTCCTCGAGGACCGCCTCGAGGCGCTCCGGATCGGTGACGAAGTAGGGCGCGATGTACCCCTTGTCGAAGCGCATGCCCTCGGTGAGCTCGAGCTCAAGGCCGAAGGTGTTGCTCTCCTCGACGGTGATGACGCCTTCCTTGCCGACCTTGTCCATGGCCTCGGCGATCATCTCGCCGATGGCCGTGTCACCGGCCGAGATGGAGGCGGTGGAGGCGATCTGCTCCTTGGTCTCCACGTCCTTGGCGAGCTTGGA
>DASVWP010000188.1:0-16670 GCA_036393155.1 Solirubrobacterales bacterium | reverse complement strand
ACTCCGATGACTTCCCGTGCTGACCTGCACTGCCACTCGACCGCCTCGCAGCTCTCCCGACTCGGGGTCCAGCGCAGCCTCGGCCTGCCGGAGTGCGCGACGCCGCCGCAGGAGGTCTACGAGCTGGCGAAGAAGCGGGGGATGGACTTCGTCACGATCACCGATCACGACACGATCGAGGGCTGCCTGCGGCTTGCCGAGCGGCCCGACTGCTTCATCTCCGAGGAGCTGACCGCCCGCTTTGCCGGCGAGCCCCAGGCGGTTCACGTCCTCTGTTACGGGATCACTCCCGGAGACCACGAGTGGCTGCAGGCGAATTCCGGCGACGTCGAGGCCTGCGCCGCATATCTGCACGAGAACGGCATCGCCTGCGCCCTCGCGCATCCGTTCTTCAACGTCGCGGCGCCATTGACACGGCGCCATCGGCGCCGCCTCGCCGAGCTGTTCCCGATCTGGGAGGTCCGCAACGGCTCGCGGGCCCCGGAGCTGAACCAGCCCGCCGTGATCTACATCGACACCCACGGTGGCACCGGCATCGGCGGTTCCGACGACCATGCCGGCGTCGACATCGGCCGCACCTTCACCGAGGTGCCGGCCGCGACGACGCCGGAAGAGTTTCTGCGCCACCTGCGCGAGGGCAGTGCCGAGGCGCGCGGCGAGCAGGGCAGCGCCGCCAAGTGGGCGCACGCCGCGATGGCCCTCGCCACCCGCGCCCTGACCGGACCGGCGGCCGGCGCTGGGAACGCAGTTTCGCCCGCTATGCGGGAGGAACCGCGTTCTCAGGAGCCCGACCCGACGGCGGTGCTGAAAATGTCCGAACGGGTGATCCGCGAGGGGGCCGCCCGCGAGGGCAAGGTCGCCGCCGACATCGGCCCCGAGGACGCCCGCTGCCTGCTCGAGTCCTGGCTGCGGGGCGTCGGCCTGGAGCCCCGCGGGGCCGAGCTGCTCGCCTACCTGCAGTCCGAGGGCTTCTCCCACGCCGATCTCTACCGCCGCGCCCGCCGGATCCACGACCGGCGGCTGCGGGTGGCGATCGACGACGGCACCTCCGCCGTTGCCCGCGGCGACTTCCAGGCGGCGATCGGCGGCCTCTTCGGCGCCCTCGTCCCCGCGCTGCCCTACGCGCCCGCCAGCGCCTTCCTCGGGGTCGAGAAGGCCAAGCTCTCGCGCCGCGAGGGCGAGCCGCGGCGGGTCGCCGTGATCGCCGACGGGATCGGCTCGATGCACGGGGTGACCCACACGATCGAACAGATCCGCGAGCGCGGCGTGCCCGGCTTCGAGATCGAGGTGATCGGCACCGACCCCGGCGTCGACCGCCGCCTGCCGGCGGCGAGCGAGCTGGAGCTGCCCTTCTACGCGGGGATGAGGCTCGGGGTCCCCGGCCTTCCCGACCTCGTCGAGACTCTGGCCGAAGGCCGCTACGACCTGATCCACGTCACCGCGCCCGGCCCGGCCGGGGTCGCCGCGACTCTGCTCAGCCGGGTCACCGGGGCGCCGCTGGTGGCCAGCTACCACACCGAGCTGGCCGAGTACGCGGGCCTGCGGACCGAGGACCCGGGCCTGGAGGCGATCGCCCGCGGGGCCCTTGGCGCCTTCTACGGCGCTCCGCGGGTCGTCCTCTCACCGAGCCCCTCGGCCGATGCCTCCCTGGTCTCCCTCGGCACCGAGCAGGGCCGGATCGGCCGCTGGGAGCGTGGGGTGGACGTCTCCCGCTTCGACCCGGCGAAGGCCGACCGCGACGCCTTCCCCGGCGAGCTGAAGGTCCTCTACGCCGGCCGGCTGACCCGGGAGAAGGGGGTCGACCTGCTGGCCGAGAGCTTCCTGCGCGCCCACCGCGCCGAGCCGCGGCTGCACCTGCTGCTGGCCGGCGGCGGCCCTGAGGAGGGCGAGCTGCGCTCGCGGCTCGGCCGGCACGCGACCTTCCTCGGCTGGCTCGGCGGCGAGGACCTGGCCCGGGCCTATGCCAGCGCCGACGTCTTCCTCTTCGCCAGCAGGACCGACACCTACGGCCAGGTGATCCTCGAGGCCGGGGCCAGCGGCCTGCCGGTGGTCGCGGTCGCCGAAGGCGGGCCGGCGGCGCTGGTCGAGAACCGCCACACCGGCCTGCTCTGCCGCCCCGACCCCGACCATCTCGCCGGCGCCCTGCTGCAGCTGGCCGCCTCGCCGCTGCTGCGCCACCACCTCGGGTCCGCCGGCATCCACGCCGCCCGCAGGCGCTCCTGGGAGCGCTCGATGCAGCAGCTCGCGGCGGGCTACGAGCGGGCGCTCCAGGCCGCCCCGGCGGCGGTTCGGCAGCCGCTCTCCCAGGTCGCCTGAGCGGGCCGGCCGCCGATGGCCTGGCAGTACGATGGGTCGATCGACGACCCCTCGCTCTATTTCAACCGCGAGCTCTCCTGGCTCGACTTCAACCAGCGGGTGCTGGAGCTGACCGAGGACCCCGAGGTGCCGCTGCTGGAGCGGCTGCGGTTCTGCTCGATCTACGCCTCCAACCTCGACGAGTTCTTCATGGTCCGGGTGGCCGGTCTGTTCGACCAGCTCGACGCCGGGATCGACGCCCGCGGTCCCGACGGGCTGGCACCGAGCGCGCAGATCGACGCGATCCAGGCCCGGGTGCTCGAGCTCGACCGCCGGCTGCAGAAGGTTTTCGGGGGCGAACTGCGCCCGGCGCTGGAGGAGCAGGGCATCCGCATCGTCTCGCTGGAGACGGCCAGCGAGGAGGAGCGGCGGGAGATCGACGCCCGCTTCCACGAGCAGGTCTTCCCGGCGCTGACGCCGCTGGTGATCGGCCTCGGCCGGCCCTTTCCCTACATCTCCAACCTCTCGCTCAGCCTCGGCGTGCTGCTGCGCGACCCCGAGAGCGGGACCGAGATCATCGCCCGCGTCAAGGTGCCGAAGGAGCTGCTGGGACGCTTTCTCCCGGTTGGCAACGGCGGCAAGTCCTTCGTCCCCCTGGAGGAGGTGATCGCGGCCAACCTCGACGCGCTCTTCCCCGGCACCGACGTGATCGACCACGGCTACTTCCGGGTCACCCGCGACGCCGACTTCACCGTCTCCGACGAGGCCGACGACCTGCTGCAGGCGGTTCAGGACGAGCTGCGCCGCCGCCGCTTCGGGGAGGTGGTGCGGCTGGAGATCGCCGCCGACATGAACCCCAAGCTGCGCGACAGCCTGGTCGCGGCGCTGCGCCTGGAAGACCGGGAGGTCTACGACGTCGAGGGCCTGATCGACCTCGCCGACCTCGACGAAGTCGCCGACGTGCCGGGCCACGCGGAGCTGCGCTACGCGCCCTGGACCCCGGTCACCCAGCCCTGCCTGCAGGGCGAGGACGGGGAGCCGGTCGACATGTTCGCCGAGATCCGCAAGAGGGACCTGCTGGTCCACCACCCCTACGACTCCTTCGCCACCTCGGTCGAGCGCTTCGTCGCCCAAGCGGTTGCCGACCCCGACGTGCTGGCGATCAAGCACACCGTGTACCGGACCAGCGACGACTCGCCGCTGGTGCCGTCGCTGATCCGCGCCTCCGAACGCGGCAAGCAGGCGGTCTGCATGGTGGAGCTGAAAGCGCGCTTCGACGAGGAGGCGAACATTCACTGGGCGAAGTCGCTGGAGGAGGCCGGCGTCCACGTCGTCTACGGCATCCCGGGCCTGAAGACGCACGTGAAGGCGATCCTGGTCGCTCGCCGCGAGGGGCGGCGGGTCCGCGAGTACGTGCACATCGGGACCGGCAACTACCACCCGAAGACCGCCCGCCTCTACACCGACTTCGGCCTCTTCACCGCGGATCCCGACGTCGGCGCCGACGTCGCCGAGATGTTCAACTTCCTCACCGGCTACGGGCGGCCCGCCGTCTACCGCAAGGTGATGGTCTCGCCGACGACGATGCGCGAGCGGATCGTCGAGGAGATCGAGCGCACGGTCGCCGCCCACCAGGCCGGCGAGGAGGCGCGGATCTGCCTGAAGATGAACTCGCTGGTCGACGCCGGCTGCATCCAGGCGCTCTACGCGGCCTCGCAGGCGGGGGTGAGGGTGGAGCTCAACGTGCGCGGGATCTGCTGCCTGCGCCCCGGCGTGCCGGGGGTCTCGGAGAACATCCGCGTCGTCTCGATCGTCGGCCGCTTCCTCGAGCACTCGCGGATCTACGCCTTCCGGCGCGGGGCCGAGACGCGGCTGCTGATGGGCTCCGCGGACCTGATGCCGCGCAACCTCGACAGCCGGGTCGAGCTGGTGGCGCCGGTCGAAGACCCGGAGCTGCGGGCCGAGATGCTGGACGTCCTGGAGCGCTGCTTCGCCGACAACGTCAACTCCTGGGAGCTCGGCTCCGACGGCTGCTGGACCCGCAACAGCGCCCCGCCGGAGGCCCGGCGCAGCGCCCAGGAGGAGCTCCGCGAGCGCCACGCCGCCCGCGCCGCCGAGCAACTTGCCGCAGCTACCGGCTGAGCGCCCGGCCAGCCGCCCCGCCCGCGACTAGGATGCAGCCGCAGTGGCGCGCTTCTCGCTCCTTCCTCGCGACCGGACGTTCTTCGACCTCTTCATCGAGGCCGGCCAGAACACCGTGCACGCTTCGCGCCTGCTCGACCGGATGATGCACGAGTGGCCCGAGGACGAAGGCCTGTCGGGGGAGATCGTCAAGGCAGAGCAGGAGGGCGACCGGATCACCCACGGCATCATCCAGCGTCTCAACTCGACCTTCGTCACCCCGATCGACCGCGAGGACATCTACGGCCTGGCGACGCGGATGGACGACATCGTCGACTTCACCGAGGAGGCGGCCGACTACCTCGGTCTCTACAAGATCGAGGCGCCGATGGAGCAGGCCGGGGCGCTGACCAAAGTCCTCGTCGCCGCCTGCGAGCAGCTGGCCGAGGGCCTCGAGCATCTGCGCGAGTTCAAGGACCTCGACAAGTACTGGATAGAGATCCACCGGCTCGAGAACGAGGGCGACCGGATCTCCCGCGACGCCGTCGCCTCGCTGTTCTCCAACGGCATCGACCCGATGGTGGTGATCCGCTGGAAGGACATGTTCGCGGTGCTCGAGGAGGCGATCGACGCCACCGAGACCGCGGCGCAGATACTCGAGGGCATCGTCATCAAAAACTCGTGACGGGCTCGTCACGGAGCGCAAATGTCCTCTGACGTAATCCTCGTCATCGTCGTCGGGACGGCGCTCGCCTTCGACTTCACCAACGGCTTCCACGACACCGCGAACGTCGTCGCCACCGCGATCTCGACCGGGGCGGCGCGACCGCCGGTGGCGATCGGGATCGCCTCGCTGCTGAACTTCGTCGGCGCCTTCATCTCGGTCTCGGTCGCCGCGACGGTCGCCTCCGACGTGGTCAACGCCGACGTGGTGACGCCGACCGTCGTCTTCGCCGGCCTGATCGGGGCGATCGCCTGGAACCTGATCACCTGGTCCTTCGGGCTGCCCTCGAGCTCCTCGCACGCGCTGATCGGTGGCGTCGTCGGCTCCTCGATCGCCGCCGCCGGCTTCGACGCGGTGCTGGCCGACGGCCTGGTCGGCAAGGTGCTGATCCCGGCGGTCGTGGCGCCGCTGGTCGCCTTCCTGGTCGCCGGCGCCTCGATCGGGATCGTCTACCGGGTGGTCGGCCGGCAGCGGCCGGGCACGGTGACGCGCGGCTTCAAGTACGGGCAGCTGATCTCCGGCGGGATGCTCTCGCTGGCCCACGGGACCAACGACGCCCAGAAGACGATGGGGGTGATCACGCTCGCCCTGATCGCCAACGGCAGCCTGGCCGCCGAATCGAGCCCGCCGACCTGGGTCATCGCCGCCTCCGCGGCGGCGATCGCCCTCGGCACCTACAGCGGCGGCTGGCGGATCATCCGCACCACCGGCACCCGGATCATCAAGATGGATGCCGCGCAGGGCTTCTCGGCCCAGGGGGCCGGCGCGGCGGTGATCCTCGCCTCGACCCACTTCGGGTTCCCGCTCTCGACCACGCACGTGATCAACGGCGGGGTCATGGGGGCGGGGGCCGGGAAGCGGGTCTCGGCGGTGCGCTGGGGCGTCGCCGGGAACATCGTCACCGCCTGGCTGCTGACCCTGCCGGCGGCCGCGGCGATCGGGGCGCTCGCCTACGGTCTGACCAGGATCTTCGGCACCGGCGCCCTCGGCCCAGTTGTGGTCACCCTGATGTCGCTGGCGCTGATCGTCGCCGTGTTCGCTCGTCGAGCGCAGCGGGGAGCGCCCGTCCCCGCCTCCAGCGGATGATCGCGACGATCGTCGAGGGCAAGCAGCTGCTGGAATCGGTGATCGCCGCGCTGATCGCCGGGGTCGGGATCACCTTCGCCTTCTCGATCGCGATCTGGGGCTTCGCCCGCTTCGCCGACCTCAGTCGGAGCGAGCGGCCGGTCGTTGCCGCCGCGGCTGCCGCGGTCGGCGCGGTTGCCCTCGCGGCCGTCGGCGCGGCGGTGGTCATCGGGATCATCGTGATGACCAAGAAGTAGGGAGCCGGGCGGGTCGCCCGTTCTACACTTGATCGATGCGAACCGCTCGCAACGTCGCGATCATCCTGCTGCTCGGGCTCGTCGTCGCCTTCGTGCCGCACGGCGGCAACGTCGCCGAAGCGATCCTCACCGCGCTGACCATGGGTCTGCTCGCGGGGATTGCCTGGATGCTCTACACGCTGAGCCGGGAGAACCAGTTGACCCTGGCGACCCTCAGCGACGGGCGCCGGGCGATTCTCTACGGCGCCTTCGGCGTCCTGGCGCTGCTCGTCGCCTGGGCGAACGAACTGTTCACGACCGGCGGCGGCACCGTCCTCTGGATCCTCCTCCTGGCCGCCTCGGTGGCGGCGATCTGGCGGATCTGGATGGAGGCCAACACCTACTGAGCCCCTGGTCGGCCGCCTTCGGTGGCTGACTCGGCTCGAAGAAGTTTCCTTTTGCGCGCCACCCGTGCGCTTTTCCCTGGGACGGTGGCGACATGCCGTCAGGGGGAGCCAGCAGGTTCGGGAACGGGGAGGAGGGGACCGCTTCGGTCGAGTTGATCGCGGCGGTGCCGTTCCTCCTGCTGGCCCTCCTGGCGGCGGCTCAGATCGCGCTGGCCGGTGAGGCGCTGTGGGCGGCCGGCGTGGCGGCACGGGCGGGGGCACGGGCGGCGCTGGTCGGCGGCGACGCCGCCATGGCGGCACGGCGGGCGCTGCCGGAGGCGATGCGGGAGGGGGCGCGGGTGGAGGACTCCGAAGGTGTCTCCGTGCGGGTCCCGGTACCGCGGCTGCTGCCCGAGCTTCCCCACGTGATGGTTGGCGCGAGCGCCGACCTGGAGGACGGCGATGGGTGAGCGCGGCCAGGCATCGGTCGAGCTGGTGGCGGCGCTTCCCGCCCTGCTGCTGGCAGCGCTCGTGGCCCTGCAGCTGCTCGTCGCCGGCTACGCGATGACGCTTGCGGACGGGGCCGCCGAGGCGGGGGCGCTGGCGCTGGCCTCCGGCGGCTCGGCTGCCGATGCGGCTCGGGCCGCGCTTCCGGGATGGGTGAAGGACGACGTTGCGGTCTCCGTTCACGGCGGCGAGGTAAGCGTGCGCCTGCGCCCTCCCTCGCCCTTCCAGGCAATCGCCGATCGCCTGGCCGTGACGAGCACGGCTGCGGCGAGGTCCGCCCGGTGAACGCAGCCCAGGATCTCGTCCTTGGCGAAGCGGGTGGCGCCGAGGCGCCGACGGGGGCGAATCCGCTCGGCGACGGCTCGACCGTGCTGGTCGCCGCCGTCGGCGATGCCGAGGGAGCTCGCGGGGCCGCGGCGGCGCTTGCCTGCGCAGGTGCCGATCTCGACCGCCCCGCTCTTCTGGTCGAGGTGGGGGGCCGCCCACCGCGGCCGACTCTGCTCGCCTCCTCGGCCGCCCAGCGCCTCGAGCAGCGCCTGGCGGCTCACCTGCCGGGTCTGCGGGTCGCCGCTCGCGGTCAGATCTGCCAGCTGGCCGTGCCGGCGGACGAGGACGGCCTGGCGGCGGCCTCCGCCGCGGTTACCGTCGCCCGCGGGAGCCTCGCGGTTCTCCTGGTGCAGCCGGCGGTGTTCCAGGCGGTTATCGGCGGCCAGGGTCCCCGGCCCACGGGTGTTCTCCTGCGCGCCGATCTCGGTTCCGAGCGCGCCCTCGTCACCCTGGTCGTCGGTCGCCTGATGACCCGCGGCCTGGCCGTCGCGGTGCTGAAGCGCCGCCTCCCCTGGGTCGCCGAGCGGCGGGCTCTGTTCGGAGTCCTGCCGCCCGGACAGAGTGGCGGGCTGCCGAAATACGTATGCAGACAACTCATTTCGCCGCCGTGGTACCTTGGAGGCGATGAAGCAGCGCAGACAGGTAGACCGAGCGGCGGCGGGCGTGAAGGCCATGCACGAGCCGGCTCCCGATGAGAACCGCGCCCACGCGGCCAAGGTCGAGCTCGCTGACGGGGCGGGCAAGCTCGACGATCGCCACTTCATTTCGAGGGAGCGATTCATCGAAATCCTCGGCGACGCTCCGCGGATGGACTACAAGCAGTTCCGAGCCGACATCGACGCCTACGTTGATCAGGATCCGACGCCTCGCCAGCCATCGGAACCATGAGCGGGGTTTGCTCGACACCTCGGTAGTGATTGAGCTTGGGATTTTTGATTTAGGGCGGATTCCGTTGGGAATCGCGCTGTCATCCCTGACCCTGGCAGAGCTCGCGGGCGGCCCGGTGGCCGTCTCAGATCCGGTGGTTCGGATTCGGCGGGAAGAGCGCCTCCGCAAGGCTGAAAGCTGCTGCGAGGCGTTGGCCTTCGATCAAGATTGCGCCAGGGCGTTTTCTCAGGGTTACGGGGCGGTTCTGACAGCGGGTCGGAAGCCACGAGGTCCACGTGTCCTCGACCTGCTGATCGCCGCCACGGCGCTCGCCCACGGCCTTCCGCTCTACACGCTCAACGCGGACGACCTTCGTGGGCTTGAAGGTCTGATCGAGATCGTCGATCTCGGCTAATAGGGGGAGCCCGGGTACGGGTTGGGAGTGGGGCTGGGTTCCGGCTGCGGTTCGGAGCTCGGTGCCGAGGGGACGACCGCGGCGTGCCAGGTGCCGACGTCCTTGATTCCCTCGCCGTTGGCCTGGCCGGACCTGGTGTCGCCGGCGAAGCTGTAGAGGGGGCGCCCCTTGTAGGTGACCTGGGTGCGGCCGTCGGGGCGCTTCACGGTGCCGACCTTCACCGGCCCGGTGGGCTTGGTGCCGGCGCGAACGGTCAGCGGGTGCCAGTCCCTCAGGCAGGACCCGGTGCAGACGAACCGGCCGTGCTTCTCGACGCTGAGGCTGTAGAGCGTGCGCCCGCCCATGGTGGTCAGGACGGTCTTGCCGAGCGCTTCGTTCGGTGCCTCCTTGGCCACCTCGCGGCTGCCGGTTGCGCCGGCCAGCGGGGCGATCGCCAGCAGCGCCGCAAGCGCGGCCAGCGCCGCAAGCGCGATCGAAGATTTGAGGAAGGGGAGGAGGGCGCCTCGCCGCATGTCTGTGGCTCCTTCGGTCGAGTTTGGTACGCCGAGGTACGGGGCGGGCGGCCTCCGGGTTCAACCCGCCGCGGGGCGCAATCTCTTTGCAAGGCCGTGCGCGAAACGTTGCTTTCCGCGCGCCACACGTGCGCCGCGGCGCGACAGGGTCGGCGGCCATGCCGGCTCGGGAGACAGAGGGACAGCGCGGGTGCCGCGTCGCGGCCCCGTCAGGGGAGTCCGGACAGGCGTTGATCCTGGCGCTGGGCGGTGCCCTCGCGATCATCGCAATCGCCATAGCCCTGGTCGCAATCGCCGGCGCGGTGACCGGCAAGGGCCGGGTGCAGCGGGCGGCCGATCTGATCGCGATCTCGACCGTGCGCGCGATGCGCGACGACCTTCCGCGCCTGCTCTCGCCACCGCTCCTCGCCAGCGGTGCGCCCAATCCCGAGCACATCGCGAAGGCGCTCTACCTGCTGCGCGCGCGTGCCGCGGGGGTGGCGGCGGCAAAGGCCAACGGCGTGGGCCCGGGGCGCCTGCGCCTCGACTTCCCCGACGCGTCCTCGTTCGCCCCGATCCGCGCCCGGGCGACGGTGCTCGCCCGGCTGCAGGGCTCCGCGCGCACCACGGTCGAAGCGTCCGCGGAAGCCGAAGCGGGGTCCCCGGTCAGCACCGCCGGCGGCATGCCCGGGATGGCGAGCGGCGGCGGCTACAGCGGGCCGCTCGTCTACCGCGACGGCGAGGGAATGAGGCCCGACGTTGCCGCCGCCTACGACCGCATGGCGGCGGCGGCTCGGGCGGCCGGGCTCACCCTGCTCGTCGTCTCAGGCTTCCGTTCCGACGCCGAACAGGCCGAACTCTTCGCCGCCCATCCGGACCCCAAGTGGGTCGCCCCGCCGGGCCACTCGCTGCACCGCTGCGCCACCGAGCTCGACCTGGGACCCGAATCGGCCTATGGCTGGCTCGCCGCCAACGCGCCCCGGTTCGGCTTCGTCCAGCGCTACAGCTGGGAGGCCTGGCACTTCGGCTACGGCGCCGGCCCGGCGCCCTGCTCGGAGGCGGGCAACTCGGTCGGACCGGGCGATGAAGGCGACGGCGCGCTCTCCACCGGGTCGCTGCCCTCCTTCGTGCCCAGCCGGTTCCGCGAGATGATCCTTCGCGCCGCCGCCCATTGGAACGTCTCCGCGACGCTTCTCGCCGGCCAGGAGATGGCCGAGTCGGGCTTCGATCCGAACGCCGGCTCGCCCGCCGGTGCCCAGGGAATCGCCCAGTTCATGCCCTCCACGGCTGCCGCCTACGGCCTGCGCAACCCATTCGACCCGGCCGAAGCAATCGACGCCGAGGCCCACCTGATGTCCGATTTGGTCCGTCAGTTCGGCTCGCCCGAGCTCGCCCTCGCCGCCTACAACGCCGGCCCGGCGCCGGTCGAAGCGTGCCACTGCATCCCGCCCTATCCCGAGACCCAGGCCTACGTCGCCCGCATCCTCGCCCTGCTCGGAGGCGCCGGGGCGCTGGCCGTGCCGAGCTTCGAAGTCCAGTTGGTTGCCTGAGGTGCCTGGCAGGGGTCCCGACAGTTGTCCGTAGTCCCCCGTCGGGGGAGTGGGAGGAACCCCGATGGAAGCCCGGGTGGCAGCGCCTAGCTTGGCTGTGATGGATGGCGCGAGGAAGAGGTTCGAGGTCCGTGTCCATGGCCGCGGCGGACAGGGCGTGGTGACGGCGGCGGAGCTGTTGTCGGTCGCCGCCTTCGACGAGGGCCACCACGCGCAGGCCTTTCCGAGCTTCGGCTCCGAGCGGATGGGGGCTCCGGTGGTCGCCTTCTGCCGCTTCTCGGAATGGCCGATCCGCACCCGTGAGCCGGTCGCCGAGCCCGACGCCCTGATCGTCCAGGACCCCACGCTTCTGCACCAGGTCGACCTCTTCGGTGGCCTCGATCGCGACGGCTACGTCCTCCTCAACAGCAGCCGGGACATCGAGGAGCTCGGCCTGGCGGAGTTCGCCGCCGGCTTCCGGGCCGAGCGCTGGCTGACCGTGCCGGCCGGCGAGATCGCCCGCCGTCATCTCGGGAAGCCGCTGCCCAACGCCGCTCTGCTCGGCGGCTTCGCGGCGCTGAGCGGGCAGCTGAAGCTCGAGTCGGTCCTGGCGGCGATCGGCGAGCGCTTCCACGGCGCCGCCGGCGAGGGAAACGCCACGGCGGCCCGCGAGTGCTTCCAGTTGGTCGCCCGGCAGATGCTCCGGAGCGTGTCCCGTGCTTAGGCAGCTCGAGGGATCGGCCGCGGTTGCCGAGACGGTGGCGCTCTGCCGCCCCGAGGTCGTGTGCGCCTACCCGATCTCCCCCCAGACCCACATCGTCGAGGGCCTCGCTGACCTGGTCGCCGAAGGTCGCCTGCAGCCCTGCGAGTACATGATGGTCGAGTCGGAGTTCGCGGCGATGTCGGTCTGCATCGGCGCCTCCGCCGCCGGCGCCCGCGCCTACACGGCGACCGCCAGCCAGGGGCTGCTCTACATGACCGAGGCGCTCTACAACGCCTCCGGGCTCGGCCTGCCGATCGTGATGACGGTCGCCAACCGGGCGATCGGCGCCCCGATCAACATCTGGAACGACCACTCCGACGCGATGTCCCAGCGCGACTCCGGCTGGATCCAGCTCTACGCCGAGACCAACCAGGAGGCGGTGGACCTGCACGCGCAGGCGTTCAAGATCGCCGAGCGGCTCTCGCTGCCGGTGATGGTCTGCATGGACGGCTTCGTCCTCACCCACGCCTACGAGCGGATCGACCTCCCGAGCGCCGCCGCGGTCGACGCCTTCCTGCCGCCCTTCGAGCCCCGCCAGGTGCTCGACCCGGCCGACCCGATGACGATCGGCGCGATGGTCGGGCCCGAGGCCTTCGCCGAGGTCAGGTACCTCGCCCACGCCAAGCAGATGCAGGCGCTCGACGTCATCCCCGAGGTCGCCGGCGAGTTCGAGCGCGCCTTCGGCCGCCCCTCCGGCGGCCTCGTGCGCGGCTACCGGCTGGATGACGCCGAGACCGTCGTCGTCGCCCTCGGCTCGGTGCTGGGGACGATCGAGGACGCGATCGACGCGATGCGCGAGGAGGGGGTCCGTATCGGGGCCCTGGCGATCAAGTCCTTCCGGCCCTTCCCGCTGGAGGAGGTGCGCGGCGCGCTGGCCGGAGCCAGGCGCGTGGTCGTCCTCGAGAAGGCCATGGCGGTGGGGATCGGCGGCATCGTCAGCACCGACATCCGGATGGCGCTGTCCGGCCGCCAGGTCAACGGCTACACGGTCATCGCCGGCCTCGGCGGGCGGCCGATCACCGGCGCCTCGCTACGCCGCCTGTTCGCCGAGGCGGTCGAAGACCGGCTGGAGCCGCTGAGCTTCCTCGACATGGACTGGGACCGCGTGCGGGCCGAGCTCGCCCGGATGGCCGAGGGCGGCCGCAGCGGCCCCCACGCCGAGAACATCCTGCGCGAAGTCGGGGTCGTCGCCGGGAGGTCGCACTGATGGCCGCGCTGGAGCCGGGCGCCGCAGGGCCCGAGCAGCGGATCCGCTTCTACCAGGTGGGCAGCCACGTGGTCGGCAACCGGCTGCTCCACCCCGAGCAGCGAACCGTGCAGGCGCGCATGGACCGCTCCAACACGCTGACCTGCGGCCACCGCGCCTGCCGCGGCTGCGGCGAGGCGCTCGGTGCCCGCTACGTGCTCGACGCGGCGATGCGCGCCGCCGAGGGCAAGGTGATCGCCGCCAACGCGACCGGTTGCCTGGAGGTGTTCTCGACCCCGTTCCCGGAGTCCTCGTGGCAGCTGCCCTGGATCCACTCGCTGTTCGCCAACGCCCCCGCGGTCGCCAGCGGGGTCGCCGCGGCGCTGCGGGCGAAGGGGCGCGAGGACGTGCGCGTGGTCGGCCAGGGCGGCGACGGCGGCACCGTCGACATCGGCTTCGGCTGCCTCTCCGGGATGTTCGAGCGAAACGACGACGTGCTCTTCGTCTGTTACGACAACGAGGCCTATATGAACACCGGCGTGCAGCGATCCGGCGCCACGCCGCCCGCCGCTCGCACCGCCAACACCAAGCCGGTGGGCGCCAGCTCGGGCAACCCGTTCGGCCAGGGCAAGGACATGCCGCGGATCGCGATGGCCCATCGCATCCCCTACGTCGCCACGGCGACGATCGCCGACCCGCACGACCTCGAGCGCAAGGTCGAGGCGGCGATGGCGATGCGCGGCGCCCGCTACCTGCATGTCTTCGTCACCTGCCCGCTCGGCTGGGGCTCGGAGCCCCGCGACACGATCAAGGTCGCCCGCCTGGCCAAGGAGACCGGGCTCTTCCCGGTCTTCGAGGCGGTCGACGGCGAGGTCGTCGGCGTCTCGCGGATCCGCCGCCGCACCCCGGTCGAGGACTACCTGCGGATCCAGCGCCGCTTCGCCCACCTGTTCGGCGACCCGCCGCGCACCGACCTGATCGAGCGGATCCAGCAGATCGCCGATCGCAACATCGCCGAGTTCGCCCTGCTCGACGGCGAGGGGGAGCCCTGGTGACCGGCAAGCCCTACGCGATCACTCTCGACGTCGGCTCCAGCCGGGCCAACAAGACCGGCAGCTGGCGCGACGAGCGCGCCGTCTACGTCGACCGGCTGCCCCCCTGCAACGACGCCTGCCCGGCCGGCGAGAACGTGCAGGCCTGGCTGTACGAGGCCGAGGAGGGGGAGGGGGGATACGAGCGCGCCTGGCGCAAGCTGGTCGAGGAGAACCCCTTCCCGGCGATCATGGGGCGGGTCTGTTACCACCCCTGCGAGACCGCCTGCAACCGCGCCCAGCTCGACGAGGCGGTCGGCATCCACGCGGTCGAGCGCTTCCTCGGCGACGAGGCGATCCGGCAGGGCTGGAAGCTGGAGGCGCCGGGAGAGTCCAGCGGCAAGCGGGTGCTCGTCGTCGGCGCCGGCCCCTCGGGCCTATCCGCCGCCTACCACCTGGTCCGGCTCGGTCACCAGGTGACCGTCCAGGACGCCGGCTCGCTACCCGGCGGGATGATGCGCTTCGGGATCCCCAAGTACCGGCTGCCGCGGGACGTCCTCGACGCCGAGATCGAGCGGATCCTCGAGCTCGGGGTCGAGCTGGAGCTCGGCCGGCCGGTCGAGAACGTGCTCGAGCGGATGCGGGAGGGTGGCTTCGACGCCGCCTTCCTCGCGGTCGGCGCCCACCTCGCGCGCCGCGCCTACGTGCCGGCGGGGGAGGCCGAGCGGATTGTCGACGCCGTCTCCCTGCTGGAGGGCCTGGAGGAGGGGGATCGGCCGCGGCTTGGGCGCCGGGTCGCCGTCTACGGCGGCGGCGACACGGCGATGGACGCGGCGCGGACCGCGCGCCGCCTCGGCGCCAGCGACGCGGTCGTCGTCTACCGGCGCACCCGCGAGCGCATGCCCGCTCACGACTTCGAGGTTGCCGAGGCCGAGGAGGAGGGCGTGCGGATGCGCTGGCTCTCGACCGTCAAGCACTTCGAGGGGGGCAAGCTGCTGCTGGAGCGGATGGAGCTCGACGAGGACGGCTTCCCGCAGCCGACCGGCGAGACCGAGGAGCTGGAGGCCGATGCGCTGGTCCTGGCGCTCGGCCAGGAAGCCGACCTGCGGCTGCTGGAGGGCGTGCCGGGGATCGAGGTCGCCGACGGCGTCGTCGCGGTCAGTCCGAACATGATGACCGGCCACCCGGGGATCTTCGCCGGCGGCGACATGGTTCCCGCCGAGCGCACGGTGACGGTCGGCGTCGGCCACGGCAAGCGCGCCGCCCGCCACATCGACGCCTGGCTGCGCGGTGCCGAGTCCGAGGTTGCGCCGCGCCACGAGATGGCGAGCTTCGACCTGCTGAACCCCTGGTACTACTCCGACGCTCCGCGCTCGGAGCAGCCGCGCCTGGAGGCGGCCCGCCGCGCCTCCGGCTTCGCCGAGGTGGTGCGCGGCCTCGATCCCGCCAACGCCCTCTTCGAGGCCCGTCGCTGCATGTCCTGTGGCAACTGCTTCTCCTGCGACAACTGCTACGGCGTCTGCCCGGACAACGCGGTGATCAAGCTCGGGGCGCCGGGGGAGCGCTACGAGATCGACCTCGACTACTGCAAGGGCTGCGGCCTCTGCGCCGCCGAGTGCCCCTGCGGCGCGATCGAGATGGTGCCGGAGCAGACCTAGCGGGCCCCTCGCTCGCCGTCAGGATCAGCTCGAGGGGGGACTAGACTCGCGGCCATGGCGCTCGCCGAGATCCAGGGGGTCGAGGGGATGAAGTCGCTGCTCGGCCGCGAGATCGGCCCCACGGGATGGCGCACGGTCACCCAGGCCGAGATCGACGCCTTCGCCAAGCTCTCCGGCGATCACCAGTGGATCCACGTCGACGCCGAGCGGGCGAAGGCCGAGAGCCCCTACGGCACCACGATCGCCCACGGCAATCTCACCCTCTCGATGGTCGACGGCTTCCGCGACGAGCTGTTCTCCTCCAGCGGCTTCGCCCTCGGCGTGAACTACGGCTGGAACAAGGTGCGCTTTCCCGCCCCGGTGCCGGTCGACTCGCGGGTTCGCGCCAGGGCCGAGCTGGTCTCCGTCGAGGAGGTGGGCGGCGGCTGGTGGCAGTCGGTCACCCGCTTCACGCTGGAGGTCGAGGGCAGCGAGAAGCCCTGCTTCGTCGGCGACAGCGTGACCCGCGTGCTGGTCCCGCCCGCCTCCTGACCCTCAGGCGACGATCTGTTGACCCCTGCCAGGGCCAAGGCGCCCTGCATTGGGTGCCGTATAGGCCCCAAATGCAGGGAGCGTTGGTCTGGAGGCGGTACGTTGGACGGCACACGAACTCGCGAAGGAGGAGCGCAGGCACGTGAACGACTCTGTAGCGCAGACCGAACCGCCGTTTCACCTGCTGCTCGAGCAGGACGAGGTCGGTGTCACGCAGACGGCGCTGAACCTGCTGATCGCCGACGAGGCGCACCAGGGGGAGATCAGGGGACTGGCGCGAGACGTGCTGGCAGCGATCGCCTCGGCGTCCCAGGAGGGACCGGTGCTGGCGGTGTCGCTGACCCCGCCGCAGATGAAGATCGCCCACACGGCGCTGCGCGTGCTGCTCGACGACCTGCGGCGCGAGCACGAGGAGGAGCGGGAGATCCTCCGCCGCGTCCTCGACAAGCTGCCCGACGAGCACACGATGCGGGCGATCGAGCTCGACTAGCCCGGCGAGGAGTCGCTCACGAGCGTGGGGGAGAGATGAGGGCGGAGA
>DASVWP010000187.1:0-6167 GCA_036393155.1 Solirubrobacterales bacterium | reverse complement strand
GACCAGCAGGACCACGCCGGCGGTGATGCAGACGTCAGCGAGGTTGAAGGCCGGCCATGACGGCAGGTCGATGAAGTCGGTGACCGCGTCGGCCCGGATCCGGTCGGTGAGGTTGCCGAGCGCCCCGCCGGCCAGCAGACCCGCGGCGACCCACATCCACGGCCGGGTCGGGTCGCGCGCGAACAGGAAGCCGATGACCCCGAGCGCGATCGCGGTCACCAGGACCAGGCCGGTGCCGGCGCCGCCGGCCAGGCCGAAGGCGACGCCGCTGTTGTGGGACAGGGTCAGCTTCAGCGGCCCCAGGACCTCGATCTTCTGCCCGACCGTGACGTGCGCCTCGACCGCCGCCTTGGCGGCCTGGTCGGCGGCGAGGGCGACCCCGCCCAGCGCCCCGGCCCGGCACCAGGCGCGGGCGGCGGGACTCATTCGAGCAGGGCGCCGACGACGATCCGCTGGACCAAGAGGAGGACGATGATCCCCAGCATCGGGCTGAGGTCGATCATCATCGCCCCACCGCCGATCGGCCGGAGGATCCGGCGGAAGATGTTGAGGTAGGGATTCGTCGTCTCGGTGATGAAGTCCAGCACCGCGCGCAGCCAGGGCCGGTAGGGCATCCGCGGCACGAACGAGATCACGATGTTGGCGAAGATCAGGATGATGTAGACGACGATCACGCCGTTGACGTAGTCGGCGACGTTCTGGCGGTCCAGCGCGAGCGGGATCATCGCCTCAGCCCTTCATCCGCTCCAGAGAGGCCCGCACTGCCGCCTCGAAGGCGCTTCTCGCCCCTTCGCGGTCCAGCGCCTGCAGTCCGGCTTCGGTGCTGCCACCCGGCGAGGCGACCGCCTGCCGCACGTCGGCGGGATGACGGACGCGCAGCAGCTCGGCGGTGCCGAGCGTGGTCTCGACGACCAGCTCGCGCGCCAGCTCCTCGTCGAGCCCCGCGGCCGTCCCGGCGTCGGCCAGGGACTCCACGGCCAGCGCCACGTAGGCGGGGGCGCAGCCCATGATCGCGGTCGCCTCGTCGAAGTCCTCGTCGGGAATCTCGACCACGTGGCCGAGCAGCGAGAGCTTCTCGCGCACCTGCGGGCTCGCCTCGCCCGCCACGCAGAGGACGCCGCGGCGCACCTCGACTCCGACGTTGGGCATCACCCGCAGCACCTCCGCGCCCGGCAGAACCGCGCGCAGGCGCTCCAGGGGCGTCGCCGCGAGGACCGAGACGACGCTGCGGGCGCCCGCCAGCTGCGGCGCCACGGCCTCCAGGGCCGCCGGCTTCACGGCCAGCAGCAGCAGGTCGGCCTGGGAGGCGATCTCCTCGTTGCCGGCGACCTCGCCACCCAGCTCGGAGGCCAGCTCGCCTGCGCGCCCGGAGCCACTGTCGGAGAAGAGCATGCGCTCGAACTCCCCGGCCCAGCCGCGGGCGATGGCGGCAGCCATGCTGCCCGAGCCGACGAAGCCGACGATCATGCCCCGGAGACTAGTGGGCGGCAGCTCAGGACTGGTTGAAGAAGCCCTTGTCGATGAGCCTGGCCTTTTCCTCGGCCGAGACCTCGACGTTGCGCGGGGTCAGCAGGAACATCTTCTCGGCGATCCGCTGCATGCCGCCGTCCAGGGCGTAGGTGAGACCGGAGCAGAAGTCGATCATCCGCTTCGAGAGCTCGTGGTCGGCGGTCTGCAGGTTGAGGATCACCGGCACCGAACGTTTGAACTGGTCGGCGACCTGCTGGGCGTCGTTGAAGTTGCGCGGGATCACCAGGTGGACCTGGATGTCGTTCCCCCCGTTCTCCACCGGGCGCAGGGTGCGGGTCCGGCTGGCCGCGATCGGCTCGTCGTCGGCGAAGATGTCGTCGATTTCGTCGCGGCGCGGGCGGCGCGAGGTGGGCAGCCGGCGGACCGAGCCCTCGCGGTCGCGTTCGCGGCGGGCTTCGAAGACTTCCTCGGTCCCGGTTTCGGGCTCGAATTCGTCTTCGTATTCGGGGCCGTAGTCGTGGTCCTCGGCGAGGCCGAAGTAAACGAGTGCTCTATGCCAGGTATCGCGCAGCGCCATCGGTAACGGCTGTTTCGGCCTCGACCGGCCGACTCCTTCAGTCGATTTACCCCAGGTTAGCGCCGTTTGCAACGAACATGACGCTCCCGAGACGGATGATCGTAGCTCCCTCCGCGACGGCGACGCGCCAGTCCTGCGAGGTGCCCATCGAGAGGCGCCGCAGGCCGTGCGTGGCGGCGAGCTCGGCGAGGCGGGCAAAGTGAGGCCGCGAGTCCTCGGGGTCCTGGCTGAATGGCGGCATCGTCATCAGGCCGGAGACCCGGACCGGGCAGCGGGCGATGAAGTCGCCCAGCTCGGCCAGAGCGACGCCGCCCTTCCCCTCCTCGCCGGCGACGTTGACCTCGACCAGGACCTCGGTCTCGGGCGTGCCGTGCCGGCCCAGCTGCTCGAGGGCCGAGTCGGTGGCGACCGAGTGGATCAGGCGGCAGATCGGCAGCACCTGCTTGACCTTGCGGCTCTGCAGGTTGCCGATGAAGTCCCATTCGAAGGCCTCGCCCCAGCGCTCGTGCTTTGCCGCCAGGTCCTGCTGGCGGTTCTCGCCGACCAGGCGCACGCCGGCTTCGGCCAGCGTCCCCATCTCCTCCAGCGGCACGTACTTGGTCGCGACGAGGATCTCGACCCCCTCGCCGACCTGCGAGCGCACCGCCGCCAGGTTGGCGGCCACGGTCTCGGCCTCGATGCCGTGGATCAGCCCGGGCATCAGGCGCCCTCCGCCAGCCAGGCGACGCCGGCCTGGCGCCCCGTGCGCCCGGCGTCGCGGCGGTGCGAGAAGAAGAGCTCGGCTTCGCAGCTCGTGCACAGCCCCGCCGACGCCACCTCCCCCACCCCGGCCGCGGCGAGCAGCCGGCGGGCGACCTCGGGGAGGTCGAGCCGGCGACCGCTGGCGATTCCCCCGCCGAGCTCGCCGAAGTGGCCGAGCACCTCCTCGCCGACCTCGTAGCAGCAGGGACCGATGCCGGGGCCGATCGCGGCGTGGGTCGCGCCGGTCGCCGCGGCCCCGGCGGCGAGGATGCCGGCCGCCAACCCGCGCCAGCCGCAGTGCAACATCGCCACTCCACCGGGACCGGAGAGGGCAACCGGCAGGCAGTCGGCGACGAAGACCAGCCCGGCCCATCCGGGCTCGGTGACGACTTGGCCGTCGGCCTCGGGCAGGCTCGCCCGGTCCTCCGGCCGCGCCGGCGCGCCGGCGAAGGACTGCGTCGGCCAGGGCTCGGCGCCGCCCTGGCTCATCAACTCGGCCCGATGGACCTGCAGCGCGAAGGCGATCCGCTCCGGTGGGAAGCCCAGCGCGGTCGCCAGCCGCCGCCGGTTCTTGGCCACCGCGGCGGCATCGTCCTCGGTCAGCACCCCGAGATTCAGCCGGTCGAAGGGCGGCTCGCTGACCCCGCCAAGCCGAGTCGTGAAAGCTGCTCGCGCGCGGCGCAGCTCGGCCTCCAGCCACCGCACGCCGTCGCTTTCGCGCCACTGCATCCCGGTAACAAAGCAGAAGCGGCCGCTCAGCCGCCCCGGGCGGCCTCCAGGGCCGCCGCCAGCTCCTGCTCGCGACCGTGGACCTCGCCGTCGAGGCGCCGGCGCAGGGCCTCCGCCAGGCCCCGTCCCAGGGCGGGCCCCTGCGGCACCCCTGCGGCGAGCAGGTCGGCGCCGTCGATCTCCAGGCGCACGTGGCGCCACTCCGCCAGGTAGCTGTCGAGCCACTCGGCGCCGAGCGCCCGGGCCAGCGCCAGCTCGACCGGATCGCGGCCGCCCGCCAGGGCGACCGCCTGCGAGGGGCGCTCGGGCCTGGCGGCGGCAAGCTCCGCCTCGGCGCCGACCGGCCCCAGGCCGGCGGCCAGCACCGCGGCGGCGCGTGGCGCGAAGCCGCTCCAGGGCTCGCGCGCCAGCAGCTCGGAAACCGCCCGGGCGAGCTCGGCGCCGCCGTCGCGGAGCGCCAGCAGCCCCCACTCGGCCAGCAGCTCCAGGCCGCGCGGGCCGCTCGGTTCGGCGGCCAGGCGCAGCAGCTCGGCGCGGCGGCGGTCCGCGGAGACGGCGTCGAGGTCGGTGGCCCGCAGCAGCGCGGCGGTCGCGGGCTCGAGGGCCAGCTCGAAGCGGGCCGCGTAGCGGGCCCCGCGCAGTGCTCGCGTCGGGTCGTCGCGGAAGGAGACCGGGTGCAGGACCCGCAACAAGTGCCGCTCCAGGTCCTCTCGCCCGCCGTGGGGGTCGAGCAGCCGTCGCTCCCCGGCGAGGGGGATCGCCATCGCGTTGATCGTGAAGTCGCGGCGGGCCAGGTCGGCCTCGATCGACGCCGCCGGCTCGACCACCGGCAGGGCCCCCGGCTGCGGGTAGCTCTCCGAGCGGGCGCGGGCGACGTCGACCTCGTGGCCGTCGAGACGGGCCTTCGCGGTCCCGAAGCGGTCGTGCTCGGCGAGCGCCTCGGCGCCGAGCTCGCACAGCAGAGCGGCCGGCTCGCCGACCACGACCAGGTCGATGTCGGAGCGCGGGTGTCCGCGCAGCAGATCCCGGACGGCGCCGCCGACCAGGTAGACGGGCAGCGTCGCGGCCGCCAGCGGCTCGAGCTCGGGGTAGGCGCGGCGCAGCGCCTCGCTCAGGTCCTCTCCTCGCGGCTCGGGGCTCGACATCGTGCTTCCGTACCATGATCGGCTGCGCGGATGGCCAACGGAGCACACCGAGACGACTGGGACCCCGCCGCGGGACGGGGGCAGCGAGCCGCCCGCCGCGAAGAGCGCCAGCGGCAGATCCGCCGACGGCGCCTGGTCGCCGGTGGGGCCCTTGCGCTGATCGTCGTCGCGGTTGTCGCCGTAATCGCTTCAGCCGGCGGCTCTGGCGGCGGCAACTCGGCAACCACGGCGGGCGCGGGTCACGGCAAGCACGCCAAGCCCAGGAAGGCCGGCGGGGAAAGCGGCGGTTCCGGCTCGGCCGGCGAGGTCCGCAACGCCACCCCGCAGCCCGGCTGGAAGCCCCACACCGGCCCGGTGCCGATCCTCGAGTACCACGTGCTCGGGCGGCCCCAGGGAGAAGTCCCCTATCCCGAACTGTACGTCGGGCGCAGCGACTTCTCCAAGCAGATGGACTGGCTCGAAGAACAGGGCTACGAAGGGGTGACCCTGGAAGAGGTCGAGGAAGCCTGGTACCACGGCGGCACCCTGCCGGCGAAACCGGTGGTGATCTCCTTCGACGACGGCTACCGCCCGCAGTACACCTTCGCCCTGCCGGAGCTGCGCAAGCACGGCTGGCCCGGGCTGCTCAACCTGAAGGCGGAAGGCTCCGAACTGTACGAAAGCAACGTCAAGGCGATGCTCGCCGCCGGCTGGGAGCTGGCCGCCCACACGATCAACCACTCCGACCTGACGACGCTCGAAGGCGAAGCGCTGGAAGAAGAAGTCGCCGGCTCGCGGAAGATCCTCCAGCGCGACTACGGGGTCCCGGTGAAGAACTTCTGCTACCCGGCCGGGAAGTTCGACGAAGCGACGATCGCGGCGGTCGAAAAGGCCGGCTACGTCGGCGCGACCACGGAGATCCCCGGCTTCGCGACCAGCGAATCGCCCTACGAACTGGCCCGGATCGAGGTTCTGGGGGACTTCGGCGTGCGGGGGCTGGCGGCAGCGATGCGCAGCGGCGCCGAAGCCGCGGGCGCCTGAGCGCTCCCTGGGCTCAGAGCCGGACCGGGATGCCGTCGGCCTGAAGCCGCTGCTTGGCGTCGCGGACCCGGTAGGCGCCGTAGTGGAAGATCGAGGCGCAGAGGACCGCGTCGGCGCCGCCCGCGGCGATCGCCTCGCTGAGGTGCTCCAGCGCGCCGGCGCCGCCCGAGGCGATCACGGGGACCGGCACGGCGTCGGCCACCGCCCGCGTCAGCTCGATGTCGTAGCCGTCGCTGGTCCCGTCACGGTCCATGCTGGTCAGCAGAACCTCGCCGGCGCCAAGCTCGACCGCCTCCTTCGCCCAACCGACCGCCTCTCGTCCCTCGACCCGCCTGCGGCCGCCGTTCACGTAGACCCCCCAGGCGCCGTCCTCGCGCTTGGCGTCGATCGCGATCACCACGCACTGGGCGCCGAAGTGGCCGGCGAGCTCGGTCAGCAACTCGGGCCGGGCCAGCGCCGAGGAGTTGACCGAGACCTTGTCGGCG
>DASVWP010000186.1:0-4135 GCA_036393155.1 Solirubrobacterales bacterium | reverse complement strand
AGAGCGAACGAGGAGGGGAGATGAGCGCCGCACAGAGCGCCGCCGATTCGGGCCTGTTCGACCCGCCTCACACCCTGCGCGAGTACGCGTTCGTCGCCGACGGGGAACGGGGAGCGCTGATCGGCCCGCGCGGCGACTTCGCCTGGATGTGCTTCCCGCGCTGGCACGACGACGCGATCTTCTGCTCGCTGATCGGCGGCGGCGCCGTCTACGCCGTGCGGCCGCGCGGGCGCTTCGTCTGGGGCGGCTACTACGAGCCGCGGAGCCTGATCTGGCGCAGCCGCTGGATCACCGAGGGGGGGATCGTCGAGTGCCGCGAGGCGCTCGCCCTGCCGACGGACCCGCACCGGGCGATCGTGCTGCGGCGCGCGGTCGCGGTCGAGGGCCCGGCGCGGCTGGAGGTCGAGCTGGCCGGCGGGGCCGGCTTCGACCGCTACGGGATGGCCGGGCCGCGGCGCGAGGAGGACGGAAGCTGGCGGGCCGAGCTGGGGGAGGAGCGGATGCGCTGGATGGGGGCGGCGGAGGCCGATCCCTACGACCGCGGCCGCCGCGGCAAGGGCCTGCGGATGGAGCTGGAGCTCGAGCCGGGGGAGCACCACGACCTCGTCCTCGTCATCGAGCGCGACGGCGACGATGCCGCGCCGCGGAACGCCGACCACCTCTGGGACGCCACCGAGCGCGCCTGGGCGGAGCGCGTGCCGGCGATCGAGTGCTCGGTGGCCCGCCGCGACGCAAGCCACGCCTACGCGGTGATGAGCGGCCTCACGGCAAGCAGCGGGGCGATGGTCGCGGCGGCCACCACCTCGCTGCCCGAGCGGGCCGAGCAGGGCCGCAACTACGACTACCGGTTCGCCTGGATCCGCGACCAGGCGTTCGCCGGGCAGGCGGTGGCGGCCGCCGGCCCGCTGCCGCTGCTCGACGACGCGGTGCGCTTCGCGACCGCCCGCCTGCTCGACGACGGCCCGAACCTGATGCCCGCCTACACGGTCGACGGCAGGCCGGTGTTCGAGGAACGCGAACTCAGCCTGCCGGGCTACCCGGGCGGCGACGACATCGTCGGCAACCGGGTCCGCGCCCAGTTCCAGCTCGACGCCTTCGGCGAGGTGCTGCTGCTGTTCGCCGCCGCCGCCGGCCACGACCACCTCGACGCCGACGGCTGGCGGGCGGTGGACACCGCGGTGGCGGCGATCGGCGAGCGCTGGCGCGAGCCGGACGCCGGGATCTGGGAGATCGAGCCGGCGCGGTGGGCCCACAGCCGGCTGATCTGCGCCGCCGGCCTGCGCGAGATCGCCGCCCACGCCCCCGGCCAGGAGCAGCCCGCCGACTGGCTTGCCCTCGCCGACCGGCTGGTCGCCGAGGCCGGCGCCAGCTGCGTCACCCCGGAGGGGCGCTGGAAGCGCGCCTCCGACGACGGGCGCCTGGACGCCTCGCTGCTGATGGCGCCGATCCGCGGCGCGATCCCGGCCGAGGACCCGCGGTCGCTCGCCACCCTGGAGGCGATCGCCGAGGAGCTGACCGAGGACGGCTACTGCTACCGGTTCCGCCAGGAAGACCTGCCGCTCGGCCAGGCCGAGGGCGCCTTCCTGCTCTGCGGCTTCTGGCTGGCGCTCGCCTACGCCCAGCAGGGGGACGCCACCCGCGCCGTCTCCTGGTTCGAGCGCAACCGCGCCGCCTGCGGCACCCCCGGCCTCTTCGCCGAGGAGTTCGACGTCCAGCAGCGCCAGCTCCGCGGCAACCTGCCCCAGGCCTTCGTCCACGCCCTGCTTCTGGAGGCCGCGGTGCGCCTCGACGGCTGCCTGTGAATCAGATAATCTGATTTCCGTGAAGCAGCTGAGCGCCACCGATGCGTCGCGTCGTTTCTCGGAAGTGCTGGACGACGTCGAGCGCAGTGGAGAGTCCTACGTCGTCGTCCGCCACGGCCTGGCCGTGGCGACGATCGGTCCGGCGAGCGGCGGAACCGGGAAGGCACTGAAGGCGGCGCTCCGCGCCAACCGGCCCGACGATGCCTGGGCGGGGGAGCTGCGGGAGCTCCGCGAGGGCATGGAGCCGGTGACGGACCCCTGGCGCGACTGATCCTCGACACGACGGTGCTGGTCGACGCCGAGCGGGGCGGCGGTGCGCTTCTCGGGGCGATCGACGACGCCGACGACGTCGCGATCGCGGCCGTCACCGTCGCGGAGCTGAAGGTCGGCGTGGAGATGGCGAAGGGGCGCCGGCGGGTGAAACGCGAGCGTTTCGTCGCGGCGGTTCTGGACGCCGCCTCGATCGAGGTCTACGACCTCGAGGTCGCCGAGGCCCATGCCGCGCTGCTCGCCCACGTGCGCCGGGCGGGAAAACCGCGGGGCGCTCACGACCTGATCATCGCCGCGACGGCGCGAGCCCGCGGGCGACGGGTCCTGAGCCTCGACCGCAGCGGCTTCGCCGATCTCCCCGGCGTCGCAGTCGGCTAGCCGCGGGAGCGCAGCAACGCCGCGGCGGCGCCGGCGCCGGCGAGCACGGTGCCCCCGAGGATCGCCGCTTCGCGCAGCCGGCCGTCGCCGTTGAGGACGACGTCGGGGTAGGCCTCCTCGGGGCGGGGGCCGGGGGGCTCGGCGGCGCTGCCCTCGCGTTCGCGCCGCAGCGCCAGCTCGATCAGCTGGGCGGTGTGCATCGCCCGCCGCTCGGTCATCTGCTCGATCTGGGTCTTGCAGGAGAAGCCGTCGGCGAGGAGGATCGTGCTCTCGGCGGCTTCGCGGACCGCCGGCATCAGCCGCTGCTCGCCGATTTCGCGCGAGATCTCGTCGTGCTCGCGCTCGAACCCGAAGGAGCCGGCGAGGCCGCAGCAGCCCGAGTCGAGGACTTCGAAGTCCAGGCCCATCCGCTCGTACAGCTCGCTCTCGGCGCTCATCCCCATCACCGCTTCCTGGTGGCAGTGGCCGTGGACCAGCACCTTCGCGGCCAGCCGCGGCGGCTCCCAGTCCGGCGCCTCCTGGCGCAGCAGCTCGGCCAGGGTCAGGGTCTGCAGGGAGAGCCGCTTGGCGTCCTCGTCGTGCTGCATCAGCGAGGGCAGCTCGTCGCGGAAGGCGGCGACGCAGCTGGGCTCGATGCCGACCACCGGGATCCCCTCGCGGATCTGCGGCGCCAGGGTGTCGAGCAGGCGGCGCCAGAACAGCTTCGCGGTGTCGAGCATCCCGTAGTCGTAGAGCGGGCGCCCGCAGCACAGCGGCTGCTCGGGGACGATCGCCCGGAAGCCGGCCGCCTCCAAGACCGTCACTGCCGCCGTCATCGTCTCCGGGTGGAGGAAGTTGTTGAAGGTGTCCGGGAAGAGGACCACCGGCTTGCCCTCCGGGTTGACGGCGCCGCGCTCGGCGAACCAGCTCTGGAAGCTCTGGTGGGCGAAGCGGGGCACCTCCCGCCGCGGGCTGATCCCGCCCGCCCGCTTCAGCAGGCGCGAGAGCCCCGGCGCGTGGGTCAGCGCGTTGGCCAGCCGCGGCGCCAGCTGCGCCACCCGGGCGTGGAACATGATCAGCCCCATCGTGTAGGCGGCCGGCGGGCGCAGGCGGCGCTTGTAGTGGTGGGAGAGGAACTCGGACTTGTAGGTCGCCATGTCGACGCTGACCGGACAGTCGCCTTTGCAGCCCTTGCAGGAGAGGCAGAGGTCGAGCGCTTCGCCGACCTCCTCGGAGCGGAAGCCGTCGGTGATCGTCTGGCCCTCCAGCATCTCGTAGAGGATCCGTGCCCGGCCGCGGGTCGTGTGCTCCTCGTCGCGGGTGACCATGAAGCTCGGGCACATCGTCCCTTTGGAGTCGTCGCGGCACTTGCCGGCGCCGACGCAGCGCAGCGCCGCGTGGGCGAAGCTGCCGCCGTCCTCGGCGAAGGCGAAGTGGGTCTTCACCTGCGGCGGCGAGTAGCCGGTGCCGAGCTTCATGTTGGAGAGGATCGGATAGGGGTCGACGACCTTGTGCGGGTTCATCCGGTTCCCGGGGTCCCAGATCCGCTTCATCTCGCGGAACGCCTCGACCAGCTCCTCGCCGTACATCTTCGGCAGCAGCTCGGCCCGCTGCTGGCCGTCGCCGTGCTCGCCCGACAGGGTGCCCCCGTAGGACACGACGAGGTCGGCGGCGTCCTCCATGAAGGACCGGTACGTGCGGATGCC
>DASVWP010000185.1:0-6557 GCA_036393155.1 Solirubrobacterales bacterium | reverse complement strand
GGGGTCGACAGCGCGATCGGCGGACCCGGCAAGAACAAGCTGATGCCCTGAGCGCCCCGCGGGCGCCGCGCTCAGGCGCTGTCGGCGACGGGTCGGCCGCGGGCCAGCAGGGTCCCGCCGACGAACAGCAGCGCGACGAAGAACCCGACCAGGGACAGCGAGGCGTCGAGCCGGAAGGCGGCGCGGACGCCGTCGATGAAGGGCGGGATCGAGGAGGAAAAGACGGTCGTCGTCAGGCCGAGGCCGATCGAGCCGCCGGCGATCTGGAACATGTAGACGATGCCGCCGGCGAGGCTGGTCTGCGATTCGTCGACCGACGTGACCCCCGCGGTGGTCGCCGTCGGGTAGAAGCTGCCGATTCCGATCCCGAGGATGACCATGCCGGGGACCAGCGAGCCGAAGCTCGAGCCGTTGCCGACGAGCGAGAAGAGAAACGGGGCGACCGTGATGCAGCCCGCGCCGACCACCGTCAGCACCTTCGCGCCGAGGCGGTCGTAGAGGGGACCGGCGATGAAGGAGACGCCGGCGAAGACGGCGAGGAAGGGCAGCATCCCGACCCCCGCTTCCAGCGGCGAGTAGCCGAGGTGCTTCTCCATGAACTGGGGCAGGTAGAGGAGGGCGGCGAAGAAGGTGGCCGACATGAAGAGGATCGCCACGCAGGAGGCGGTGAAGCTGCGGTTGCGCATCACCTCGCGGGGGACCAGGGCATGGACGCCGGCCCGTCGCTCGATCGGCACGAAGGCGGCCAGCATCGCCACCGAGAGGGCGAGCAGGAAGACGATCCTCGGGTCGCCCCAGCCCCAGTCGTCGACTTGGTCGAGGGCGACCAGCAGCGAGACCAGCCCCAGCGAGAGCGTGGTCACCCCCGCGTAGTCGATCCGGTGGTCGCTCGCTTCCGGCTCCTCGACGTGGACGAGGAAGTAGGTGACGAGAACGGCGAACAGCGCCACCGGCACGTTGAGGAAGAAGATCCAGCGCCAGCTCGCGAGGTCGGTGAGGACGCCGCCGATCAGCGGTCCGAGGGCGTTTCCCAGCCCGGCGGCGCCGATGATGATCCCGCCGGCCAGCCCCGCCTTCTCTTCCGGCAGGATCGCGTAGGTCATCCCGAGGATCGCCGGCCACATCAGGGCGCCGCCGATCCCCATCAGCGTGCGGGTGACGATCAGCCAGGTCTCGGTCTGGGCGGCGCCGCCGAGGGCCGACATCGCGGCGAAGATCGCGGTACCGAGGAAGAAGGCGTTGCGGCGCCCGAACATGTCGGCGAGGCGCCCGCCGGTGACGATCATCACTCCGAAGGTCAGCGCGTAGGCGTTGACCACCCACTGGATCGTGTTGACGTTGGTGTGGAAGTCGGCCTCCATCGTCGGCAGGGCGACGTTGATGGCCGAGAAGTCGTTGGCGATCACGATGACCGCGACGCCCATCGCGACGAGGGCGAGCCAGTTGGTCCGCTGTGCCTTTGCGATGGCGGCAGCCTACGCTAAGCTCAGGCGACGAATGGACCGCCGGCTCGACAGTCTCGCGCTTCTCCTTCTCCTCCCCCCTCGGGGGGAATAGCGCTGGGCGGCGCGATAGCCGCGAGAGACAGAAGGCCATTCGAAACTTTCAGAGAAGGAGGAGGTCCAAATGGGACCCGCATCTGACGCCAACCGCGTCCACATCTTCGACACCACGCTGAGAGACGGCGAGCAGTCGCCGGGGATCTCGCTGAACACGGCCGAGAAGGTCGAGATCGCCCAGCAGCTGGCGCGCCTGGGTGTCGACGTGATCGAGGCCGGCTTCCCGATCACTTCGCCCGGCGACTACGAGGCGGTGCGGGAGATCGCGCGGCGGGTCGAGGGGCCGGTGATCTGCGGCCTCGCCCGCACCCACAAGGCCGACATCGACGCCGCCTGGGGGGCGGTGAAGGAGGCGGCGCGGCCGCGCATCCACACCTTCATCTCGACCTCCGACATCCACATCGAGCACCAGCTGCAGACCGACCGCGAGGACGTCAAGGGCCAGGCCCGAGCTGCCGTCTCGCTGGCCAAGTCCTACTGCGAGGACGTCGAGTTCTCGCCGATGGACGCGACCCGGGCCGACATCGAGTTCACGGCCGAAGTCTGCGCGATCGCCGTCGAGGAGGGCGCCACCGTCGTCAACATCCCCGACACGGTCGGCTACACGACCCCGGAGGAGTACGCGGACTACTTCCGCCGCCTCTACGAGCTGGTCCCGGGGCTGCGCGAGGTCGAGACCTCGGTCCACTGTCACGACGACCTGGGGATGGCGGTCGCCAACTCCTACGCCGGCCTGCTGGCCGGCGCCCGCCAGGTCGAGTGCGCGGTCAACGGGATCGGCGAGCGAGCAGGCAACTGCTCGCTGGAGGAGATCGCGATGCTGATCCGGGTCCGCGAGGACGCCCACGGCCTGACCACGGGGGTCAATGCACACGAGATCGCCCGCACCAGCCGCTTGGTCTCGCGCCTGACCGGCTACCCGACCCAGCCCAACAAGGCGATCGTCGGCCGCAACGCCTTCGCCCACGAGTCCGGGATCCACCAGGACGGCGTGCTGAAGGAGCGCAGCACCTACGAGATCATGGACGCGACCGAAGTCGGCCTGGAGTCGAACTCGATCGTGCTCGGCAAGCACTCTGGCCGCCACGCCCTGCGCGACGCCCTGGAACAGCTGGGTTTCAAGGTCGAGGGCCAGGCGCTGAACAACGCCTTCAAAGCCTTCAAGGAGGTCGCCGACCGCAAGAAGCAGGTGACCGCGCTCGACCTGGAGGCGATCGTCTCCGACGAGATGCGCGAGCGGGCCGACGCCCACGAGCTGGCCTCCTTCGAGGTCGAAGCCGGCTCCCACCATGAGCCGCGGGCCCAGGTCGGCGTCAAGCTGCCCTCCGGCGAGGTCGTGGTCGGCGAGTCCAGCGGCGACGGCCCCGTCGACGCGATCTTCCGCGCGATCCAGGCGGCGACCGGCACCGACAGCGAGCTCAGCAAGTACACCGTCGAGGCGGTGACCGGGGGCGAGGACGCGCTCGGCGAGGTGACCGTAGTCCTGCGGACCGACGGCCGCCTGGCCAGCGGCTCCGGCGTCGCCACCGACATCATCGAGGCCTCCGCCCGCGCCTACCTGCGGGCCCTCTCCAACGCCCTGGAAGGCGCCGCCACCCGCGAGGCCGAGGCCGCCACCGCCGAAGCCGCCATCGAGCGCACCCCCGGCCCGTAGCACCCGGACGGGGGTGATTCCGCCGCTCGTCTGCCCTTACCCCAACCATGTTGGGGCAGGAGCAGACACGTGGCGCGGATGCCCGCATCGCAGAGCTGGCAGAGCGGCAGCATGGGGTGGTGGGCTGGGCACAACTTCGGGACCTGGGGCTGGCAGACAACTCGATCGGCTGGCGGGTGCGCTCGGGGCGCCTGCATCGCCTGAGCCGAGGCGTTTACGCGGTGGGCCACCGCCTCGTGTCGCGGGATGGGCATTGGATGGCGGCGGTGCTTGCCGCAGGCCGTGGTCGTGTTGATCTCGAGAACCCGGCCGCGGGGGCTGTGATCAGTCACCGATCCGCCGCCGCCTTGTGGGGCATCTGGGCCTATGCAGGTGGCTCGATCCATGTCACGACGCCGCACAAGAGTCGTTCGAGTGGTGCCATCCGGCGGCATTTCGCGAAGCTTCCTTCCGACGAGGTGACGGTCGAGGACGGCATCCCCGTCACCACGGTCTCCCGCACGATCTTCGACCTCGCTGCCGCCGCCCGGCCCGAGGGGATCGAGCGCATGGTCCGGGAGGTGGAATTCCGGCGCCTCTATGACCGGGTTTCCCTGTCGGAGCTGCTTCGTCGACATCCCCGACACCGTGGCGCCAACGCCATCCGGGTTAGTCTGGCCAAGCTTCGCAGGGACCCCGAGGGAAGGATCCGCAGCCGGCTCGAGGAACGGTTCCTGCCCTTCGTCGACCGCCATCGCCTGCCGCGCCCTCGCTTCAACGCCTGGCTCGAAGTCGGAGGGAGGTGGTACCAGGTCGACTGCCTTTGGCCTCGGCAGCGGCAGATCGTCGAGCTCGACGGCTGGGAGGGCCACGGCACCCGCCGGGCCTTCCGCGACGACCGCGCCCGCGACCGGCGCCTCCGCGTCGCGGGCTACGCCGTCACCCGCCTCACCTGGGGCCAGCTCGACGACGAACCGGAGCAGATCGCTGCAGACCTGCGACGGCTCCTGGGGGCGGAACGGGGCCGAGAAAGCTTGACATACAGACGTCTGTGATAGCGTACGCCTCCCCGTGAACGCCGTCGAGACCCTCAACCCGACCGAATCGCCCGCGGTCGACCCCTCGCCGACCGTCGGCCTGCGCATCAAGGCCCTGCGCGACGCGATGGGTCTCTCCCTGCGCGACCTGGCCGAGCGATCCGGGGTCAGCGCGCCGATGCTCTCGCAGGTCGAGCGCGGCGAGACCAGCCCGACCCTGGCCTCGGCCGCGAAGATCGCCGCCGGGCTGGAGCTGACCCTCTCGCAGCTGCTGCGCCTCGACGAGGGCCAGCACGTCGCGGTCAGCCGGGCCAGCGGGCGGCGCCGCAACCGGCGTGGGGGGCACCGCTTCGAGGAGCTGACCCCGCCGCTGCCCGGTCAGCGTGCCGACGTCTCCCTGCACGACCTCGAGCCCGGCGCCACCACCGGCGGCCGCGAGGACCCGCCGATGCACGAGCCGGGCAGCCGCGAGACCGCCGTCGTGCTCGCCGGCACGCTGGCGCTGATCGTCGACGGCATCCGCTACGAGCTTCGCGAGGGCGACAGCGTGACCTTCGACGCCGACTTGCCCCATCATTTCGAGAACGATGGCGAGGAGCCGACCCGGTTCATCGCCGTGATCGCCGCCGGCCTGAGGCGCGGCTAGCCAGGAGGAGGAACGTAATGCCGAAAACGATGTTCGACAAGATCTGGGAGGCCCATGAGGTCTCCGAGGGCCTGATCTACATCGACCTCCACCTGGTCCACGAGGTCACCTCGCCGCAGGCCTTCGACGGCCTGCGGATGGCCGGCCGCAAGGTGCGCCGGCCCGACAAGACGCTGGCCACCGCCGATCACAACACCCCGACCGACGGGACGATGGTCGCGCGGCTGATCGCCGACGAGCTCTCCCGCGTCCAGGTCGAAACCCTGGAGCGCAACTGCGAGGAGTTCGGCATCCCCGTCTACTCGCTGGGCTCCGACCGCCAGGGCATCGTCCACGTCATCGGGCCGGAGCTGGGGGTTACCCAACCGGGCATGACGATCGTCTGCGGCGACAGCCACACCTCCACCCACGGCGCCTTCGGGGCGCTGGCCTTCGGCATCGGCACCTCCGAGGTCGAGCACGTGCTGGCGACCCAGTGCCTGGTCCAGAAGCGGCCGAAGACGATGCGGATCAACTACGCCGGGGCCCTGGGCGCCGGGGTCACGCCGAAGGACCTGATCCTGGCGACGATCGGCCGTCTGGGCACCGGCGGCATGACCGGCTACGCGGTCGAGTACGCGGGTGCGGCGATCGAGGCGCTCTCGATGCCGGGCCGGATGACGATCTGCAACATGACGATCGAGGGTGGCGGCCGGGCCGGCATGATCGCCCCCGACCAGACCACCGTCGAGTGGGTCCGCGGCCGCCCCGGCGCGCCGCGGGACTTCGAGGCCGCCGCCGAGCGCTGGCGCGCCCTGCCGACCGAGGACGGCGCCTCCTTCGACACCGAGGTCGACGTCGACGCCGCCGCGATCTCGCCGATGGTCACCTGGGGCACCAACCCCGGCATGGTCGTCGAGGTGACCGACAGCGTCCCCGACCCGGCGCAGATGGAGTCCCCGGCCGACCGCGAGGCGGCCGAGCGGGCGCTCGCCTACATGGGCCTGAAGGCCGGCACGCCGATGACCGAGGTCGCCCCGGAACGGGTCTTCATCGGCTCCTGCACGAACTCGCGGATCGAGGACCTGCGTGAGGCGGCCGAGATGGTCGACGGGCGGAAGGTCGCCGGCTCGGTGCGGGCGATGGTCGTCCCCGGCTCCCAGCAGGTGAAAGCCGCCGCCGAAGCCGAGGGTCTGCACGACGTCTTCCGCAGCGCCGGCTTCGAATGGCGAGAGGCGGGCTGCTCGATGTGCCTGGGGATGAACCCCGACACCCTCAGCGAGGGCGAGCGCTGCGCCTCGACCTCGAACCGCAACTTCGAGGGCCGGCAGGGCAAGGGTGGGCGCACCCACCTCGTCAGCCCGAGGATGGCGGCTGCCGCCGCGATCGAGGGACGTTTCGTCGACATCAGGGATTGGAGCTGAACATGCGGCCGATTGACGTAATCGAGGGCAAGGTGTCGGTCCTGGACCGCGCCGACGTGGACACCGACCAGATCATCCCCAAGCAGTTCCTCAAGCGGGTCGCGCGCACGGGCTTCGGCGAGTTCCTGTTCTACGACTGGGCCAAGGAGCCAGGCTGGGACCTGCCGGCGAACCCGATCCTCGTGGCGGGCGAGAACTTCGGCTGTGGCTCCTCGCGCGAGCACGCCCCCTGGGGCCTGCAGGACTACGGCTTCCAGGCGATCGTCGCGCCGAGCTTCG
>DASVWP010000184.1:0-5853 GCA_036393155.1 Solirubrobacterales bacterium | reverse complement strand
ACCGCCCTGCGCGAGGTCGTCGTCCAGGCGATCGGCATCGCCCCGGCGGTCGTCGCGCTCTCCGATCGTGACCTCGCCGCCTACCACGGGGTCGAGCACAAGGCGATCGCGGCGCACGAGCAGGGCATCGACGATCCCGCCACGGTGCCCAAGGAGCACGACCGCTGCGGCTCGAACCTGATCGCGCCGATGATGCTGCTCTCGGCGGCCGGGACCGTGCTGCTCGAGCGGCTGGTGGAGCGCCCCGGTGCCCTCGCCCGTGCCGCCGTCGGCCTGGGCGGGGCCTCGCTCGCGGTGGAGCTGTTCGCCTGGAGCGATCGCAACCACGGCGCCCCGCTCGCCGAGGCGTTCCACACGCCGGGCCGTGAGATCCAGCGCCACCTGGCGACCAAGGAGCCGACGCCCGAGCAGCTCGAGGTCGGGCTGGCGGCGCTGGCGGAGATCCTGCGGGTCGAGGCGGCGGGGGCCGGGGGCCGGCGGGACGGCGAGGACGATCTTCCGCCCGCCGCATAGACTGCCCCCCGTGTTCGGAAGGATCGACCACATCGGAGTCGCCGTCGAGGACATCGACGCCGCGATCGAGCTCTACCGCGACGGCTTCGAGATGCCGCTCGTGCACCGGGAGACCGTCGAGTCCCAGGGGGTCGAGGCGGTCCTGCTCGACGTCGGCGACGGCCACGTCGAGCTGCTGGCACCGCTGGGCGAGGACACGCCGGTCGGCAAGTTCATGGCCAAGAACGGCCCCGGCCTGCACCACGTCGCCTACGCGGTGGAGGACATCGACGCGGTCCTGAAGCGGCTCGCCGCCGCCGGGATCAAGCTGATCGACTCCGAGCCGCGGGTCGGGATCCGCGAAAGCCGGGTCGCCTTCCTGCACCCCCGCTCCACCGCCGGGGTGCTGACCGAGATTGTCGAACCCGCAGGAGGTCACTGATGGCAGACGCGCAGCGAGTCGAGATCGGCTTCGAAGGCGGCCAGGTGATCTCCGCCCGCCTCGCCGAGGAGGACCTGAAGGAGCTGCGCAAGCAGCTCGAGAAGGGCGGCTGGTACGACCTCCACACCGAGGACGGCGTGATCGCCGTCTACCTCGGCAAGGTCGCCTTCCTGAGGATCGAGTCCGGCGCCCACCGGGTCGGCTTCGGCACCCCGGACTGATGCGCCCGCGCCTGCTGCTGGGCGCCGCTGCCGCCGCCGTCATCGGCGCCGCCCTCTGGTGGCGCCGGAACCCCTCGGCCTGCCCGTACGGCCAGCGCTTCTGGGTGGAAGCGCCGCACCCGGTCATCACCCGCGAGCGGCTGCGCTCGGTGTTGCGCCCGCAGCCCGGCGAGCGCGTCCTCGAGCTCGGCGTCGGAACCGGCTACTACAGCCTCGAGCTCGCCGAGTGGATCGCCCCCGGCGGAACGCTGGAGCTGTTCGACCTGCAGCAGGAGTTCCTCGACCACGTGCTGCGGCGGGCCGGCGAGCGGGGCCTCGCCAACCTGGCGCCGACCCGGGGCGACGCCCGCGCGCTGCCTTACGCGGACGGCTCGATCGACGCCGTCGTCCTGACCGCGGTGCTGGGCGAGATCCCCGAACCGGCGCGAGCCCTGCGCGAGATCCGTCGCGTGCTGAAGCCTGGCGGGCGACTCGTCGTCGGCGAGCTGTTTGGCGACCCGCACTTCACCACCCGCGCCAGCCTCGAGAGGATGGGCGCCGAGGCGGGCCTGCGCCTCGAGGAGCGCTCGGGGCCCTGGTTCGGCTACTTCGCCCGCCTCGTTCCGGACGCCGAGTCCGTCGTTGTGTCCCCATAGGGGACACTGAGACGAACTCAGGCCCCGGCGCTCGCCTCGCAGTCGCCGAAGGCCGGTTCCTCCTGGCCGTCGAGCGCCTTGGCAAGCAGGTCGCGAAGCCGCAGGCGCTCCTCGGCGCTGAGGTTGCCGAGCACCTCCTCCTCCAGCGTCTCCAGCTTGCGTTCGGCGGCTTTCAGCGCCTCGATCCCGGCCGGGGTTATCTCGACCAGGTGGCGGCGGCGGTCGGTGGGGTCGCGGCGGCGCTCGACGTAGCCGTGCTCGTCGAGCTCGTTGAGCAGGATCACGCAGTTGTTTGCGTCGAGCATCAGCTGCTGCCCCAGCGCCTGCTGCAGGCAGCCGCGGTTCGCGTAGAGGTGGTCGAGAGCGATCAGCTGCTTCAGGCCCATCCCGATCACGTCCTTGGTGGCGCGGCGGTAGACGACCCGGGAGAGCTGCGTCAGCAGGCTCATCGAGCCGGTGGCGGTAGCGGGGGGATTCATTACAGGGCTGCCTCAGGTGGTCGTTAACAAAATCGTAACTAGGCTATGGATTATCCCTAGTACAGTGATGATCCCATGTCGCTTACGAATAACAGCCTAGAGCAAGCCCAGTCCAACTCCAACCCGGAGGACCGTTCGCGCTGGATCGCGCTGGTGGTCCTCTGCGTGGGGATGTTGATGATCGTCCTCGACGCGACGATCGTCAACGTCGCCCTGCCCTCGATCCAGGACGACCTCGGCTTCTCCCAGTCGAACCTCGCCTGGGTCGTCAACGCCTACCTGATCGCCTTCGGCGGCCTCTTGCTGCTGGCCGGCCGGCTCGGCGACCTGATCGGCCGCCGCAGCGTCTTCCTCAGCGGTCTCACCCTCTTCACCCTCGCCTCGATGGCCTGCGGGCTGGCCCAGAGCCAGGAAGTCCTGGTCGTCGCCCGCTTCATCCAGGGCGTCGGCGGAGCGCTGACCTCCGCGGTGATCCTGGGGATGATCGTGACGATGTTCCCCGAGCCGGGCGAGCAGGCGAAGGCGATCGGCGTCTACAGCTTCGTCGCCTCGGCCGGCGGCTCGATCGGCCTGCTGGCCGGCGGGGCGATCACCGAGGCGATCAACTGGCACTGGATCTTCTTCGTCAACCTGCCGATCGCCCTCCTCACCGGGTTCTTCGCGGTGCGGCTGCTGCAGCGCGACCGCGGCCTCGGCCTCGACCAGGGCGCCGACGTCCCCGGCGCGCTGCTGATCGTCGCCGCGCTGATGCTTGGCGTCTACACGATCGTCAAGGCCAGCGACTACGGCTGGGGCTCCGCCCACACGCTGGGCTTCGGCGCCGGCGCCCTGGCGCTGCTCGCGGGCTTCGTGCTGCGAGAGGCGCGGGCCGCCCAGCCGCTGGTGCCGCTGCGGATCTTCCGCTCGCGCAACCTCTCCGGGGCCAACGCGATCCAGGCGCTGATGGTCGCCGGGATGTTCGGGATGTTCTTCCTCGGCGCCCTGTACCTGCAGCGGGTGCTCGGCTTCACCTCGCTGGAGGTCGGGCTCGCCTTCCTGCCGGTGACGGCGATCATCGGCACCCTCTCGCTCGGCTTCTCGGCGAAACTGAACATGCGCTTCGGGCCGCGGGCGACCCTGCTCCCCGGGCTCGCCTCGATCGTCGTCGGCCTGCTGCTGTTCTCGCGGATCAGCGTCGACGGCAGCTACGCGAGCGAAGTCCTGCCGGCGATGGTGCTGATCGGGACCGGCGCCGGGCTCTCGTTCCCGTCGCTGATGAGCCTGGCGATGTCGGGGGTCGAGCGCAGCGACGCCGGCCTCGCCTCCGGCCTGGTCAACACGACCCTGCAGGTGGGCGGCGCGATCGGCCTCGCCGTGCTGGCGACGCTCTCGACCAACCGCACGAGCGACCTCCTGGCCTCCGGCCACTCGACCGCCGCGGCGCTCACCGACGGCTACAAGCTCGCCTTCCTGATCGGCGCCGCCCTGGTGGCCCTGGCGATCGCGATCGCCCTCACCGTCCTGCAGCCCGGCGCCCCACAGGAGCAGGACCAGCCCGTCGAGGAGCCCGCGTTTTCCTCCGAGGCCGCCTGAGAAAGCTCGACCGCCTGGGCCCGGAAGGGGCTCAGGCGGTCGCCCGCCGGGCGATGTAGACGCCCTTGATGTCGGAGTCTTCGTCGAGCGGCTGGTGGGGCACCGCGTCGTAGTGGTGTCCCCAGACGTCGAGGCACTCAAGGCCCGCCCGCTCGACCGCGGCCAGGATCGCCGCTTCCGGGAAATGGCGCTGGCGGTGTGTCTGGGGCTCGACCGGTGGCTCGCCGCCGTCTGGGAGCTCGACTTCGAAGCGGGCTTCGGCGAAGGAGCCGGGCTCCACCTCGGGGTCGGTGAGGCCACGCCAGATCAGCTTCATGCCGCCCTCTTCCACCACCGTCGTCTCCGCCCAGAAGGTGCGGTGGGCGTTGACGGCGACCGCGTCGAAGAGCAGCAGGCCGTGCGGCGCCAGGTTCTCGCGCATCCCGCGCAGCGCCGCCTCCAGTTCCTTCTCGCTGAGCATGTAGTTGAGCGCGTCCCCCGGGCAGCTGACGAGGTCGAACTCGCCGAGCCGCGGCAGCTCCCGCATGTCGGCGACGAGGAGCTCGACGCGGTCGCCGACCTTGGCGCGGGCGATCTCGACCATCTGGGCCGAGATGTCGCAGCCGGTCACCTCCCAGCCGCGCTCGAGCAGCGGCATGAAGCTCTTGCCGGTGCCGCAGGCGACGTCGAGCGCGCGCCCGACGCGCAGGTCGTGGGCTTCGACCTTCGGCAGGACGTTGCCGAACCACAGCTCGTAGTCGTGGTGGGCGGTGAACTCGTCGTAGACGGGCGCGAAGGACTCGTAGACGAGCTCCGCCCCGCGAGCCCCTCCCTCGCTTGCTTCGGTGGCCTTCACTACACGCACCCTAACCTACGATCAGGGCTATTTCAGCGTTTAAGTTCGCCCTTTCGGTCACCACTTATGTAAGTTCGTTTGATCAGCACTCCATTGGGGCATCGCCGTGGGACCGACGATGGCTGGGAGTGGGGAGAGGCGCACCGGGTTTGCCTCCGAATGGCCTATCGCTACGCGAGCAATCCGAGCGAAGCCGAGGACATCGCCCAGGATGCCTTGCTCCGCGCCTGGCGTCGACGCTCGACCCTGCGCGACAACGAGCGCCGCAACCAGTGGCTGGCGACGATTGTCCGCAACGAGGCCTTCCGCCAGCACGCGCGGGTCCGCCCCGACCCGACCTCGACGCTGGAGCTGCACGAGGGCGAAGAGGACGAGCACGTGGTCGCCGCGGTCGAGTGCGCCGACCTCTACGCGGCGCTGGCGGTGCTCAGCGAACCAGACCGCCGGCTGCTGGAAATGCGCTACCAGGAAGACCTCAGCCAGGCGGCGATCGCGCACCGACTCGGCATCCCGGAAGGGACCGTGAAGGTTCGCCTGCACCGGGCGCGCAGCAAGCTGCGCCGCGCCTACGTCCTGCAGTAGCGGGGCGCCGAAACCGGCCCGAAACGGGCCTGTACAACGGGCGAGCCGGCCTGCGGGAACTTCGGACCGCTGTACAACGACGGCGCCCCGTCCCAGGGCCAGTATTGGGTAATGAAGACCGCGCAGCGACAGATCGTCGCCTTCGGGGGCGGCGGGTTCTCGATGGAGTCCGGCAACCCGCTCCTCGACGACTACGTGCTCGGTCTGACCGCGGCCGAGCGCCCGCGGGTCTGCTTCCTCCCCTCGGCGAGCGGCGACGCCGACCACTACATCGTCCGCTTCTACCGCGCCTTCTCGGCTCACCGCTGCGAGGCCAGCCACATCTCGCTCTTCCGCCGCGAGCAGGGGCCCTCCGACATCCGCCGCCACCTGCTCTCCCAGGACCTGATCTACGTCGGCGGCGGCAGCGTGGTCAGCCTGCTCGGCGTCTGGCGCGCCCACGGGATCGACGAGATCCTGCGCGAGGCATGGGAGGCCGGCGTCGTCCTCTGCGGGCTCTCGGCCGGCTCGCTGTGCTGGTTCGCCGAGGCGGTCAGCGGCTTCCACGGCGAGGCGCGGCGCCTCGAGGGCCTCGGCCTGCTGCCGTTCAGCAACT
>DASVWP010000183.1:0-7831 GCA_036393155.1 Solirubrobacterales bacterium | reverse complement strand
AACCCCAACACGCTCGGCCTCTTCGACGAGAACATCGCCGAGATCGCCTCGCTCATCCACAGCGAGGGGGGGACGCTCTACTACGACGGCGCCAACCTCAACGCCGTGATGGGCCACTCGCGCCCCGGCGACATGGGCTTCGACATCGTCCACGTGAACCTCCACAAGTCGTTCAGCCAGCCGCATGGCGGCGGCGGGCCCGGCGCGGGGCCGATCGCCGTCTCGGACCGCATCGAGCCCTTCCTGCCGCGGCCCCAGGTGGTGCGCCGCGAGGGCTCCAACGGCCACGGTCCGAGCTTCGACCTCGACTTCGAGCGGCCGAAGTCGATCGGCCGCCTGCGCGGCTTCCAGGGCAACTTCGGCGTCTTCGTCCGCTCCTACGCCTACATCCTCAGCCTCGGCGCCGACGGCCTCGCCGAGGCCTCGGAGACCGCCGTCCTCAACGCCAACTACCTGAAGGCGCGCCTCGCGGCCGGCCGCGCCGGCGAGCGATTGCCTGTCGCCTTCGACCGCCACTGCATGCACGAGTTCGTTCTCTCCGGCAAGCCGATGAAGCGCGACCTCGGCCTCGCCACCCTCGACCTCGCGAAGCGCCTGCTCGACTTCGGCTTCCACCCGCCGACCGTCTACTTCCCGCTGCTGGTCGAGGAGGCGCTGATGGTCGAGCCGACCGAGACCGAGACCAAGGAGAGCCTCGACGCCTTCGCCGAGGCGATCGAGCGGATCCTTGCCGAGGCGGAGGAGGACCCGGAGCTGGCGAAGAACGCTCCTTACACGACGCCGGTTCGCCGGCTCGACGAGGTGCGGGCGACCCGCAAACCGGTGGTGAGGGGGCGGGTGCAGGGGTCTGCCGGACGCGCTTCGCGCTGAGTGTCCGGCAGACCCCTGGACCCGTCCCCTCGTCAGAGGTTCGGGAGTTGCTGCTCCAGCTCGAGGACGGGGGCGAAGAGGTCGCCGTGCTGCTCGAGGCGCTTGAGGACGTCGGTGGTCTCGAAGACCAGGGGGCTGCCGTCGCCTGAGCTGGCGGCCGCCTCGACCTCCTCCCAGGTGATCGGGGTCGAGCAGGTCGGGCGCTCGCGGGCGCGCAGGCTGTAGACGGCGATCGTCGTTTTGCGTTCGTTGTTCTGGTACCAGTCGATGAAGACCTTGCCGCTGCGGTCGGTCCTTTTGCCCATCTTCGCCAGCACCTCGTCGGGCGTCTGCTTGGCGACGATCTGGGCGACCGCCTGGGCGAAGGGGCGGGTCTCCTCGTATGAGGTCCTGGTGTTGAGCGGCACGTAGAGCTGCATCCCCTTCGAGCCGGAGGTCTTGGCGAAGCACTCGAGGTCGAGCTGACCCAGCAGCTCGCGCAGCCGCAGCGCCACCCGGGCGCAGTCGGCGACGTCGGCCGGGGGGCCGGGATCGAGGTCGAAGGCGACCACCGTCGGCCGTTTCGGCGCCCGGCTCGCCGAGAGCGAAGGGTGCAGCTCGATCGCCGCCAGCTGCGCCATCCAGATCAGGGTCGGCAGGCTGTCGCAGACGCAGAAGTCGATCTTGCCGGCGTGTGGGCCGGCCTGCACGCGCGCCGTCTTCACCCATTTCGGCCGGTGCTTGGGGCAGCGCTTCTCGAAGAACGCCGCATCGAGGTCCTCGACGCCTTCCGGGAAGCGCCGCAGGGTGACGGCGCGGCCGCTCAGGTGGGGGACGATCGCCGGCGCCACCTTGGCGTAGTAGTCGACCATCTCGCCCTTGGTGAACCCCGCCTTGGGGTAGAGCACCTTGTCGAGATTGGTGAGCTTCAGCTCACGCCCGTCGACCTCGACCTGCCGGTTTTCGCCCACGGCCTATCTGGATTTCGCCTTGGAGCGCGAAGAGGAGCGTTTCGGTTTCGATTTCGCCGGCGCTTTGGCTTTTTTCGAGCTGGCTTTGCGTTTCGCCGGTTTCTTCTCGGCGGCGCCGGTTTTGCTCCCTTTGACCGCGGCGATGCTTTCCTCGAGCGCGGCCATCAGGTCCGGCGCCTTGGTCGCCTGCGGCGCCTCGGCCTCGGGGGCGACGATCTCCTTGCCTTCGGCCTTGCGTTCGATCAGCGCCAAGAGCTGCTCGCGGTACTCGTCGCGGTAGTCCTCGGGCTTGAACTTGGTGCTCAGCGACTCGATCAGCTGTTCGGCCATCTCCTGCTCGCGCTTGGCGACTTTCGGCTTCTTCTGCGGCAGCGCGTCGTCGAGCTCGCTCGCCGGCACGACCTCGTCGGCGAACCGCATCGTGGTCAGCGTCAGGGCGCCGCCGGAGGAGCGGATCGCCGCCAGGTGCTCCTTGTTGCGGAAGACGAAGCGGGCGATCGCCGCCTTGCCCGACGATTCCATCGCCGCCGCGAGCAGTGAGTAGGCCTTCTCGGCGCCGTCGGCCGGGCCGAGGTAGTAGGGGCTGTCGAAGAACATCGGGTCGATTTCCTCGATGTCGACGAAGTCCTGGACGTCGATCGCGCGGGTCTTCTCGGGGGCCAGCGCCGCCATCTCGTCTTTGCTCAGCGGCACGTAGCGGCCCGGGGTCACCTCGTAGGCTTTGACGATGTTCTCGTAGGGGACCTCCTCGTCGGTCCCCTCGGCGACCCGGCGGTGTTTGATCCGGGCGCTGTCGGACTCGCGGATCTCGCGCAGGGCGATGTTGCGCCGCGCCACGGCGCTGTAGAGCCGCACGGGCACGTTGAGTAGCCCGAAGCTGATCGAACCGCTCCAGATCGCTCTTGCCATCAGCCGGTCACCTACCCCGATTGAACCAATAGATCTCCGCGCTGGCCAGCGCGGAGCCGCGCCCGGCAGGCATCTTGCGCCGCGCGCCGGTGGCGGCGGGCCGCCGGTGGGATCATGCGGCGGTGCTGTTCGAGCTGCGAGAGGTCGGCCTGGTGCGCGGGGGGAGGGCGGTGCTCGACGCCGTCAGCGCCGAGATCCCGACCGGCGCGACGGCGATCGTCGGCCCCTCGGGAGCCGGCAAGTCGACGCTGCTGCGGCTGCTGAACCGCCTCGCCGACCCAGACCGCGGGGAGATCTCCTACCGCGGCCGGCCGCTCGCCTCCTACGAGCCGCTGTCGCTGCGCCGCGAGGTGGCGCTGGTGCCGCAGCTGCCGGCGCTGCTGCCGGGGACGGTCGCCTCGAACCTCGCATACGCGGCGAGGCTGGCAGGCGAGGAGCTCGACGCCGAGCGCTCCCTGCGGCTCGCCGGCCTTCCGGCCGAGTTCGCCGGGCGCGACGTCGCGAAGCTCTCGGTCGGCGAGCAGCAGCGGGCGATGCTGGCTCGGGCGCTGGCCCAGAAGCCCGCGGTCCTACTGCTCGACGAGCCGACCTCGGCCCTCGACCCGGCCGCCCGCGACGCGATCGAGGCGGCGCTGGCCGAGTTGCGCCGCGAGCTGGAGATCTCCCTGGTCCTGGTCAGCCACGACCCCGAGCAGGCGCGGCGGCTCAGCGACTGGGTGGTGCGCCTGGAGGCCGGAAAGGCGGTCGCCGCCGGCCCGCTGGAGCGGGTGCTGGCGTGATCGCCGCGCTCTCGACCTCGATCCACGTCTCGCTGGGCCAGGTCGCGGCCTCGCTCGCCCTGGTCGCCCTGGCGGCGGCGATCTCCTTCTGGTGGAAGGCCGACCTCGAGCGCGACATCGGCGTCGCCACGGTGCGCTCGCTGGTCCAGCTGACCCTGGTCGGCTACGCGATCAAGCTGATCTTCGAAGCCGACACGATCTGGCTGGTCTTCGCCCTGCTGGCGGTGATGGTCGTGTTCGGCGCGATCACCGCCCGCGGCCGGGCGAAGAAGGTGCCGGGCGCCTTCGGGCCGCTGCTGATCGCCCTGGCGCTGGCCGGCGCCTCGACCCTCGGCCTCGTCGTGGCGCTGGGGATCTTCGACCCGACCCCGCGCTACCTGGTGCCGGTCGGCGGCATGGTGATCGGCAACGCGATGACCGCCTCGGCGGTCGCCCTGAACCGGCTCGGCGACGAGATGGGCGATGCCCGGGCGCGGATCGAGGCGACGCTGGCGCTCGGCGCCACCGCCCGCGAAGCGGCGACGCCGACCGTGCGGCGGGCGCTGCGCTCGGGGATGATCACCCTGGTCGACTCGACCAAGACGACCGGGCTGATCTTCTTCCCCGGCACGATGGTCGGGATGCTGCTCGCCGGCGCCAACCCGACCGACGCTGTGCGCCTGCAGCTGATCCTCCTCTACACGCTGCTCGGCAGCGTCTCGATCTCCGCCCTGGTCGCCACCGGCCTCGCCTACCGCAACTTCTTCACCCCGGCGGCGCAGCTGCGGGAGCTGGAGGCCGGAGCCTGAGGCGGGCCTAGACTCGAACGGTGTCCCGCCAGCAGCGCCTCACCCTGGTCGCGACGATCCTCGGCTCGACGGTCGTCTTCCTCGACAGCACCGTGGTCAATGTCGCGCTGCCGTCGATCGGGGACAACCTGAACGCCGGCCTGGCCGGCCAGCAGTGGGTCGTCGAGGCCTACATGCTGACGATGGTCTCGCTGCTCCTGGTCGGCGGCTCGCTCGGCGACCAGTTCGGGCGGCGGCGGATGTTCGTCGCCGGGCTGATCGCCTTCGGCTCCACCTCGGCGCTCTGCGCGCTGGCGCCGACCGTCGAGTTCCTGATCGCCGCCCGCGCCCTGCAGGGGATCGCCGGGGCGCTGCTGGTCCCGGGTTCGCTGGCGATCGTCGCCGCCACCTTCGAGGGCCCGGCCCGGGGGCGGGCGGTCGGCACCTGGACCGCCTGGACGGGGATCGCCACCGTGTTCGGCCCGGCCGGCGGCGGTGCCCTGATCGGCCTGCTCTCCTGGCGGGCGATCTTCTGGATCAACCTGCCGCTGGTCGCCCTCACCGCGACGCTGGCCCTGCGGGCGGTCGCCGAGAGCCGCGATCCGGAGGCCTCCCGCGGCATCGACCGGGTCGGCATCGTCCTCTCGGCGCTCGGGCTCGGCGGCCCGGTCTTCGCCCTGATCGAGCAGCCGACGCACGGCTGGGGGGACCCGGCGGTCTGGATCCCGCTGCTCGGCGGCGTCGCCTGCTTCGCGGTCTTCCTGCTGTATGAGGCGCGGGCCCGGCAGCCGATGCTGGACCTCGGCCTGTTCGGGATCCGCAACTTCGCGGTCGCCAACGTGACCACGCTGTCGGCCTACGCGGGGCTGATCGGCGGCCTCTTCTTCGTCGGCCTCTACCTGCAGCAGGTCGTCGGCTACACGCCGTTGGAGGCGGGGCTGGCGACGACCCCGATCTCGATCCTCCTCTTCGTCCTCTCGCCGCGCTTCGGCAGGCTGGCCTCGAGCACCGGCCCGCGGCTGCCGATGACCGCCGGGCCGATCGCCGCCGGCGTCGGCCTGATCGGGATGCTGCGGGTCGGCTCCGGCGCCGACTACCTGACCGACGTCTTCCCGGCGGTCCTCGTCTTCGGCCTCGGCCTGGCGGCAACGGTGGCGCCGCTGACCGCGACCGTCCTCGACTCGGTCGCCGAACGCCGGGTCGGCATCGCCTCGGGGATCAACAACGGGGTCTCGCGGGTCGCCGGCCTGCTGGCGATCGCCATCCTCGGGGCGGTGATCTCCGCCCACTTCGGCGCCAGCCTCGACGCCAACCTGGGCAACCGCCCGCTGTCGCCCCAGGCCCGGGAGACGATCGCCGAAGCCAAGGAACAGCCGCTCGGTGTGCCGAAGACCGGCAAGCTGGCGCGGCCAGAGGCGGTTCGGATACGCGCCGCCTCCACGGACGCCTCGACCGCGGCCTTCCACCTCGGGGTGGCGATCGCCGGGCTGCTGATGATCCTCGGCGGCATCGCCTCCGGGTTCGGGATCGAGAACCCGACGCCCTCGGGCAGCGAGACGCCGGCGGCCGAGCCCGCGTAGGCGTCGCGGGGCGCCGGGACGGCCCTGGATAGTCTCCCGGCCGATGGCGAAGCCGATCATCTTCTCCGGCATCCAGCCGACCGGGCGCAAGCACCTCGGCAACTACATCGGTGCGATCCGCCAGTACGTCGAGGGGCAGGACCGCGGCGACCCGGCGATCTTCTGCATCGTCGACCTGCACGCGATCTCCGTCGCCTACGACCCGGGCGAGCTGCGCGAACGCGTCTACGACACGACGGCGATCCTGCTCGCCGCCGGCCTCGACCCCGACCGCTGCATCCTCTTCCGCCAGTCCGACGTGCTCGCCCACACCGAGCTGACCTGGCTGCTCTCCTCGGTCACCGCCCACGGGGACCTCAACCGCATGCACCAGTTCAAGGACAAGTCGGCGCGCCAGCAGGAGCTGGTCTCGGCGGCGCTGTTCTTCTACCCGGTGCTGATGGCGGCCGACGTGCTCGCCTACCGGGCGACCGAGGTGCCGGTCGGCGACGACCAGCGCCAGCACGTCGAGCTGATGCGGGAGATCGCCCGCCGCTTCAACGAGCGCTTCGGCGAGACCCTGGTCGTGCCCGAGCACCGGATCCCCGAGGTCGGCGCCCGGATCATGGACCTGCAGGAGCCGGAGCGGAAGATGTCGACGACCGGCGGCTCCGAGGGCGGCACCGTCTACGTGCTCGACGAGCCCGGGGCGATCCGCAAGAAGTTCGGCAGCGCCGTCACCGACTCCGGTCGCGAGGTCGTGCGGGCCCCGGACAAGCCCGGGATAACCAACCTGATCGACATCCTCGCCGCCGCCCGCGGCGTCGACCACGACGCCGTCGAGAGCGAGTTCGCGGGCGCCGGCTACGGCGACTTCAAGAAGGCGGTCGCCGAGGGCGTGGTCGAGATGCTGACCCCGGTGCAGGCCCGCTACGCCGAGCTGCGCCCCGACGTGGAGGGGCTCGACCGCACGCTGGCGGGGGGGGCCGAGAAGGCCGCCGCGATCGCCGCGCCGGTCGTCGACGAGGTCCGCGAGCGCATGGGCTTCGGCGGCAGCGCCCGCAAATAGGCCGAAAACCGGCCGCCTTCGTCCCGGGGCGCCACTAGTCTGATCCCGTGGCCGTCGCCGACCTCGACCTCGATCTCGACCTCGACGTCTTCGCCGGGCCGTTCGACCTGCTGATGGCGGTCGTCCTGCGCGAGGAGGTCAACCTGCTCGACCTGCAGCTGGGCGAGGTCGTCGTCGCCTACGTCGAGCACCTCGAGCAGGAGGGCGAGCTGGAGCTCGACGTGGCGACCGAATTCCTCGTCCTGATCGCCGCGCTGCTGGAGCTGAAGTCGCGGCTGATGCTGCCCGGCCCCGACGAGGAGCTCGAGGAGATGACGCCCGAAGAGGCCGTCGAGGAGCTGATCGCGCGGATGCTCGAATACCGGCGCTACCGCGACGTCTCCAGGGTGCTGGCCGAGCGCTTCGAGTCCCAGCGCGGCTACCTCTACCGCTCGGCGCCGCTGCCGGCCGAGCTGCGGCGGGTCGCCTTCGACGCCGCGACCGCCGTGTACGACCCGGACGCGCTGGGCACCGCGCTCGGCGACCTGCTGACCGAGCCGGCCGAGGTGGACGTCAGCCACATCCGCCCGACCGTCTCCCTGGAACGGCGGCTGCGGGCGCTGCGCGACGCCCTCACCCGGCGCTCGAGCTTCGACTTCGACGAGGAGTTCGGCAACGAGGACCGGCTGACCCAGGCGGTGACCGTGTTCGCGATGCTGGAGCTCTACCGCAAGGGCGAGGTGACCTGGGAGCAGAGCGAGACCTTCGGCCCGATCCAGGTCCGCAGGCGGGTGCCGTCCGCATGAGCGACCTCTCGCGGGCCGTCGAGGCGCTGCTCTTCCTCTCGCCGCAGGCGGTCTCGACCGCCGACCTGGCGCTGGCGACCGAGGCGACCGAGGGCCAGATCGCAGAGGCGATCGAGCTGCTGCGCGAGGACCTCGCCGAGGGC
>DASVWP010000182.1:0-30819 GCA_036393155.1 Solirubrobacterales bacterium | reverse complement strand
CGTCTGCATGCCGGAGCCGTTGGCGGCGGCGAGCTTCAGTTCCTCGTGGCCGCCCTTGCCTTCGCGGGTGAAGGCGATCAGCTGCCCGTCGGGCGAGACTTTCGGGCTGCGCCCGGAGCCGATCTTGACCTGTCCCTTGCCGTTGTCCTGGGCCGAGTAGACCACCGGGTGAAAGGGGTTGCGCGTGTAGGCGAGGGTCGCCTGCGCGGCGGCCGGCACCAGCAGCATCGCTGCCGCGGCGAGGATGAGCGGAATGGAAAGGGACTTCAGCTTGGTCGTCATGGCGCGATCGTATCCCTGCCGGCAGACCCCCTTTCGGGATCTCAACATTGATTCCAGTCCGGTTCGTAGGCGTATTCGGCGAGCACGCTCATACGCCCGCCTTCGGACAGCGCAGCACCGACCAGGTGCGGGGCTATCGGGCCGACCGGTCCGCTCGAGCCGAGGACCAGGGTGCCGTTGCAGCTGAAGGCGCTGCCGACGAATCCCTTCCTGGGCCTGCGCACTGCCCATTGAGCGCGCGTCGCGGGATCGATCACGACGGCGTAAGTGGAGCGAGGGCCCCGGAAATCGGCAAGCAGCCACCCGCCGTCGGCCGACCAGTCGACCGGCACCAGCCCGAATTGCCGTCGGCCGACCCTGGTGTGGTCGAGGCGGTGGATCCCGCCTCCATCCGGGTGCATCAGGAAAAGATGGTTCTTCTGCCTCCGCCCCACTTCTTTCACGAAGGCGATCTGACCGCCCGGCCCCCAGAGCGGGTCCCTCGAGCGGTGGTCGAAGGTGAGGCGCGCCGCCCGCCCGCCCCGGGTCGAGAGCCGGAAGACGTCGCTGCCGGAGCGCGGGCCCCAACCGGTGGTTCGGGAGACGACGAGTTCTTCGCCGCTGGGCGAGAAGCTGACACCGCCGAAGGTCCCGCGGGCGAGGACCCGCTCCCCCCCGGTGGCCACGTCGATCAGAACCAGCTTGTCGCGGCCCCTGGCGACACCCCGCACCGCGGCGATGTGGGAAGAATCAGGCGACCAGGTCACGTAGGAGATGTCCGGTGCGTCGAGGAGCAGGTCGGACGCGCCGCCAGCGGCCGGGACGACTTTCAGCCTCTCGCGACCGTGGAAGGTCGAGCGGCTGAGATAGGCGACCTGTTCCCCGTCGGGCGAGACCTCGGGATGGTTGCCGCGAGCGACCGCTATTTCTTCGAAGCCGTCGTCAGCCGCGGTGAAAATCAGCGGCGCGCTGGGGTAACGGCCGTACTTCACATAGGCAAGGGTCGCCTGGGCGGCGGCCGGAATTGCCAGCGCGAGAGCGAAAATGAGCAGGGCCGCCAGGACTGGTTTCAGCTTCGATTTTGAAAACATGGAGTGATCCTATAGAAGATCCTCCTAGTACTTAAGTGCGCTTGAGTGGACCTTTTCAGAGCTCGGGGACGTCGGCCCCCAGCGGGCTGAACGGCATCCGCCTCACCTCGGCCCAGCCCTCGCAGCGCTTCTCCAGGGCGGCGCAGACGTTGCCGGCGTCCTGCCAGGTGGTCCAGACGAGGACGGTCGGCCCGGCGCCGGAGATCGTCGCCCCGAGCGCCCCGAGATCACGCGCCGCGTCGACGATCTCCATCGAGCGTGGGTAGAGGCCGCGGCGGCGCGGCTGATGGATCCGGTCGGCGAGCCCGCGGGCCACGAGGTCGAGGTCGGCGCTGCGCAGGCCGAGGACCAGCAGGGCCGCGGCGGAGACGTTGGCGACCGCGTCGCCCAGCGGCACCTCGGCCGGGATCGCCTCGCGGGCGCGCTCGGTCGAGACCTCCTCCGGCGGGACCACGACGATGCCCTCGAGCCCCTCGGGGGGATCGAAGCGGGCGGCCACCGGTCCCTCGTCGCCCTCCCCGCAGACGACGAAGCCGCCGTAGATCGCCGCCGCCACGTTGTCGGGGTGGCCCTCCAGCTCGGTCGCCTTCACCAGCATCTCCTCGCGCGAGAGCGCCAGCTCGAAGAGGTGGTCGGCGGCGAACAGGCCGGCGACGATCGCCGCCGCGCTGGAGCCCAGGCCGCGGGCCAGCGGGATCTCGCTGCGCAGCCGGAAGGCGATCCCGTCCGCCGGGTGCAGGGTCTCGAAGGCCCGGACGATCAGGTTCTCGCGCCCGGTAGGGACGTCCAGCCCGCCGGATTCGAAGCCGTACTCCCCGGTCTCCTCGACTTCCAGCTCCAGGTGCAGCGAGACCGCCGCCGCCATCGCATCGTAGCCCGGCCCCAGGTTGGCCGAAGAGGCGGGGACACGGACCAGGCGGCGGCGCGCGGTCAATCGTTGCCCACCTTGAAATCGTCATGCTCAGCCTCGGCCTCCTCTATTAGCTCCTCCCAAGGCCACTTGACGGTCGAGTACCGGCGGTAGAGCAATAGCTGGCGATCGACAGCTGAAATCTCCCGGGTGGACTCGTTGTAGCCGAGCACGAGACCACGACCGCCCTCATCCTCCTGCAAGCCCTCAAACTTCTCGAGAACGATCCGAAGGTTTCCTTTTTGGATCCGGCTCTCTCGGTTATGGGCCTTCTCATATATGCGATCGAGCTTCACCCCGCGGATGAGATCCTCATCCGATGCTTCGAGGATCACCGCCATCGCATGGGCGTAAATACCCGTGGAGTCACTACGACTGCGAATTCCGCCCGAGACTCGCTCCGCAAACTGCTGATAGAGAGGATTGAGTTGCTCGGCATATGCCATCGCCGCAGAGTCAAGCGCCTCAATCTCTCCGATTTCTAGCGGCTCCTCCTGTTCCTCATCTATCCCCAACTCATCGAGAGTGGAAAGGATGAGACGTTGAAGGATGCCGACATTCTCAAAACAGTCCCGGATAGCTCGGTCTTGCAAGACCTCGCTAAAGCGCAGGTTGAGGGCTGCCCCACCCCGCTCGAAGACCTTGCGTAGGTCATCGTCAGACCAAACTATGGCCACCTCCTCGACCCGGCCCGTGAGATCTGGGTTGAGATAGAGCAGCATGTTCTGCTTGCTCCAAACACCGACAATGATTACGAAGACGCCGTAGTCCCAGAGCGCCTTCAGATCGAAAGCGAGTTTCGTCCTCTCCTCGATCGACAGGTAGTGGAAGTCCTCGATGACCAGTCGCCTATCAGAGGCCTTGATGAGGTCCGCGACAAACCTCAGGTCACTGAAATCCTCCCCTATCGGCGCGGTCTTCGTCTCGTGAGATTCCTCGCTCTCTACTGAGACTCCGCCTCGGAGGCGGGCAAGCAGACTAATTCCCACCTCGGTACTTGCCTCAGCCCGTCCGCTGAATGCCCCTGCCTCAGTTCGCTCAAGTTCGAGGCGTATCCCTAACCCGCTAAGTGCATCTCTATATATGTCTACGCAAGTCTTTCCAAGGCGACATTGGATCGTGATCGCATCCTCAAGAACTCTCTGCCTCAGCCAAGACTTGCCGCACTTCGACTCGCCGCGAAGAGCAACATGGGTGGAGCGAGCCAACAAGCGCTGGAGTTCCTCATCGAGGCGGCCTCGATCTACATAGGAATCCGGCAGGATCTCGTTAGAAACCCCGAATACTTCCCTCGTCTCTTTTCTTGAGCGACCCAACATCTCGCTATATCCCACATTCAGGGCCGGGAACCCTACGTACGCCAGCCAAGTCCAGACGGAGGCTACATGCGAAGGATGAGGTCAGGTATCTCCCTTCGCACTCGTTTGGTGAGAATCGGAAACTAGACACCCAAGTCCGCAAGAGTGGGGACCGCCCAGCCTCGTCGATCCGGAATAGAGAGGGAGGGAGGGATATCGCCATCGCCCTCGCGCAGTAATCCGGCGCAAGGATCGCCGATGAGGGAGAACGCAGACACCACGGCGGCGCGTGATCACAGTGCCAGAGCCGTAGGCAGAACCGCAAGGCAGGTGCTGCACTGTGCAAGGACCGCACGCAGACCTACGAGCCGTTTCTTCTTTCAGTGCTGTCCTCGCAGGATGAGCGCCGTTGATCCGGCAGAGTCTTGAAGGCCAGATCTTCCGACGGGACTTCCCACTTCCCCGGAGCGGTCGAATCGACGGCTTCGCATCCAGGCAGCAAGCCCTCCTTTGACCTTGGTGCGGTTGCCACGCCTTCGTGAGCCTTCTCGTGAACCCGAGTTCTCCTCAGCTCCTTGCTGGCGAGGATGTCCTTCTGCAGCGAGAGCCGGGTGGAGCTTCCTCATCTCCCTCAATCGAAGACGGCGCGCTCGACGGCGGCCAGGTCGTTCTCGCAGTTGAGTACGGCCGGGGCTTTGCCGAGCGCCGTGTCGGGGTCCTTGAGGCCGTGACCGGTGAGCACGCAGACGACGGTCTCCGGCGGCGCGGCCCCCTCGACGACCGGCAGGCCGTGGGCGAGCAGGCCGGCGACCGAGGCGGCGGAGGCGGGCTCGCAGAAGACGCCTTCGGCGGCAGCCAGCCAGCGGTAGGCGTCGAGGATCTGCGCATCGGAGACGGCGGCGACGCGGCCGCGCGAGGCGGTGAAGGCGGCCATCGCCTCCTCCCAGCGGGCCGGGTTGCCGATCCGGATCGCCGAGGCGACGGTCTCCGGGTTGGCGACCGGCTCGCCGTGGACCAGCGGCGCCGCGCCCTCGGCCTGGAAGCCGTAGAGGACCGGGCTCGCCTCGAGCTCCTGGAAGCCGCGCCAGTAGGCGGTCACGTTGCCGGCGTTGCCCACCGGGATCGCCAGCGCCCCGGGCGGCCCGCCGAGGTCCTCGACGATCTCGAAGGCGCCGGTCTTCTGGCCTTCGATGCGGTGCGGGTTGACCGAGTTGACGAGTTCGATCGGGTGCTTCTGGGCGAGCTCGCGGACGATCCGCAGGGCGTCGTCGAAGTTGCCCTGCAGGGCGACCACGCGGGCGCCGTGCATCAGCGCCTGGGCGAGCTTGCCGATCGCGATCTTGCCCTCGGGGACGATCACCGCGCCGCGCAGCCCGGCCCGCGCCGCGTAGGCGGCGGCGCTGGCGGCGGTGTTGCCGGTCGAGGCGCAGATCACCGCCTCCGCCCCGCGCCCCTTGGCGCGCGAGACGGCCACCGTCATCCCCCGGTCCTTGAAGGAGCCGGTCGGGTTGGCCCCCTCGAACTTCAGGTAGGCCCGAGCGCCGATCCGCTCGGAGAGCCGCGGCGCCTCGATCAGCGGGGTCGAGCCCTCATTGAGGCTGACCACCGGATCGCCCGGCTCCAGCGAAAGCCGCTCGCGGTAGCGCTCGATCAGCGGCGCCGCCACTAGAACTGCTCCTCGATCACGCGGATGAAGCGCGCCGGCGAGCGCAGGTCGCCGAGCTCGCCGAGCCCCGCGACGGCCGCCGCGAAGCGCGACTCCAGGCACTCGTGGACGACCATCACCAGGCGCGCGTCGGCGCCGATTCCGCGCTGGACCACGCTCTTGACCGAGACCTCGTGGTCGCCGAGGACCGCCGCGACCCGGGCTAGGACGCCGGGCCGATCGGCGACCTCGAGGTGCAGGTAGAAGGAGGAGGTGACGTCGGAGACGATCGGCAACTGCTCCCGCGTCTCGTGGACGGGGGCGTCGCCGGCGAGGATCGAGACGACGTCGCCAAGCACCGCGGAGGCGGTCTGCACGCCGCCCGCGCCCGGCCCGGACATCGTCACCTCGGTGATCGCCGGGGCCTCCACCATCACCGCGTTGAAGGGGCCCTCGATCGGGGCCAGCGGGTGGCCGCGGTACAGGAAGCAGGGGAAGACCCGGACGCTGATCCCGCCGTCGCGCCGTTCCGCCGCGCCGAGCAGCTTCAGCGAGAGCCCGAGCTCCTTGGCGTAGGCGAGGTCGTCGGGCTGGATGTTCTCGATCCCCTCGTAGGAGACCTCGGAGAGGGTGACCGGGCTGTGGAAGGCGAGCCGGGCGAGGATCGCCATCTTCGCCGCCGCGTCGGCCCCGGTGACGTCGTCGGAGGGGTCGGCCTCGGCGTAGCCGAGCTCCTGCGCCCGGGCGAGGACGTCGGCGTAGGCGGCGCCGCTCGCGGCCATCTCGCTGAGGATGAAGTTGGTGGTGCCGTTGACGATCCCGAAGACCTTGCCGATCTCGGTTACCCCGAAGCTCTCCTGGATCGTGCGGACGATCGGGATCACCCCCGCGACCGCGGCCTCGAAGCGCAGCTGCACCCCCTGCTCGCGGGCGACGTCGAACAGCTCGTCGCCGTGCTGGGCCAGCAGCTGCTTGTTGGCGGTGACCAGCGGCCGCCCCGCGCGCATCGTGTCGAGCGCGAACTGGCGGGCCGGGTCGGTCCCCCCCATCAGCTCGACCACGAGGTCGGAGCGCTCGAGGATCTCGCCGAAGTCGCCCTCGCTGCGGGTGAGGACGCCGGAGATCTCCGGCCGGCGGCCGGTCGCGGCCTCGACCGCCCCGGCCCGGTCCGCCACCAGCTCGGCGAAGGCGGCGCCGACGGTGCCGCGACCGAGCAGGCCGATCCGAACGGGTTTGGAGGCTTCCTCAGACATCGCGCCCGGTGAGGTCGTCGTAGGTCTCCCGCCGGACCACGAGCCGGGCCTCGCCGTCGCGGCAGAAGACCACCGGCGGCCGCGGCACGCCGTTGTAGTTGCTGGCCATCGCGTGCCCGTAGGCGCCGCTGGCCGGGGTGACGAGGACGTCGCCGACGGCCGGCTCGGCGAGGTTGGCGTCGCGGACGAGGATGTCGCCGGACTCGCAGTGCATGCCGGCGACCGTAACCAAGGTGTCGGGCGCGGCGGCGGCCCGGTCGGCGATCAGCGCTTCGTAGCGGGAGCCGTAGAGCATCGGCCGCATGTTGTCGGACATCCCGCCGTCGACGGCGACGTAGGTGCGGACCCCGGGGATCTCCTTGACCGTGCCGATCCGGTAGGCGGTGAGGCCGGGGTTGGCGACCAGCGAGCGGCCCGGCTCGACGAGGATGCGCACGCCCTCGCCGAACACCTCGGCGACGCCCCGCACCTTGACATCGACGTAGGCGTCGATCGAGGGCGGCTCGTCCTCGGCCGTGTAGGCGACGCCGAGGCCACCGCCGACGTTGACGACCTGGCACCAGTCCCCGGCCAGCTCGCCGAGAGCGCGGATCGCCAGCGTGTAGGGCTCGAGCTCGAAGATCTGCGACCCGATGTGGGCGTGCAGCCCAACCAGCTCCAGCTTCTCGGAAGCGAGGACCCGCTCGATCGCCCGCGCCGCCAGCCCGTCCTCCAGCCCGAAGCCGAACTTGGAGTCGAGCTGGCCGGTGGTGATGTAGTCGTGGGTCGAGGGCTTGATCCCCGGCGTTACGCGGATCAGCACCCGCTGCGGCTCCTCCAGCAGCCGCTCGCAGCGCTCGATCTCGTCAAAGGAGTCGAGGATCAGGTGGCGGATGCCGGCCCGCGCCGCGAGGAGGATCTCCTCATCGGTCTTGTTGTTGCCGTGCATGTGGATCCGCTGGGGATCGAAACCGGCCCGCAGCGCCATGTGCAGCTCGCCGCCGGAGGCGACGTCGGCCGAAAGCCCCTCCTCGGCGAAGAGGCGGTAGGCGGCGGTGCAGGGGAACGACTTGCTGGCGAAGACGACCTCGAAGTCAGCGCCCCGCCGCTCGAAGGCCTCGCGGTAGGCCCGGGCGCGAGCGCGCAGGTCATCCTCGGCGTAGACATAGGCCGGGGTGCCGAACTCTTCGGCCAGCTGGACGACGTCGCAGCCCCCGACCTCGAGGTGGCCGCGCTCGTTCACCCGGCTGCCCGCCGGGTAGACAGCCGACCCCTCGATCGGATCGCCGCTGGCGACCGACCCTGCCTGTTCTCGCTCCGCCATCGTGGTCCGGCATTGTGACCGGTTGGGGCCGGAGGCGAACTCCAGTGCTCAGTTGGCGGGCGGCTTGAGCAGGCCTTCGACCGCGCGGGTGGTTTCGTCGAGCGTGTGACCGACCAGGGATTCAGGGCCGGCGACGCCGTTGACCAGGCCTTCGGTGACGTTGGTGACCCCGCTCTTTTCCAGGGTTCCACCGAGCACCGTTTCGTCGACCTGATTGACCGTGCCGTTGACCGTTTCGGTGACCGTCGCCGAGGCCGAGGGAGCCGGGGTCGAGCCGCCACCGCTTTCGCCGCCGCCACCCTTGGCGGTGCCGGTCGAGCTGCTCGTCGAGCCGGTGGATTCCGGCGCGGGCGCCGGGTTCTGCGATTTGCCGCCGCCTCCGGACCCACCGGACCCGCCGCCGCCCTTGCCGTTCCCCGCTTCGCCGCCGCCGCTTTCCCCGGAGGGGGCCTGGGTGACGGCCGGCGCGCTTTCCTGAAGGCCGGAACCGCGACCGCCGCCGCCCTTTTCGCTCCCGCCGCCGGTCGCCGGGCTCGTCGGAGCGCCGCCGCGGGTGCCCTGCGTCGTCGTTTCCGCGGGAGCCTGAACGCCGCCGGAGCCGCCTGCCGGCCGGGCGCTGGAGACCGCGGCGCTTTCGTCGGGCTTATTCCCAAGCGCGGCGAGCGGCCAGTCCCGGAAGACCTGCGTCGAGACCAGCACGACGAAGACTGCGATGGCGATCGCGATCAGCCCCGCTCCCGACATCGCGCTGACCAGATAGGTGCGCGCTTGGCGAATCATCCCGCTTCATTGCTAAAGGTACCCCATCGGGTCGGTGACCTGGCCATTGATCCGAACCTCGAAGTGGACATGGCGGCGAAGGCGGAGCGCTCAGCCGGCGCCGGGCGCGTTCTCGACCCTGAGCAGGCCCTGCTCGGCCTCCTCCTCCATCTGCAGGGTCGTGTGCTCGATCCCGAAGCGCTCGGCGAGAGCGACCTCGAGGCGGCGCCGGATCAGGTCGCGATCAGCCTCGCGCGCGACCACCACGTGGGCGGCGATCGCCCCGAAGCCCGAGGTCACCGTCCAGACGTGGAGGTCGTGGACGGAGCGCACCCCCTCCTCGCGGCAGATCGTCGTCCCCACGGCGTCGATGTCGAGGTCGGCCGGAGCCGCCTCCATCAGGACGTCGAAGGGCTCCTTGATCAGCCGCCAGGAGGAGGCGAGGACGAGGGCAGCGATCAGGAGGCTGACGATCGGGTCGACGACGTCGGAGCCGCCGGCGAGGACGAAGGCGCCGGCGACGATCACCCCGAGCGAGCCCAGGGCGTCGGCGGCGCTGTGGCGCAGCACGCCCTCGAGGTTCACGTCCTCGCGCTCGCCGCGGGCCAGCACCAGGGTCGCGGCGGCGTTGCCGAGCAGACCGAGGACGCCGAGCGCGACGACGCCGCCGGCCTCGATCCCCGGCGGGTTCGAGAAGCGCCCGATCGCCTCGACGGCGATCGCCACGCTGACCGCGACCAGCAGCAGGCCGTTGACCAGCGCCGCCAGCACCTCCGAGCGCTGGTAGCCAAAGGTCCGCCTCCCCGCCGCCGGCAGCGCCGCCAACCGAGCCGCGATCAGCGCCAAAACGATCGAGCCGACGTCGGAAAGCAGATGCCCCGCATCAGCCAGCACGGCCAACGACCCAGTCAGAAACCCCCCGACCGCCTCCGCCAAGAGCAGCCCGACGTTGATCCCCAAAGCCACCGACATCCGCCGCCGATTCCCGGCCCGCCGAACATCAAGCGAATGAGAGTGACCCTGCGGCCCGTGCACCGCTCGGAGCTTAGAGAGCCGCCGAGAGTCCCCTCCCAGGAACTCCCGCGAAGCGGCCTGGGAGGGGGCTCTCGGCGGCTCCCGAGGCTAAGCGGGAACAGCCTCCTTCTCGGGTTTTGCCTCAATCGCCTTAGCGGCGACTTCGGCGCCGTACCCCAACCGCTCGGCGTATTCCCGCGCCTGCATCCGCGAGATGACCATGCGCTGGATCTCCGCCGTCCCCTCGAACAGCTGGTAGATCTTGGCATCGCGGAACCACTTCTCCAGCGGGCACTCGCGGTCCCAGGCGTAGGGGCCGACGAGGTCCATCAGCGTGGTCGTCGCCCACATCGTCACGTCGCCGGCCTTCAGCTTCGACATCGAGCCCTGGCCGCCGGTCATCGCGACGCCGTTGCGGCCCATCCAGGAGGCGCGCTGGACGAGCAGGCGCGCGGCCTCGATCTCGGTCGCGACGTCGGCGAGGACCTGCTGGTAGCGCTGCAGCCCAAGCACCGGCTTGCCACCTTCTGACTGTCCGCTGAGGTGCTCGAGCGTCCACTCGTAGGACGCCTGGGCGATGCCGAGCGCCGAGGCGCCGACGATCGGCCGGGTCATCTCGAAGGTCGCCAGCGCGTCGGCGCCGCGGGACTTCTTCCCTTCGCGGCCGCGCTGCAGCTTCTTCTCCAGCTTCTCCTCGCCGCCGAGCAGGTTCTCGGCCGGGATCCGGCAGTCCTCCAGCACGACCTCGGCGGTGTGGGAGGCGCGGATCCCCAGCTTGGACTCCTTCTTGCCCTGGGCGATCCCGGGGGTCCCCTTCTCGATCACGAAGGAGGCCTGGCCGCGCGTCCCGAGGTTGGGGTCGACGGTGGCGACGACGACGTGGACGTCGGCGATGCCGCCGTTGGTGATGAAGACCTTGGTCCCGTTGAGGATCCACTCGTCGCCGTCGCGGCGGGCGGTGGTCTTCAGGCTCTTGACGTCCGAGCCGGCCTGCGGCTCGGTGACGGCGTAGGCGCCGAGCTTGATCTCCTCGCCGACCCCGAAGCACTCCGGCACCCACCTGGCGATCTGCTCCGGCGTGCCGGAGGAGGCGATGCCGGCGGCGGCGAGGCCGGAGCCGTTGATCGCCAGCGCGGCGCCGGCACAACCCCAGTGCATCTCTTCGGCGCCGATCGCGCCCATCTGGCCGTCGGCGTCGGCGGCCGTCGTCTGCAGGTAGTCGATCCCGTTCAGGCCGGCCTTGCGCGCCTCCTTGATCACCTCCCAGGGGGTGCTCTCCTCTTCGTCGTGCTTGCGGGCGACCGGGCGGATCACCTCGCGGGCGAAGGTGCGGCACTTCTCCTTGAAGGCCAGTTGCTCGTCGCTGAATTCGAAGTTCATGTCATTCCTCTCCGTCGACTGATTGACTGGTCAATCAGCCAGTCCCCGACACTTTAACTGACCAGCCAGCCAGGATCGGTGGCTGTAGCGTTAGCCGCGGTGAGCGCCGACCGACCGATCAATGCCGACGTGCCGGAGCCAGCGCCGACCGAGCCGCCCGCCTCCGAAACGCCGCCGCCGCCCGAGCCGCCGGACTCTGAAGCGCCGCCGTCACCGCCCGAGTTGCCGCCGCCCGCGCAAGCTCCCCAGGCAGACGCCGAGCCGATCACCGAGGAAACCGCGCTGCCCGAGGAGGCCGTGCAGCCAACGCCCCGGGAGGCCCCAGAGACCCCGCCGAAGCCGCCCTCCCCGCCCAAGCGCCGACGGCAGCCTCTCCCGGGAGCCCTGAAGCTCGTCTTCGGCCTGGTGGCGGTGGCGATCGTCTTCATCCTCGCGGCGGTCCTCGGCGGCAGCGGCGGGGCGAAGAAGTCGACCGACAGCACCCCGGCGCCGGCTCCGCAGGCGGTCCGCGAACCCTCCCCCGAAGAATCGGCGACCGCCCAGTCCAGTGAAGAACTCGGCTACCCGGCCTTCGCCACCAACAACACGACCCGGATCGGCGGCTCCGACCCGGCCGCCAACGCCGCCGCGGTCGCGCTCGCGGTCTTCCCCTCCCCCGCCCCCTCCCAGCGCCCCGCTGCGGTGACGCTGGTCAGCGAAGAAGACTGGGCCGGGGCGATCGCCGCCGCGGTGCTGATGGCCGCGCCGGTGCGGGCGCCGCTGCTCTTCTCCAATGGCGATGGCCTGCCCGATCCGACCTCCGAAGCGCTCGCGGCGCTCGACCCCCAGGGCGACTCCTCGACCGGCGGCGCCGGTGCCTTTCAGGTCGGCGAAGTCGCGGCGCCGGCAGGGACGAAGACGACGAGCGTGCCGGCAGGCACGGCCGCCGCGGAGGCAGCCGAAATCGCCGCCCTGCGCGACCGCCTGGCCGGCGCCCCGCCCGAACACCTCCTCGTTACCTCCAGCGAACAGGCGGGGATCGCGATGCCGGCCGCCGCCTGGGCCGCCCGCTCCGGCGACCCGGTGCTGTTCACCGACGCGAAGAAGCTGCCTTCCGAGACGGCGGCGGCGCTGAAGCGCCACCCCGGCGTGCCGGTCTACGTGCTCGGGCCCAGCAGCGCGATCTCCGCCGCCGTGCTGCACGAAATCGCCGCCCTCGACCCCCACGTCAAGCGGGTGGCCGGCAAGAACCCGGTCGCCAACGCGATCGCCTTCGCCCGCTACGCCGACAACAACTTCGGCTGGGACGTCAACGATCCCGGCCACGGCTTCGTGCTCGCCCGCGAGGGCTCGCCCCTCGACGCCGCCGCCGCGGCGCCGCTGTCGGCCTCGGGGACCTGGGGGCCGTTGCTGCTCACCGACAGCGCCGGTAGCCTCCCTGCCGAACTGCGCAGCTACTTCCTCGACGTGAAGCCCGGCTACACCACCAACCCCACCCGCGCCTTCTACAACCACGTGTGGGTGATCGGCGATCAGGAGGCCATCGACTTGAACCAGCAGGCGGAAGTGAACGAGCTGGCCGAACTGGCCAGGATCGGCGGCGAAGGATGAGCGAGTCCGAGAACCCGGCGCTGCTCGGCGGCGGGCGGGAGTTGACCGCGGAGGACATCCGCGCCCTCGCCGGCCCCGTCACCCCCCACTTCTCGCTGCAGGTGCGCAACCGCATCCGCCGCCTGATCGAGCCCCTGCCCGCCGAGCACCCGGCGCGGGCCGAAGGGGAACGTCAGATCGCCCGCCTGGAAGGCCTCGCCCAGGAGAGCGGCGAGCAGCGGCGCGGTCTCGGCATCGCCCATTGAGGTACATGGCGCCAGGGGTCTGGCGGCTGAAGGAGCTGCCCGCCCCGTTGATCAACGTCTACCTGGCCGAGGACGTCCTGATCGACGCCGGCCGGCGCTGGGACCGGCGGCGGATCTTCGGCGAGCTCGAGGGGCGGGAGATCTCGATGGTGGCGCTGACCCACGTCCACCCCGACCACCAGGGCGTCGCGAAGGACGTCTGCGAGGCGCGCGGGGTGCCGCTCGCCTGCCATCGCGAGGACGTCGAGGCGATGGAAGGCAAGCGGCCGGTGCAGGAGGCGGCGACCGCCAACCCGGTGAACCGGGTGATCCGCGCTCTCTGGGAGGGGCCGCCCTTCAGGGTCGAGCGCGTGCTGGACGAGGGCGACGAGGTGGCCGGCTTCCGCGTCGTCCACGCTCCCGGCCACGCCCGCGGCGAGGTGATCTTCTTCCGCGAGTCCGACCGGGTCGCGATCTGCGGCGACGTGATCCGCAACATGAGCTACGCGACCGGCCTGCCGGGGATCAAGGAGCCGCCCGCGGTGTTCACCTACGACCCGGCCGAGAACCGCCGCTCGATCCGCAGGCTGGCGGAACTGAACCCCTCGCTGATCCTGCCGGGGCACGGGCCGGCGGTGAGCGACATCGCCGCCTTCGAGCGCTTCGTCACCGCGCTTCCCGCCTGAGCGCAGCGCAGCCAACGGCTCCGGCTCGGGTTACTTGATTTCAGGTAATCCACGCCCCACTGGAAGGGAGTCCAGATGAGCACGCCTTGGAGCCGGCGGCCCTCGCCGGCGATGGTCGTCGCCGTAATCGCCCTCGTCGTCGCCTGCGCCGGGACCGCCTACGCGGCCCAGACGATCAACGGCGGCGCGATCAAGAAGCAGACGATCGGGGGCGGGAAGCTGAAGCCCAAGACCCTGACCGGCTACCAGATCAACATCAACAAGCTTGGGATCGTGCCGGCGGCCAAGCGCGCCGCGCACACCTACTGGGCGGTCGTCAACAACCCCGGCAACCCCGGCAACGCCACCCTCGCCCGAGCCAGCGACCCGGGGATCACCGCGACCGAGGGAGGCGGAGCGGTGACCGTCGCCTTCCCGGTCAACGTGCAGGGCTGCGCCGACGTCGCCGGCCGCAATAACGCCGGCACCTCGGTGCCGAACGCCGGCTACGCCCAGACCAACAGCTCGGCCGCCAACCCGAACGCGATCGAAGTCCACACCCGCGACAAAGCCGGCGCCAACGAAGACGCCGACTTCCACCTGATCGTCGTCTGCCCGTAGGCGGCCGCGGGCCGCGAAAAGTGCCATCGGCGATCGGCGGCGGCGCTACGATCGACGCCATGACCGATACGCCGATGGCACCCGAGGAAGGCATCCACAAGCCCGAGGACGCCCGCGCCCTGGCGATCCAGCGCCTGAAGATGAAGCGGGACTTCAAGGGCACGGTCGCGGCCGGGACGCTGGCGGTCGTCGTCACCGTGGTGATCTGGGCAATGGGCGAAGGCGGCTACTTCTGGCCGATGTGGGTGATGCTGGGAGTGGCGATCGCCCTCGTGGTCAGCGGCTGGAAGGCCTACGGCCCCGACAGCCGGATCACCGAGGACGACATCCAGCGCGAGATGCAACGGGGCTGAGGGCTCGCCCCGAACCCTCGCGCGCCTGATGGTCCTTCCGTTCGCTGTTTGTCGCTCCATGCGCGACAAACAGCGAACGGAAGCGCCGGGCCCTAGTTAGGCCGCCGCGCGAGCCTTGGCCATGTCGACGCGCTCGCCGCGGAACGGGACGCCCTCCGCGAGGAGGTGTCGTTTCTGGCGCGCGCCCTTGGCCAGCGAGCCGTCGGCGCGGACCACCCGCCACCAGGGCAGGTCGGGCTCGTCGGCCTCGAACAGGACCGAGCCGGCGAAGCGCGGCGCGCCAGGAGAGACGTCGCCGTAGCTGCGCACGAATCCCTCGGGGATCTCGCGCACGCGCTCGAGCACTTCCTCGGCGCGGCTGGCCGGCTGCTCGCTCAGGCCCCCGGCCCGAAGGCGTCGATGATCCGCGTCTGGTACTCGCTCAGCTCCTCGGCGGAGATGAAGTAGGTCGGCGGCGTGAGGAAGAGGCCGTCGGCGCGCTCGGCGGTCGCCTCCACCCGGGCCCTGACCTTGTCGAGCGGCCCCGCCGCGCAGTAGGTCTCGACCATCTCGTCGCTGATCGCGGCGGGGACGCCGGCGAGGTCGCCGCGCCGGAAGGCCTCGCCGGCAGCGATGGCGTTGTCGGCGAAGCCGTGCATCTCCCAGACCGGCATGTAGGTCTTCACCGTCGCGTAGAAGGAGATCGTGCGACGGGCCATGTCCATCGCTCGCGCCTCGTCGTCGTCGATCGCGCAGCAGACGGTCGGCAGGTAGTCGAAGTCGCCGCGCTGCCGACCGCTGCGCCACAGCCCCTCCTCGAAGGCGTCGACGACCACCTCGTCGATCCAGCGCAGGCTCTGGATCGGGTGGCCGATCAGGCCGTCGGCGACGTCGCCGGCCATCCGGGCCATCCCGGCCTGCACGGCGGCGGTGTAGATCGGCACCGCCTCGCGAACCGGCGAGTGCGGGCGCACCCAGCCCTTGATGTCGATGTCGTAGTAGGTGCCCTCGTAGCGGATCGGCTCCCCGGCATGGGCCTGGCGCATGATCAGCCGCGTCGCCTCGATCGCCTCGCGCAGGTGCGGCGCCGGCTTGCCGTAGGCGGCGTTGTGCCAGGTCTCGTTGAGGCGCTTCACCCCCGCCCCCATGCCGAGCCGAAAGCGGCCGCCCGACATCTCGTCGACGTCGAGGGCGCTGATGGCGTGGATGAAGGGGCTGCGGGTGAAGGCCCAGACGATCCCGGTGGCGACCCCGATCCGCTCGGTCTTCGCCGCCAGGTAGGCGGCCTGGGTGACCGCGCTGCGAAACAGCTCCGGCGCCCACACGCACTCGACCCCGGCGGCCTCGGCCGCCAGCGTCTCGGCCTCCAGGTCGGCGACCGAGGTGCCGATCGCGGCGACGGAGATGCGGTCCAGGGCGCCCATCGACCGCCCGCCTCAGGCGGCCGTCGCGGCCGAGAGCACGGCATCGGCGACCCGCTCGCGGTGCCACCTGGCGTCGCCGAACATCGCCGCGTTGGAGCGGCCGCGCTTGAGGAAGAAGTGCAGATCGTGCTCCCAGGTGAACCCGATGCCGCCGTGCACCTGGATCGAGGCGTTGGGCACCCGCCAGCCGGCGTCGGAGGCATAGGCCTTGGCCATGCAGGCGGACAGGGGCAGCGAGGCCGGCTCGGCGTCGGCGGCCCAGGCCGCGCCGTAGACGGCGGAGCGCGAGTTCTCGGTCTCCAGCAGCATCTGGGCGCAGCGGTGGGAGACCGCCTGGTAGGCACCGATCGGGCGCCCGAACTGCTGGCGGTCGCGGGCGTAGGCGACCGCCATGTCGAGGGCCCGCTGGGCGATCCCGGTCGACTCGGCGGCGATCGCGACACAGGCGCGCAGGAAGACCGGGAAGTACTCGGCTTCCCCGCCCGGAAGCGTGTTCTCGGGCTCCACCCTGACCCTCTCGAAGCGAACCGAGGAGAGGCGGCGGGTCGGGTCGATCGCCTCCTCCGGCGTCACCGTCACGCCCTCGGCGTCGCGGGGCACGAGGTGGCGGCGGTTGTCCGCCGTGGCCACCAGGAAGAGGTCGGCGGAGGCTGCGTCGAGCACGAGCACCTTCTCGCCGTCGAGGATCGTCGCGCCGCCGTCGGCCTCGGGGGGCATCGCGAACCGACCGGGCACGGCGGGCACCTCGGCGTCGATCAGCGCCGGCGTGACGCGCAGCCCCCCTTCGGCAAGGGGAGCGAGGTAGCGCTCGCGCTGCTCGTCGGACCCCCCCGCGGCGAGCGCCAGCCCGGCGATCGTGTTGGAGAGCAGCGGCGTCGGCGCCAGCGCGTAGCCGAGCTCCTCGAAGAGCACCGCGAGGTCGACGATCCCCAGCCCCTGGCCGCCCCACTCCTCGGGCAGCGCCAGGCCGGCCCAGCCGAGCTCTGCCATCTCGCGCCAGCCCTCGGCGTCGAAGCCGTCCTCGCTGGCCGCCAGCTCCCGGATCCGCTCCGATTTGAAACGCGCCGCGAGGAAGTCGTGGGCGGTCGACTTGATCGCCTGCTGCTCGTCGGTGAGGTCGAAGTACATGCCAGCTCCTCCGCTTCCCGCGCCCTAACGCAGCCGGGGCAGGCCGAGCACCCGCTCGGCGATGATGTTTTTCAGGATGTCGGTGGTGCCACCCTCGATCGAGTTGGCCCGCGAACGCAGGAAGCCGTACTGCCAGGCGCCGCCGGCGACGGCGTGCTCGGAGCCGCGGGCGAGCGGCGCGTAGGCACCCTCGATCTCCAGGGCCAGCTCGGTCAGCCCCTGGTTGATGTCGGCCCACTGCCACTTGCCGAGCGACCCCTCCGGGCCGGGGATGCCGGACTGCATCGTCTTGGTCAGCCCGCGATAGGCGTTCAGCCGCATCGTCTCCGCCTCGATGTGGAGCTGGGCGATTCGCTGGCGGTAGTAGGCGTCGTCGGCCGCCGAGCCGCCGTTCAGCCGCACCTCGGTCGCCAGCTTGGCGAGCCGGCCGAGGCTGTTCTGGATCTGGGAGATGGCGCCGAACGCGAGGCCGGCGCGCTCGTTCATCAGCGTCGTGATCGCCACCGTCCAGCCGTTGCCGACGCCGCCAACCACGTTCTCGTCGGGGATCCGCGCCTCGTTGATGAAGACCTCGTTGAACTCGCCCTCGCCGGTGATCTGGACCAGCGGCTTGGCTTCGACCCCCTCCTGCTCCATGTCCATCAGGAAGTAGGTGAGGCCCTGGTGCTTGGGCGCGTCGGGGTCGGTGCGGGCGACCAGCATGCACCACTTCGCGTACTGCGCGAAGGTCGTCCATACCTTCTGCCCGCTGACCACCCATTCGTCGCCGTCCTTGACCGCGCGCGTCTTCAGCGAGGCGAGGTCCGAGCCGGACTCCGGCTCGGAAAACCCCTGGCACCAGATCTCCTCGCCGGTGAGGATCGGCTCCAGATAGCGCGCCTTCTGCTCCTCGGTGCCGTGGGCGATGACCACCGGGCCGCCCATCGCCAGCCCCAGCACGTTGGCTGGGCTGGGCGCTTCCTGGCGCGCCGCCTCGCCGACGAAGATCGCCTGCTCGATCATCGTCGCGCCGCGGCCGCCGTACTCCTTCGGCCAGGAGATGCCGGCCCACCCGGCCTCGTGCAGCTTGCGCTGCCACTGGCCCCGGAAGGCCATGACCTCGTCGAGCCCGCCCTCGGGCTCGGGCCCGGGATGGTTCGCCTCAAGCCAGGAGCGAACCTCGTCGCGGAACTCCTCCTCCGATGGCGACAGCGTCAGGTCCATCGAGGGCGCAGCATATATGCGTCGCCTGGCCGGGCGGCCAAGTCGGCTTCGGAGCCTGTGATTCCGCCAGCTAGAGCTGGCTGCAGACTTTCAGCCCGTAGGCTTTCGTCAGCTTCTGCCATTCCGCGTAGGGCGATTTGGGTCCGGTCAGCGGGGATTCCGGCTTCGCTTCCACGCCCTTCGTCGCCTTTTCGAGCGACGCGATGATCGCTTCGACCTTTTGCTCGTCCCCCGCCGGCGGAGACAGCGCCTGGAGTTCTTCGATTGCGGCTTCGTTCGCCGGAACCGCCGCCTTCAGATTGGTTTCCCCGGTGGTGGGTTTCTTCCCCTTCTTTTTCGCTTCCGCTTCCAGGGCTTTGGCCTTTTCGCCGTAGGTCACGGGGATTTTTTCGCAGATCGCTTCCGCTTCCTTGACGAAGACCTTCTTGCTCGAGGGACCGGAGCTGCTTCCCCCGGTCGCCCCGCTGGTTCCCGTGGCCCCGCTCGCCCCGGTCGCGCCTTCTTCGCTGCTGGCCGCGGTGGACCCAGTGGCGCTCGTACTTCCCCCACCGCTGCTGCCACATCCGGCGGCAATTAGGACAACGGCAATGCCAACAGCTACGACAACGATCTTAAGGCGCATGACTTCCCCTGCTCCAAGTTCATCTGACTAGTTTGACTAATCGGAGAAACCTATAGCCGAAGCAGGGGAAGTCAAGTCCAGAGGTTCAGACCCGCTGGATCATCGTGCCCGTGCCGAGGCCGCCGCCGCAGCACATCGTCACCAGGCCGAGCTCCTTGTCGGAGCGCTCCATCTCGTGCAGCAGGGTCGTGATCAGGCGGGCCCCAGAGCCCCCCAGCGGATGGCCGAGGGCAATCGCGCCGCCGTTGACGTTGACCCGGTCCATGTCGGGCTCCAGCTCGCGCTGCCAGGCCGCGACCACGGAGGCGAAGGCCTCGTTGACCTCGATCAGGTCGACGTCGCCGATCTGCATCGAGTTGCGCTCCAACAGGTGCCGGGTCGCCGGGATCGGGCCGGTCAGCATGATCACCGGGTCGACGCCGACCGTGGTCTGGTCGAAGATCCGCGCTCGCGGCTCCAGGCCCAGGGCCTCGGCCTTCTCGCGGGTCATCAGCAGCACCGCGGCGGCACCGTCGGAGACCTGGGATGAGTTGCCCGCGGTGATCTTCCCGTCCTCCTTGAAGGCCGGTTTCAGCCCCGCGAGGCCCTCAAGCGTGGTCTCGCGCAGGCCCTGGTCGGTGACGTGGGTGTCGCCGTTGACCTGGAAGGGCATGATCTCGCGCTCGAAGCGACCCTCCTCGGTCGCCCGCTGGGCCAGCTGCTGGGAGCGCAGGCCGAGCTCGTCGAGCTCGGAGCGCGGGATCTCCCACTGCTCGGCGATCATCTCCGCCGAGAGGCCCTGGGGGATCAGGTTGTAGCGCTCCATCAGCTCCGGCGTGAAGGCGTAGCCGTGCTCCTTCTGCACCTCGAGGCCGTCGGCGAAGGAGATGTGGCCCATGTGCTCGACCCCGCCGCCGACGACCACGTCGTGGACGCCGGAGGCGATCAGCGCCGCAGCCAGGTTGACCGCCTGCTGGCCGGAGCCGCACTGGCGGTCGACGGTGGTCGCCGGCGTCTCGATCGGCAGCCCCGCCTGCAGCCAGGCGTTGCGGGTGATGTTGAAGGCCTGCTCGCCGAACTGCTGCACGCAGCCGCCGATCACGTCCTCGACCTCGGCCGGATCGATCCCGGCCCGCCTGATCAGCTCCTCGAAGGTGCGGGCGAGGAGGGTCGAGGGATGGACGTCGCGGTAGTAGCCCTTCTCCGGGTGGCCGCGGCCGATCGGGGTGCGAACCGCCTCGACGATCACGACCTCGCGGCCGCCGAACCGGCCGCTTCCGTTCTGAGCCATCGCTCTCTCCGTTCTTTGGGTTGCTTGATGAAACTAAGTCTGCTCTGAATCATAGATCGCCGACTGACCCGTCAATCGAGCGCGTTTGGAGGCGCTTGTAGACCCGCACGGCACCCAGCCCGGCGAGCGTGATAGGAACCCGGCCCAATGAGCGCTAACCAGGGGTATGAAAGTCCGGGGATCGCGGGGAGTGGCGCAATCGCCACCGGTCTCGCCGCCGTCTCGACCACCACCGCGGAGACGATCCTGCTCGCCCGCAGCGAGGCCTCGGCCTGGCGGGCCGAGGAGAAAGTCGTGGCTGCCTGCGCCAAGATCGAGGGCGCGGAGCCCTCGCGGCTGCGAGTGACCACCGACCCCGCCGATCTCGCCGATTGCGACGTGATCGTCGAGGCGATCATCGAGGAAGTCGAGCCCAAGGGCGAGCTGCTCTCGACGATCGCCGAAGCCTGCCCCAACGCCGATTTGGCGACCACCACCTCCTCGCTCAGCATCGCCTCGATCGCCGAGGCGGCCGGGACGCCGAAGCTGTTCGGCTTCCACGTCTTCAACCCGGTGCCGCGGATGCAGCTGGTCGAGGTCTGCATCCCCGACGGAGCCGCGGAGTCGCGGGAGAAGGCACTGGCCTGGTGCGCGGCGCTCGGCAAGACCGCGGTCGAGGTTCCCGACCAGGCCGGCTTCGTGGTCAACCGCCTGCTCTTCCCCTACCTCTTCGACGCCGTGCGGATGGTCGAGCGGACCGGCATGGAGGCCGGTGAGGTCGACACCTGCATGAAGCTCGGGGCCGGGCACCCGATGGGACCGCTGGCGCTGCTGGACTTCGTCGGCCTCGACGTTGCCGAGGCGATCGGCGACGCCCTGTATGCCGACTCCGGCGAGGCCGCCCACAAGCCCCCGGGGCTGATCGTCGAGATGGTCGGCGAAGAGAAGCTCGGGCGGAAGAGCGGCGCCGGTTTCTACACGTACGACTAGTCGGCGCGAGCGGTGCGGTGCTTGCCGCTGAGGTCCCAGATCACGTCGGCCTCGGAGATGCCCTGGCGGCGGGCGGCGGTCTCGATCTCTTCCCAGGGGAGCTCTGCCTCGGGAAGGTCGTCCCAGCGCGCCAGGTCGAGGGCCTCGATCGAGCCCTTGAGCGCCGGGCCGAGATGTTCCTCGGAGCGCAGCAGCGCCCTCAGCACCTCTAGCTGCTTGTCAGTCAAGCGGACAACCCACATGCTGGTACCTCCAGGGTTCGGCGAGTCGCGGGTTGCCCAGAGAAATTAGGACGACTGACGGACGGAACCCGTCCCGATCGAGGATTCAGGAATCCGCAGACGGGGAGTCCGCACCGCTGATCCGCACCGCCTCGATCCGGTTCTCGCGGACCGCCTCGACGCGGATCGTGTAGCCGTTGGTGCGGATCGAGTCGCCGCGCTTCGGCAGCCGCCCGAGCTCCCCGAAGACGTAGCCGCCGACCGAGTTGTAGGCGTCGGTGTCGACCGGCAGCTCGATGCCCGCATCGGCCAGGTCGCCGAGCGAGACGTGGCCGCGGACGAACCATTCGCCGTTGGTCAGCTGCCGCAGCGCTGCCGCCCGCGGGTCGGTCTCGTCCTCGATCTCCCCCACCACCTCCTCGAGGATGTCCTCGACGGTGACGATGCCCACCGTCCGCCCGTACTCGTCGACGACCACCGAGAGCGAGGTCCGCTGGACCTGCAGGTCGTGCAGCAGGTCGTCGAGGGGGCGCGTCTCGGGGACGATCAGGGCGTCGCGGATCGCGGTTTCGATCGAGGCCTCCGGGCCGCCGCTCATGAACAGGCGGGCGAGGCTGTTGTTGTGGACGATCCCCTTGACCCGGTCGGGGTTGTCGTCCTCGATCACCACCAGGCGGGTGTGGCCCGAGGTGACGCAGCGCCGCAGCGCCGCCTCCACGGTGACCGAGGCGTCGACCGTGACCACCGCAGGGATCGGCGTCATCACCTCGCGCGCCTCCTGCTCGTGCAGGTGGAAGACGCCGCCGAGCATCCCCGCCTCGCCGGGGTCGAGCGTGCCGCCGAGGCGGGAGCTGTCGATGATCTGCTTCAAGTCCTCGGCGGTGTGCTGCTCTTCGAGGTCGCCCGGGTTGACCCCGAACATCCGCACCACCGCGTTGGAGAACCAGTTGAGGCCCATGGTCACCGGGGCGGTGGCGATGCGGAACCAGTTCAGCGGCCGCGAGACCCGCCGCGCCGTGCGCTCGGCGTTGGCGATCGCCAGCATCTTCGGCACCTGCTCGCCGAGGCTGATGTGAACCGCGGTGACCAGCGCGAAGGCGATGATCAGCGAGATCGCCGCCGCGACCTCGTGCGAGAGGCCGCCGAACACCGGCTCCAGCAGCTTCGCCAGCGAGGGCTCGCCGAGGAAGCCGATGCCGATCGAGGCCATCGTCACCCCGATCTGGCAGGCCGAAAGCGATTCGGTGATCTTGTCGAGCTGCTCGACCACCTCCTCGGCCCCCGATTCTCCTTCCGCCGCCAGCTGCTCGATGCGGCTGCGCCGGCTGCGGACCAGGGCGAACTCGGCCGCCACGAAGAAGCCGTTGACGGCAATCAGCACCACCAGCAGAGCGAGCAGGAGGACGCTCATCGGCTATGCGGCCCGGTACTTCGGGCTGGGACGTCCTCGGCCATTCGGCCGACTGAATATAGCTGGCCCGCCCCTGGGAACTTTCGCTCAGCGCAATCGCGAACGTTCCGATGGTGCGATATTGAACGCACGATGCGCGTCGCCACGCTCAGCGAGATGCTCGAAGAGGTCGTGCTCCTGGGCGAGGCGACGGGGATGGAGGAGCACGCACACGAGCTGCGCGGCGAACTGGAGGGGCGCCTGGCGACCGTGCAGGCGGCCGTGGCGGGAGCCGGCAGCCCGCGGGTGATCGCCCTGGAGGAGCTCGAGCGGCCCCGGGTCGGCGGCTTCTGGATCCCCGAGATGATCTCGCTGGCCGGCGGCGAGGACGTCGCCGGCGACCCGGGCCTGAACCCGCCCGAGGTCGGCTGGGGGGAGCTCGCGAGCCTGGGGGCCGAGGTGGTCCTGATCCTCCCCTCGAGCTCGCTCGACCACACGCGAGCCGAGGCGATGGAGCACTGGGAGCGGATCGCCGCCCTGGGGGCCGACAGGGTGATCGCGGTCGAGGACTCGGGCGCCTTCCTCGACCCGGGCCCGCGCCTGATCGACGGCGTCGAGCTGCTCGGCCACCTCCTGCACCCGGAGCGGATCGACCCCCCGGGGAACATGGGGTTCGCGCCGCTCAGCGCCCCGGCGTCAGAGCAGCCCCAGACCTGAGCCAGCCCCGCCGCCTCAGGCGATGGCGAGGGCGGCGAGGAAGGATGCCGCGCCGACGGCGACCATCACCGCGTACTCGGCAACCCGGTGCTGGCTCCCGAGCATCCCCCGCTCGCCGGCGACGATCGCCAAAGCGCAGATCACGCCGCTGACCAGACCGCCGAGGTGGGCTCCGATGCTGACGCCGGGGATGCTGAAGGTGACTACGAGGTTGAGGACGATCAGGGAGCCGATCTCCGCGGCGAGCGCATCGATGCCGCGGCCGCGGGCGATCACGAAAGCTGCGCCGGCGAGGCCGAAGATGGCACCTGACGCCCCGGCGTCGACGGAATTCGGGTCGAGCAGCATGACCCCGAATGAGCCGGCCAGCAGTGAGGCGAAGTAGAGGACGAGGAAACGCGGCGTCCCCAGGGCCGGCTCGAGCAGCCGGCCAAGAAAGAACAGAAGGAGCACGTTGAAACCGATGTGAAACAGGCTGTAGTGGACGAAGCCGTTGGTGATCAGTCGCCACCAGTCCCCTTCCGCGACCGAGGGGCCGAACAAACCACCGAGGTCGTAGGCGGTTTGGATGCTGATCCCAAGGCCGCCATGACCGTGCGCCACCTCGATCAGGTACACGATCACGTTGATCGCGATCAGCACCACGGTCGCCGGGAAGGCGCTGAGCTGACCCGGGGTTCCGGTGGGGTTGCGAACCACCTTCGTCCGCTGGCGCATGCACTCCGGGCAGCGCATCCCGACCGGCGTCGGGGTCATGCAGTCCGGGCAGATCGGACGCCCGCAGGAGGAGCAGGAGACCCGCGTCTCGCGGTCGGGGTGGCGGTAGCAGTGCTGAGGCATCGGGAGGCGCAGCCTACAATCGCCGCCGATGGAGGCTCCCAGCCCCGCCCGTCTCTACGCCGCCGCCGTCGGCGCGTTCCTCGTCGCCGTCGGCATCGCCGGCTTCTTCTACAGCGCCTCCTTCGGCGGTCCCGGAACGATCGAAACGGCGCTCGGGGTCCTGCGGGTCAATGCCTGGCTGAACCTGCTCTACGGGCTCTGCGGCGCCCTCGGACTGCTGCTCGCCGCCTCGGTTCCCCGCGCCTACGCGCTGGCGATGGGCTTCCTGTTCACGGGGCTGGCGGTCTGGGGGTGGTCGATCGGCAGCGGGTCCGCGATCCTCGGCTTCCTACCGGCAGCCGGGGGCGACGAAGCGCTGGCCCTCCTGCTGGGCGTACTGGGCCTGCTGGCCGCCGCCGGGACGCCGGCTCCTGAGCGCCGACGCCGCCGACGCCGGGCGCGCTCAAAGGCGCGAGCGAAGCCCGCCCGCCAGCGCGCGTAGGCCGCTCTCGGAGCGCTGCTTGCCGCGGCGCCGCAGCTCGAACAGCACCAGGGCCCCGGTCGCCACGCCGCCGGCGCCGACCGCCACCACCGGACGCACCCAGTTGCGCGGGTCGCGCAGCGCCCGCAGCTCGCTCCCGGAGAGCTCCTCCGCCCAGTCGGAGAGCTCCTCGGCGGCCGCCTGGGTGACCGCGGCGAGCGTGTCCTCGACCCGGCCCGAGAGGCGCTCGGGCGGCTCGATCGGCCGCAGCGCGTCGCCCAGCAGCTGCTCGACGTCCCAGGCCCCTGCGCCGCGTCGCTCACTCGCCTCGCTCATCGCCCATCTCCTCCTGAAGCTGTTTGATCGCCCGGTGGATCAGCACCTTGGTCGCCCCGTCGGAGCGGCCCAGGGCACGGGCGATCTCCCGGTTGTCCATGCCCAGCGCGAAGCGCATGATCAGGGCCTCCCGCCGGTCCTCGGAGAGATGGTGGAGGTTGGACATCACCTGCCGCAGCTCCTCGCGCCCCTCGGCGATCGCCTCGGTGTCGTGGCGGGCGGCGATCGGGTCGGCGTTCTCCAGCGTCGTCTGCGGCCGCCGCGAGCGGTCGCGGTAGTAGTTGGAGGCGAGGTTGTGGGCGATCCGGATCAGCCAGGGTCGCAGCGGCCGGCCGTCGGACTCGCGGCGGGCGCGGTCGAAGTGCCGGTAGGCCTGCAGGAACGCCTGCTCGGTGAGGTCCTCGGCGTCGTGGTGGTTGCCCACCCGGTAGTAGGCGTAGGAGTAGACGTCGCGCAGGTGCGAGCGGTAGAACTCCTCGAAGGCGCGGTCCAGCTCCGCCTTGGCGGCCGGGTCGAGCTTGGCCGGCTCGACGTTCTCCTCGGGGCCGCTCACGGGCCAAGCCTAGAGGCTCGCCGAAGGCCCGCCCGCGGCCGCCCATCAGGCCGCCCTCCGCGCCCGCTCGGCGTCGCGCAGGCCCGCCACCCATTCCTCGGCGTCGACCTCGCCGCGGATCAGCGCCGCCAGTCCGCGGAGCGCCTGCGCGGGGCCGCCGGAGGCGGCGACCGCGTCCGCCAGCAGGGGAACCGTGTCGAGCCCCTCGGAGGCCTGTCCGACCTTAGCCGGGATCTCGTCCGCCGGCGTCCCGGACCCCAGCAGCTCGCCGGCGCGGCGGTTGCGACCGGCCGGGGCCATCATCGTCGCCGTCAGGTCGCCGACCCCCGCGAGGCCGGAGAAGGTCTCCAGGTCGACCCCGCGGGAGACCCCGTAGGCGATGCACTCGCGCCAGATCTCGGCGACGGCAATCCCGGCGGCGTTCAGCCCGTGCGGCTCGGCGGCCGCGGCGGCGAGCGCGGCGGCGTTCTTCGCCGCTCCCGCCAGCTCGACCCCGGTGACGTCGCGCGAGCGCTCGCAGACCAGGCCGGCGCGGTCGAAGACCTCGCCGAGCTGGACCCGCAGGTCGGGGTCCTCGGAGCCGAGGACGAGGGCGGCCGAGCCGGAGACCGCCTCGCGGGCGTGCGCCGGGCCGCCGAGGCAGGCGATCGCCCGGGCGCGGACGCGTTCGCCGACGTACTCGGAGGGGAGCTGCCCCTGGGGCGGGGTCAGCCCCTTGGTCATCAGCAGGACCGAGGAGCGGCCGCTGACCCGGTCGGCGATCGCCCCGACCGCCTGGGGCAGCGATTTGGAGGGGATCGCGAGGCAGATCAGATCGAGGCCGGCAAGCTCGATCGCCGAGGCCGGCCGGACGTCGATCGACTCCGGCAGCGGCACCTCCGGCAGATAGCGGCGGTTTTCGCCCCGCTCGACCAGCTCGGCGGCCTGCTCCGGCGTCCGCGTCCCGAGCTGGACCTCGAGGCCGCCGCGGGCCAGCAGCACGGCGACCGCGGTCCCCCAGCTGCCGGCGCCGATCACCGCCGCCCGCCGCATCGGCGGCAGGCCGCCGAGGTCTTCCCACTGCAGCAGGACGTTGGGCCAGATCCGCCCCGTCACCGTTTCGGCCAGCGCCTTCGAGGGCTCCTCGGCGCGCGGGAAGGTCATCGCCCTGCCGAGCCGCACCTTCACCTTGCGCGGCCGGATCCGCCAGCCGCGACGCACGTGTTCGGTGCCCAGGACCGCGGTGGGGATGATCGGCGCCCCGGTCTGCAGGGCCAGCCGCCCCACCCCGCGCCGCGGCTCGGCGAGCGTGCCGGTGCGGATCCGGGTTCCCTCCGGGAACATGCAGAGGGCGCCGCCGCGCTCGACCAGCAGGCGCGCGGTCTGCATCGATTCTTCGTCGGATTCGCCGCGGCGGATCGGGAAGGCGCCGAGCCGGGAGAGCAGCCAGCCCTGCCAGCGGCGCTCGAACAGCTCCACCTTGGCGACGTAGTTCATCGGCCGCCCCCAGGGCAGGCAGGCGCCGATCACGAAGGGGTCGAGGAAGCTGCGGTGGTTGGCGGCGACGATCACCCCGCCCTTGATCCGCCCGTGGTCGCGCCCTGTCCGTCCCAGCCGGAAGTAGACGAAAAAGAACGGCAGCAGGAAGGTCCTGGCCAGCAGGTACAGCGGCCAGTTGACGCTGTGCCTGCGGGTGTAGGCGTGGTAGCGGGCGAGGCGCTCGGCGGTCACGCAGAGCGCTACACGGGCGAGGCCGGGCGGTTACCCCCGCTCAGGCGCTCTGAGAGGTGCGCGGGTTGAGGACCGGGCGCAGGTTCGGCTCCACCTGCTCGCGCAGGTGCTCGAAATCGGGCGGCAGCGACAGCTTCTCACCCAGGTGGTCGAGCGGCTCGTCGACGGTGAAGCCGGGGCCCAGGGTGGCGATCTCGAAGAGGACCCCAGAGGGTTCGCGGAAGTAGATCGACTTGAAGTAGAAGCGGTCGATCTCCGGGGTCGGGCTGGCGCCGCCGGCGATCGCCTTCTCGCGCCACCGCATGTGCTCCTCGGGGGTCGAGGCCCAGGCCACGTGATGGACGCTGCCCGCTCCCTGCAGGCCACGCTCGGCCGGAGGCTGGTCGAAGGCGTAGAGGCCGCCGCGCTCCTCGCCGCGCGCCTCCCAGACACCGCCGTCGACCCGCTCGAACTCCAGCGCCTCGAGCAGGCCGGCGCTGGTCTCCGGCGACGGGCTGTAGGCGCGAACCGCGTGGAAGCCCTGCAGCGCCAGCTCGGCGGGGATCTCCGGGTGCTCGGCGATCAGCGGCGCGTCCTCGACCTGGACGACGGCCAACTCGTGGTCGAGCCCCTCGGGGTCGGAGAAGCGCAGGCTCTCGCCCTCCCGCTCGGACTCGACCCCGTGCGCGCGCAGGCGGTCGGCCCAGAAGTCGAGCGAATCCGCGGCGGCGACCCGCCAGACGACGCGGTGCACCATCCCGGCCCCGGCGCGGCCGCGCGGCACCCCCGGGTACTCGAAGAAGGTGAGGTCGGAGCCCGCGTCGCCGGCCTCATCGGCGTAGAAGAGGTGGTAGACGGTCGGGTTGTCCTGGTTGACGGTTTTCTTGACCAGCCGCAGGCCCAGCACCCCGGCGTAGAAGTCGACGTTGCGCTGGGCGTCCTCGGTAATCGCCGTGATGTGGTGAATGCCCTCGAGCTTCATCGGGCACGTATACCATCCGCGCGATGAGCCGCGGCCGCCGACGCATCGTCAAAGCGCTCGTCATCCTCGCTTCCGTCCTCGCCTTCCTCAGTGTCTTCGCGATCTGGATCGAGCGCCAGGCGCTCAACACGAGCGACTGGGTGCAGACCAGCGACAAGCTGCTGGCCAACTCGACGATCCGCAAGGCGGTCGCCGAATACCTCGTCGACCAGCTCTACGAACACGTCAACGTGGAAAAGGAACTGCAGGACATCCTCCCCGGGGAAACCAAGGAACTGGCGGGGGCGGCCGCCGGCGGGCTGCGCCAAGTTGCCGGCCAGGGCGCCGAAAAGGTCCTCGAAACCCAGACCGCGCAGTCGCTCTGGGAGGACGCCAACCGCTCCGCCCACGAACAGCTGGTCGCCGTGCTGGAAAACAAGGGCGAAACGGTGTCGACCGAAAACGGCACCGTCAGCCTCAACCTCGGCTCGATGATCACCAACCTCGCCGACAACGTCGGGATCGGCCAGTCGCTGGCGGAAAAGCTGCCGCCGGATGCCGGGCAGATCGAGATCCTCCACTCCAACCAGCTGAAGACGGCCCAGAACATCGCCGTCGGGATCAAGGGTTTGGCCCTCGTCCTCTCGATCCTCACCTTCCTCACCTTCGGCCTGGCGATCTACCTCTCGCGCGGCGGCCGCTGGGTGACGGTCCTGTTCAGCGGCATCGGGCTCGTAGCGGCCGGCTTCGCGGCGATCGTCTTCCGCCATATCGCCGGCGGCATCGTCGTCGACCAGCTGGTGACCACCGAGAGCGTCAAGCCGGCGGCCGAAGCGGCCTGGTCGATCGGCACCTCGCTGATGACCAGCATCGCGACGACCGTGATCGTCGTCGGCGTCCTCTTCGGGATCGCCGGCTGGCTCGCCTCGCCGACCCGGGCCGCCCGCGCCACGCGCCGGGTGATCGCCCCCGCCCTGCGCCTGCACGTCCAGTTCGTCTACGCCGGCCTGGCGATCGTCGTCTGCATCTACTTCCTCAACGGGCCGACCCAGGGGCTGCGCACCTTCCTCACCACGCTGGTCGTCGCCGGGATGGCCGCCTTCGGCATCCACGAGCTGCGCAAGCAGACCGCCGAGGAGTACCCCGACGCCGAGTACAGCGACGTCTTCGGCCGCAGCCGAGACCGCCTGGTGGCCGCCGTCAAAGGAGCGAACATCGGCGAGCGGGTCGGTGAGCAGGCGTCCCGCTTGCGACTGCCCGAAGTCCGCCGCCCCCCGGCCGCCGGCAGCGAGGAGGCGCCGACGGAAGCTTTCGACGCCGAGGACTCGCGCCTGCGGCGACTGGAGCGGATCGGCGAGCTGCGCGACAAGGGCATCCTCACCGACGAGGAGTTCGCGGCCGAGAAGGCGCGGATCCTCGGCGGCGGCTAGGCGAGGCTGGCCAGGCGCTAGGGCGACTCGTAGCTGAGCACCGAGACGGTGGCGCCAAAGCGCTCGGCCGGATCGGACTTGCGGTTCGCCACCTCTTCCTCGACCGCCTCCAGACGTTCGTTCAGCTCGCCGATCAGCGAGGCGACCTTCGCCCAGCCCTCCTCGTCGAGGTCCATGCGGCGGTTCATCACCCAGCGGTCGGGCCGCTTGTCGAAGGTGCCTCGCTCGATCGCGTTGCGGGCCCGTTCGATCGTTTCGGTCACGGCGGCGATGCTGATCCCGGTCTTCGCCTCCTGCCCGAGGGCGTCCCAAGCGTCCTGGTCGAGCCACATCCGCGCGCTCGCACGGTAGGTGGTCTTCAACGCACCGCGGATCTGGCGCTGTTCGACGGCTTCGATCAGGCCGAACTTCTCCAGCTCGCGGAAGTGGTAGCTGATGTTCGACAGGGGCACGCCGAGCACGGGTTCGAGATCCACAGGCGAGGCCGCCCGTTCGCCGAGGACGGCGAGGATCTTCGCCCGGAGCGGGTGGTTCAGGGCGCGGGCGTAGCGAGCATCCATCGCCGCCCGGTTCTGCTGTTTCTCTGCCTTCCTCCGCGCTGCCACGAGTCTGACCTTCCTGTAGTCGAGTTGGACCCACCGCTCGAAAAAACTTTCGAGTACCAGACCATTTCACATCTCCGGGCGGCGCGGGCACCGATTTGGTGCGCGCAGTTGCATTGATGCAGAGATCTGCAGTATTCCCTCCCTAGACGGCCCGGGGGGCGACCGGCTGCCCGGCGCGAACCAAGCCCACCTGGGAGGTGAGACGAATGACCCTGGATACGGTCAAGGCTGTGCTGCCCGCGATGCCGACGAAGATGGGCTGAGGCCCGCGAGGGGATGCGCTCAGCCTGGGCGCATCCCCAAAAGAGCCCGCCGTCGGGTTCGAACCGACAACCTCCCGATTACAAATCGGGTGCTCTCCCAGGTTGAGCTAGGCGGGCGGGGTGGCAAGAATGGCGTCGATGGAGGCTACTTTCCGGTTCCTCGACCCCTCTGAGGGTACCGTGCTGACCGCGGCCATCGAAGCGGCCTACGGTCGGACGTACGACGTCAGGTGGGTCTACGACCCGGCCGAGGTTGCGGCGCGCCTGGCCGACGGGCGCTACGTCTCCTGCGTCGCGGAGGGGCGGGGCGGCGAGTTGCTCTGCCACGAGGGAATGAGCCGGGCGGCCCCCGACGACGTCGTCGGCCACTCCGGGCAGGCGGTCACCACGCC
>DASVWP010000181.1:0-10563 GCA_036393155.1 Solirubrobacterales bacterium | reverse complement strand
TTCGGCGCCGCCTGAGGAGCGGCTTTCGGCGGCGCTGGAGCCTGTTGCGCCGGCGTCGTTTTGGGGGCTTTGGCACCGTCGCCGGCGCCGTTGCCCTTCGCGGCGGCGATCGCCTTCAGCGCCTCGCCCTCCTCGACGCTGGAAGCGGCCGCCTTCGCCTCGATCCCGGCCGCCTTCAGGACCGCCAGCAGCTCCTTGCTGCTGACGCCCTGGGCTTTCGCGATCTCGTGAACCCGCTTCTTAGCCACTAAGCCTGCTCCGCCTCCTCGGCGACCGGTTCCTCGGTCGCCTCTTGGTCCTCGCCGAGCGTCTCCCCGTCGACTTCCTCAGCTTCGCGGGCCTCCTCGGCGATGTCCTCTTCGATCGCTCCCTCGGTGGCCACTTCGTCGGCGCTCTCGGTGGCCACCTCGGGAGCGGCCTCCTCGGTATCGGCGCCCTCTTCGGGCTCGACGAATTCCGCGGTCGCCCGCTCGACGACCTCGTCGACCTGTCCCTGGTCGGCATCGGGGTCGGCGAGAATCGCCACCTCGGCTTCGGAGACGTTGGCCAGCACAGCGACCTGGCTGGTCTCGAAGCGCGACAGGGCCTGGTGCTGGGGCAGGCCGCAGTAGGTCGAGCCCGGGATCGCCGCGTTCGGGCAGCGGCGGCCGTTGGAGAGCACCGCCATGCAGCGGCCGTCGAAGGCTTCCTCGCCCTCGATCTCGATCTCCTGTTCTTCGGAGGCGAACTCGGTCTCGGACTTGATGTCGACCCGCCAGCCGGTCAGGCGGGCGGCGAGGCGAGCGTTCTGGCCGTCGCGGCCGATCGCCAGCGAGAGCTGGTCGTCGGGCACGATCACCGTCGCCTGGCGCTCCTCGTCGTCGACGATCACCTCCCGCACGCGGGCCGGCGAGAGCGCTTTGGCGACGAAGCGAGCGGGCTCCTCGTTGTAGGGGATGATGTCGATCTTCTCGCCGCGCAGCTCGGAGACGACCATGCGCACGCGCGAGCCGCGGGGCCCGACGCAGGCGCCCACCGGGTCGACGCCGTCGGCGTGGGAGACGACGGCGATCTTCGAGCGGTAGCCGGGCTCGCGGGCGACGCCGACGATTTCGACCAGCTTGTCGGCGATCTCCGGCACCTCGAGCTCGAACAGGCTTTTGATCAGCTCGGGACTGCGCCGCGAGACGACGATCGCCGGCCCTTTGGTCGAGTCGGAGACGTCGGTGATCACGGCCTTGATCCGCATCCCATGGTCGTAGCGCTCGTTGTAGACCTGCTCGGATTTCGGCAGCAGCGCCTCGACGCGCTCGCGCAGCTGGACCAGCGTGTAGCGCTTGTCGGACTGCTGGATGATCCCGGTGATCAGCTCGCCGACTCGGTCCTGGTACTCGTCGTACATCATCTGCCGCTCGGCCTCGCGGATCCGCTGCAGGATCACCAGCTTTGCGGTCTGGGCGGCGATCCGGCCGAAGTCTTCGGGGGTGACGTCGCTGGTGGTGATCTGGTCCTCGTAAGGGGCGATCATCTCCGGGTCGAGCTCCGGCTCCTCGGGCTCGCGCATTTCCCCGGTCTCCGGGTCGACTTCGGGCTCCTCCTGCTGCTCGGCGGCCTCGGCCAGAAGCTTCTCCTCCAGCTCCGGCGGCAGGATCAGTTCGAAGACCCGGAAATCGCCGGTTTCGTGATCGAGGTCGACGCGGGCGTACTTGGCGGCGCCCGGCGTCTTCTTGTAGGCGGAGAGCAACGCGTCCTCGAGCGCGTCCATCAACTTGTCGGCGGAGATTCCCTTCTCCTGCTCGAGCGCTTTGACTGCCTCGACGATCTCCTTGCTCACTGAACCTGCTCCTTGGTGGTCTTTGAAGTGCTGCTGCGGTCGCGGTACTTGGGGCCGGGCGAGGAAACCTCCAGCGAGTAGTCGACGAGGAGATGCCTCAGGTGCTTGGTTACGCGTTCGCAGAGCGCCAGATCGACGCCGCCCGGGTGATCGATGAAGAGGCGAAGCGCATCCGTCCGCGGCTGCTCCAGCGCGACGAGCTCGATCTCGCGATCGAGCTCGGATAGCTGCTGCTGAATGTTGCGCTGGAGATCGTTCATGCCTGGTTCGGGCCGAAAAAAAAGTGGGCCAGGCCCACTTCTCGACACTGCTAAGGGACAGAAAAGCTTGCGGTCAGTATAGCCCGCTCACCGAGTCGGCTCGGGCGCATCGGCACGAATGGCGTCGATCTTGTCGAGGATCGCCTCGGCGATCTGCTCCTTGGCGGCGATCGGAACCTCGGTCGCGCCGTTGGCGTCGACCAGGGTGACGGCGTTGCGCGCGCTCTCGAAGCCGATCTCCGGGTTGGAGACGTCGTTGAGGACGATCAGGTCCGCGTTCTTGCGCGAGAGCTTGTCGCGAGCGCTGCCCACCCCGTCGCCGCCGTGCTCGGCGGCGAAGCCGACCACGGTCTGGCCCGCGGCGCGGCCGCCGGCCACCTGGGCGAGGATGTCGCTGGTCGGCTCCAGGTGCAGGTCCAGGGCGCCTTCGCGCCGCAGCTTCCCGCTCGCCACCTCGGCGGGTCGAAAATCGGCCGGCGCAGCCGCCATCAGGAGGACGTGTGCGGTCGGGAACTCCGCCGCCACGGCCGCGGCCATCTGTTCCGCGGTCTCGACGTCGACGCGCCGCACCCCCGCCGGCTCGGACAGGGCGACGTTGGCGGCGACCAGGGTGACGTCGGCCCCGCGGGCGGCGGCGGCCTCGGCGAGGGCGAGCCCCATGCGACCGCTGGAGCGGTTGCCGATGAAGCGGACCGGGTCGATCGGCTCCCGGGTGCCGCCGGCGGTGACGAGGACGCGCAGTCCGTCCCAGGGCTGCGTCCCGCGCGGCAGCGCCGCCTCGATACCTGCCAGCAGCCGCGCGGGGTCGGGGAGCCGGCCGCGACCGAACTCGCCGCGCGAGGCGAGCTGCCCCTCGTCGGGCTCGATCACCTCGATGCCCCGACGCCGCAGCGTCTCCAGGTTCTCCTGCGTCGCCGCATTGGCGTACATCCGGTCGTTCATCGCCGGCGCCACCAGTCGCGGCGCCGTGCAGGCCAGGAAGGACGTGGTCAGCATCGAGTCGGCGAAGCCGCCGGCCAGCTTGGCGAGCGTGTTGGCCGAAGCGGGAGCGACGAGGAAGACATCGCAGTTGGCGGCCAGCTCGAGGTGGCCGATCGGATCGTGACCGGGCCCCTCCTCACCGGGAAATGCGCCCCGCAGCGGGTCGCGCTCGAACTCCGAGGTCAGCACCGGAGCGCCGACTATCCCCTCGAAGGACGCGGCGCCGACGAAGCGGGTCGCCGTCTCGGTCATCAGCACGCGCACGCCGTGGCCGGCCAGCGTCGCCAGCCGCGCCAGCTCGAGCGCCTTGTAAGCCGCTATCCCACCGCTGACGCCAAGCAGGACTCGTGCCATCTTCCGGCTCCTCGTTTGCGCGCCTTCGCGCGGGCGACGCTAGGTGCGGTACTCGTATTTGAGCTTGCCCTCGGCGAGCTCCTCGAGCGACATCGAGAGGTAGTTCCTCTCGGCGTTCGTCTCGACCATCGGCGGTGGGTACTCGCCGAAGCCGCCCTCTCCGAGGTTGTGGAAGTAGCTGTTGATCTGGCGGGCCCGCTTCGCCGCGACAACGACGGCGGCGTAGTGCGAGTCAGCGTGGTCCAGCAGCTTGTCTACGCGTGGTTTGATCATTCGGCCGGGGAGTCTAGATGATCGGCGCGCTGTCGCCGGTGCGCCCTCATCGCCGCAACAACCGCGCAACTCGTCGCACCACCTCGTCCGGTTCCCGGGCCAGCCGATGACCGGTGACGCGGGTCATGTCGATCCCCGCAAGCATAAGCTCCTCCTGGCGTTCCCGGTCGCTCTCAAAGGACTCCCGGCCGCCATGCGTCTCGTACACGTCGAGTTCCACGGCAAACCGGTGCTCCGGCCAGTAGGCGTCGAGCTCGAAACCAGCTTCGACGAAGTTCATGCGGGGCGGGAGGCCCGCTTTCTCCATCAGGGCGAAGAACTCGTCCTCCAGGTCCGAGCGGGTGAAGGGCGAGGGGCAGTAGATCGCGATCGCCTCGCGCAACGGACGGCTGCCGTGGTGGCCGAGGTTGCGTTCGAGAGCGGATTCGATCGCCCGCAGGTCGAACAGCCGCAGCTCCTCGCTGCGCTTGACCATCCGGCGCAGCCAGCCGAAGCGAACCATCGCGGCGAGGTCCAGGAGGGTTCTGGCCAGCGAGGTGACCGGGATCCCGTCCTCGAGCGCCCGGTCCTCGGCGACCAGACCCCTCGCATGGTGGAGGACCAGCGGCGGTCGCCCACGACGATGGTGCGGAGTGCTGACGTGGAACGGAGCCGGCTTCGCTTTCGATATTCCCCAAAGCCACCCGGCGGAGTAGTGGCTGAGGACCGCAGCCGGTCCGCAGGCGAGCACCGCGGCGAGGCATTCCCCCTTGAGCGAGAGGTTGGTGTGCCCGACCGCGAAGACACCGCGATACAGGCGGTGCAGACGTCCCGCCCGCACCGCCCGCCCCACAGCACTCTCCGAATACCCGAGACGGCCCGTCAGCTGCCGGATCGAGACGACTCCGTGTTGGCGGGCCGCCAACTTGGCAAGGGCATCGTGCGACCGCTGCGTTCCTTTCACTCCCATAGCGGAGGAAATGAACGCAGCGGCGTGCTTTCTCCCCCCTCTCCCGCCCCGGCGAAGGACTCAGGTGCCGGTTGGGGCTGCGAGCTCGCGCTGCACGATGGCGACCAGCTCCCGGGCGGCGCGGTCGCGGTCGTCGTTGACCACCTGGTGGTCGAAGTCCTCCTGCGCCGCGAGCTCCTGCTTGGCGACCTCCAGGCGGCGGTCGATCGCCTTCTCGGAGTCGGTGCCGCGGCCGGTCAGCCGCTCGCGCAGGACCGAGGGGTCCGGAGGGGCGATGAAGATCTGGACCGAGTCGGGTTTCGCCGCCCGCACCTGCTGGGCTCCCTGCACCTCGATCTCCAGGACGACCGAGTGGCCGGCGGCGAGGCGACGTTCGACCTCCGAGCGCAGGGTCCCGTAGCGGTTCCCGCTGTAGCTGGCGAACTCGAGGAAGTCCTTCTCCTCGATCCGCCGCTCGAACTCCTCCGGGGTGAGGAAGTAGTAGTCCACCCCGTCGGCCTCTCCCGGCCGCGGCTGCCGGGTCGTCGCCGAAATCGACAGCTCCAGGTTCGGACAGGCGGACAGCAGGCGCTTGATCAGCGTTCCCTTGCCGACCCCTGACGGGCCGGTGATGACGAAGACTTTGGCGGCCATGCGGCCCGGGATACTTACCGCTCGGGCGGTCGTCTACCGGTGCAGGAGAGAGACCAGCTCGGTCCGCTGGCGCTCGGAGAGTCCGCCGATCGTCTTCGACGGGGAGATCCGGCACTGGTTGAGGATCCGGTTGGTCTTCACCCGGCCGTACTTGGGAACGGCGAGGAGCATGTCGAAGACCTTCGCGGTCAGCACGTACTCGGGCGGGTCGAGGAGGATCGCGTGGATGCTGGCCCGGCTGGCCTTCAGGTCCTTCTTCAGTTTGGCCCGCGCGGTGCGGATGTCGTTCGCTCGCTTCAGAGCCTCCATCCGCTGGTCCAGGGACCGTTCCGGGGCCGCGAGCGAAGGTTTGACTGGAGAGGCCGGCATGTGGGCGGCGAGTATAGCCGCGGCCGGGACACGCGCAAGTGGGTTGTGAGCAAATGCCCCGAAATTCACCTCAACCTCAAGTCGAGGTCGAGTCGTGACTAATGGGTGATGACGATTGGCGCGGCGGATCGGAGCTCCGCGGCGACCCGCGAGCCGGCCTTTGGATCACGGAAGTTCTCCGTTCCCACGGCGACGAGGGCGGCCCCCGCGGCAAGAAATTCCCTGGCGTCGGCCCCGCTGGAAATGCCGCCCATGCCGATCAGCGGCAACCCGACGGCGGCGCGGACCGCCCGCAGCTGCTGCAGGGCGATCGGGCGCACGGCGGGTCCCGAGAGCCCGCCGTGACCGGCCGCCAGCGCCGGCTCGCCGGAGAGAGGATCGATCGCGCTTGCCTTCAGCGTATTGATCAGCGAGACGGCGTCGGCGCCGGCCTCCTCGGCTGCCACCGCAACCGCGGCGGGGTCGGCGACGTTCGGCGTCAGCTTGACGATCAGCGGCTTCTCGGTCAGCGGACGGACGGTCTCCAGCAGAGCGGCGGTCTCCTCCGGCTGCTCACCGACGATCAGCCCCGAGTGGACGTTGGGGCAGGAGACGTTGAGCTCGAGCGCCGCCACCTCGTCGCGCTCGCCGACCGCGGAGACCAGGCGCGAGAAGCCCTCGGCGCTCGGCGCCATCACCGAGACCACCAGCGGCACCGGCAGCTCCGCGAGCTGCGGCAGGTCCGTGCCCAGAAACCCCTCCAGGCCCTTGTTCGGCAGGCCGATCGAGTTGAGCATTCCCGCCGGCGTCTCCCAGATCCGCCGCGGCCGGTTGCCGGCCCGCGGCTCGACCGTGATCGTCTTGGAGACGAAGGCGGCGAAGGGGAACTCCTCCAGGACGGCGTCGCCGAAGGCGGCCCTGGCGGCGATCGCGTCGTAGGTTCCCGAGGCGTTGATCACCGGGTGGGCGAGGGGGACGCCACAGAGCTCAGCCATAGGCCACCTCCGCGACCTCCTCCCCCCGCAGCACCGGCCCCTCGACGCAGAGCCGCAGGTAGCCGCCGTCTGGCTTCGGCACCGCGCAGCCGAAGCAGGCACCGAAGCCGCAGGCCATCGGCGACTCCAGCGCCAGCTCGCAGGCGACCGAGCGCTCGGCGCAGAGCAGGCGGACGGCCTCCAGCATCGCCGGCGGCCCGCAGGCATAGACGACGCCGGAGGTGGCGTCGTCCCCTTCGAGCATCGTGACCAGCAGGTCGGTGACGTAGCCGCGGTGGCCGGCGTGGCCGTCCTCGGAGGCGAGGCGCACCTCGGGGCAGAGGTCACCCCCCGAGCCGCAGAAGAGGTCGAGACCGCCGGAGTGCCGCTCCTCGCGGAAGCCCAGCAGGACCCGCAGGGGGATGCCGCGCTCGGAGAAGCGGCGGCGCAGCAGGGCCAGCGGCGCGACGCCGATTCCCCCGCCGACCAGGATCGCGCCGGCGGCGCCGGAGAGGACCCGGCGCGGCTCGGCGAAGCCGTTGCCGAGCGGCCCGGTCACCCAGACCCCCTCCCCCGCTGCGAGCTCACAGAGCCGGTCGGTGCCGGGGCCGACGCCCTCGACGAGGAAGTCGAGCCGAACCCCCTGCGGGCCCGCCACAGCCTCGGCGACCGAGATCGCCCGCGGCAGGAAGGGCCGGCCCCCGCCTCCCTCCCACCCCGCGGCGGCGGCGAGCATGTAGAACTGGCCCGGGGCGGGCTCGATCCCCTCCCGGTCGCGCACCGAGAAGACGCGATAGCCGCCGGAGGCCCGGTTCTCGGCGACCTCGCAGAGCCGGCGACCGAAGGGGGCGCTCATTGGGGCTGGGCGGTCCTCGCCGGGGTGCCGTGGATCTCCTGCAGGCTGCGGACCTCGGCATCGCCCTGGCGCCCGGCGGCGATCGCCCGCGCCGCGGCGGTGGCGCCGGTCATCGTCGTCACGCAGGGGATCCCGTGCCGCACGGCGGCGGTGCGGATCTCGTAGCCGTCGGCGCGCGCCCCGGAGCCGGTCGGGGTGTTGATCACCAGGTCGCAGCGGCGCTTGCGAATCAGGTCGAGGACGTGCGGCGAGCCCTCGTGCAGCTTGTTGATCCGGGTCACCGGCACGCCCATGCGCTCGATCGCCTGGGCGGTGCCGCCGGTCGCGATCACCTCGAACCCGAGGTCGTGGAAGCGCGCGGCGAGCTGGGTGGCGGCGGGCTTGTCGGTGTCGGTGACGGTGATGAAGACCGAGCCTTCTTCCGGCAGCACCACCCCGGCGGCGGCCTGCGCCTTGCCGAAGGCGGTCGGGAAGTCGGCGGCGATCCCCATCACCTCGCCGGTGCTCTTCATCTCCGGGCCGAGGACCGAGTCGGCGCCGGCGAAGCGGGCGAACGGCAGCACCGCCTCCTTGACGCTGACGTGCTCCAGCGGGCCTTCGGGGAGGTCCTGGTCGGTCAGCCGCTCGCCGAGCATCAGGCGGCAGGCGAGCTTCGCCAGCGGCACCCCGATCGCCTTGGAGACGAAGGGGACGGTCCGCGAGGCGCGCGGGTTGGCCTCGATCACGTAGAGCTCGCCGCCGGCAACCCCGTACTGGATGTTGATCAGGCCGATCACGCCCAGCTCCAGAGCGATCCGCTCGGTCGTCTCGCGGATCTCGGCCAGCATCTCGTCGCCGAGGCTGAGCGGCGGGATCACGCAGGCCGAGTCGCCGGAGTGGACGCCCGCCTCCTCGACGTGCTGCATGATCCCGGCGACGTAGACGCTCTCGCCGTCGCCGAGCGCGTCGACGTCGACCTCGATCGCGTTCTCGAGGAAGCGGTCGAGCAGCAACGGGTGCTCCTGGTCGGCCTTGACGTTGGCCTTCACGTACTTGGCCAGGTCCTCGGTCGAGTAGCAGATCTCCATCGCCCGACCGCCCAGCACGTAGGAGGGCCGGACCAGCAGCGGGAAGCCGACCTCGCCCGCGATCGCCTCGGCCTCCTCGGCGGAGAGGGCGGTGCCGTAGGGCGGGTGCTTGACGCCGAGGCGCCGCAGCAGGTCGCCGAAACGCCCGCGGTCCTCGGCCAGGTCGATCGCGTCGACCGGGGTCCCGAGCAGCCGCACTCCGGCCTCTTCCAGCTGCCGGGCGAGCTTCAGCGGCGTCTGGCCGCCGAACTGGACGATCACGCCCTCGGGCCGCTCGACCTCGCAGACCGCCAGCACGTCCTCGGCGGTCAGCGGCTCGAAGTAGAGGCGGTCGGAGGTGTCGTAGTCGGTGGAGACGGTCTCCGGGTTGCAGTTGACCATCACCGCGTCGCGGCCCAGCTCGCGGGCGGTCATCGCGGCGTGCACGCAGCAGTAGTCGAACTCGATCCCCTGGCCGATCCGGTTCGGGCCGGCGCCGAGGATGACGACCGAGTCGCGCTCGCCCCGGCGCACCTCGGAGGCCGGCGGCGCGCCGCCCGGTCCCGGCCGCTCGTGGCCCGAGTAGTAGTAGGGCGTCGCCGCCTCGAACTCGGCGGCGCAGGTATCGACCGCCTTGTAGGTGCGCAGGCCGCCTTCGGTGCCGTCGCCCTCGGTGGCCAGCAGCTCGAGCTCGCGCAGGAACCAGTGGTCCACCTTGCAGCGCTCGTGCACCGCCTCGACCGAGAGCCCCCGGCGGAAGGCCTCCAGGACCTGGTCGAAGCGCTCCGCGCACGGCCGCTCCAGGGCCGCCAGCAGCTCCTCGTCGCCGGGCGGGAACTGGGGCGCCGAGTCGAGCTCGCGCGAGCGCATCGCCTTGGCGAAGGACTCGCGGAAGGTGCGGCCGATCGCCATCGCCTCCCCGACGCTCTGCATGTAGGTCGAGAGCCGGCCCTCGGAGCCGGGGAACTTCTCGAAGGCGAAGCGGGGGATCTTGGTGACGACGTAGTCGATCGTCGGCTCGAAGGAGGCCGGCGTGGCGCGGGTGATGTCGTTGGGGATCTCCTCCAGCGCGTAGCCGACCGCCAGCTTCGCCGCCATCTTGGCGATCGGGAAGCCGGTCGCCTTCGAGGCCAGGGCCGAGGAGCGCGAGACGCGCGGGTTCATCTCGATCACCACGATCTCGCCGTTCTCGGGATTGACCGCGAACTGGACGTTGGAGCCGCCCGTCTCCACCCCGATCGCCCGGATCACCCGGATCGCCTGGTCGCGGAGGTCCTGGTAGAGCGGGTCGGTCAGCGTCTGCGCCGGCGCCACGGTGACCGAGTCGCCGGTGTGCACGCCCATCGGGTCGACGTTCTCGATCGAGCAGATGATCACCACGTTGTCGTTGCGATCGCGCATCACCTCGAGCTCGAACTCGCCCCAGCCGATCACCGACTCCTCGACCAGCACCTGGTTGATCGGGCTCGCCGCCAGCCCCTCGGAGACGACCTGCAGCAGCTCGGTCTCGGTGTGGCCGACGCCGCCCCCCTGGCCGCCCATCGTGAAGGCCGGGCGGACGATCGCTGGCAGCTCGATGCTGCCGTCGGCCAGCCCCTCCTCGACCTCGGCGACGCTTTCGACCGTGATCGACCAGGGGATCCGCAGGCCCGCCTCGGTCATCGTGCGACGGAACTTCTCGCGGTCCTCGGCGCGGCTGATCGCCTCCGAGTCGGCGCCGATCAGCTCCACCCCGCAGCGCTCCAGGGTGCCGTCCTCGTGCAGGGCCATCGCCAGGTTCAGCGCCGTCTGGCCGCCCAGAGTCGGGAGCAGGGCGTCGGGCCGCTCCTTCTCGATGATCTTCGCCACCGGACCCGGCAGAAGCGGCTCGACGTAGGTGGCGGTCGCAAACTCGGGGTCGGTCATGATCGTCGCCGGGTTCGAGTTGACGAGGACGACCTCGTACCCCTCCTCGAGCAGGACCTTGCAGGCCTGGACGCCTGAGTAGTCGAACTCGGCCGCCTGCCCGATCACGATCGGCCCCGAGCCGATCAGGAGGATCTTCTCGATGTCATCCCGTCTAGGCATTGAATTCGC
>DASVWP010000180.1:0-9327 GCA_036393155.1 Solirubrobacterales bacterium | reverse complement strand
GGGCGCCGCTCGCCCGGCGCCTGCTCGCCGGCTCCCTCGACCGCTCGATCGACGTCGCCGCCACCCTGGAGCTGCGCGGCTACGAACTCCGCGCCAGGGGAGGGGGCGCCGGCCCGCGGGGTCGCCCCGCCCGCGGCGCCCGGCCGCGCAGCCGCTTCGACCGCCGCTTCTACGCCGTCGGGGCGGTGGTGCTGGCGGCGGCGCTCGCCGGCAAGCTGCTGGGCGCCGACGACTTTCGCGCTTACCCGACCGTCGCCCTCGGCTTCGGCCCGTTCACCGTCGCGCTTTCGGCGCTGCTGGTGCTGAGCGGCCTGGCACCGCTGCGACGGGCGGGACGCCGCCGCGGCGCCGCAGCGGCGAGCGATCCGGCAGCGGTCCTCGCGGCCCTGCGCGGACCCGCGGCCGCTCCGCTTCCCGGGGGCTCCCGTGCCTGAGCTGGCGACCCGTCGCGCCGCCGCTCCCGTTCTGGCGATCGAGGGCCTCGGCTATGCCTACCCGCGGGCGGACCGCCGCTCGCTCGCCGACGTCTCGCTGGAGCTGGCGCCCGGTGAGTTCGTCCTCCTCGCCGGCCGCTCGGCGAGCGGCAAGTCGACCCTGCTGCGGGCCGCCTGCGGGCTGGTGCCCCATTTCCACGGCGGCGAGATCGAGGGCTCGATCCGCGTGGCCGGCATCGACGCGCTGGGCAGCGGCCCCGGCGAGCTCGCGGCGGCCGTCGGCTACGTCGCCCAGGACCCCGAGAGCCAGGTCGTCTCCACGACCGTCGCGGCCGAGATCGCGCTGCCCCTGGAGCTGCGGGGGACCGCGCCCGCCGGGCGCGCCCGGGCCGTCGAGGAGGTCGCCCTCGCCCTGGCGATCCCGCACCTGCTCGAGCGCACCGTCGACACTCTCTCCGGCGGTGAGCTGCAGCGGGTCGCCCTCGCCGCCGCGCTGGTCGCCCGGCCGCGGCTGGTCCTCCTCGACGAGCCGACCTCGCAGCTCGACCCGGTCGCCGGCGACGAGCTGATCTGGTTGCTGCGGCGGCTGAACGAGGAGTGGGGGGTGACCGTGCTGCTGGCCGAACACCGGCTCGAGCGCTGTCTGGCCGCCGCCGACCGGGTGGTGGCGATGGATGGCGGCGCGGTCGCCTTCGACGGCCGGCCGGCCGAGTTCCTGGCCTGGGCGCAGAGCGCCGACCCGGCGCTCGAGACGCCGGCGGCGCGCCTCTTCTCGCTGGCCGGCATCGCTCCCCCGCCGGTCGGCGTGCGGGAGGCCCGGACCCGGCTGCAGGCTCGGGCATCGGAGCCGGCCCCGGACTCGACCCCGGAGCAGCCGGCCACCGCCATCCCCCACCCGGGGAAGGTTGTGGGAGCCGGATCTCGCCCCCCGTGGCAATCGGCGCCCACGGAGGCCGAGGCCCTCGCGGCCAAGGGCCTCTGGGTCGAGCTGGAACTGGGCGAGGCGCTCCACGACGTGCTCAGGGGCATCGACCTGACGATCCGCCGGGGCGAGCGGGTCGCCCTGATGGGCCGCAACGGAGCGGGCAAGAGCACCCTGCTGAGGACGGCAGCCGGGCTCAACGCACCGGTGGCGGGCTCGCTGAAGGCCGAGGCGATCGCCCTGCTGACCCAGAACCCCGGCGACTACCTGGTGCGCGAGCGGGTGGGGGACGAACTGCCGGCGGAGGCCGGCGCGGCGGCGCTGCGAGCGGTCGGCCTGGAGCACACGCTCGACGCCGACCCCCGCGACCTCTCCGGCGGCGAGCGCCAGCGACTGGCCCTCGCGGTTGCGCTGGCGGGCCGGATGGACGGCGACGCCCTGCCTGGCCTGGTGGCGCTCGACGAGCCGACCCGCGGCATGGACCGGGCACGCAAGGATGAGCTGGTCGCCTTGGTCGAGCAGCTGGCGGGCGCCGGCGCGGCGGTCGTGGTCGCCACTCACGACGTCGAGTTCGCCGCTGCCTTCGCGCAGCGGGTGGTGCTGCTGGGACACGGGTCGGTGATCGCCGACGGCCCGGCCAGCGAGGTCCTCTCCGGCGGCTGGTACTTCGCCACCGAGGTCGCCCGGGTGCTCGACCTGCCCGGCGTGATCACCCCCGAGCAGGGCGCGGCCGCGCTGGCCGGCGCCGGCGAGGCGACCCGCGAAAAGGAGGAGCGATGAGCTGGCAGCTGGTCAGCTTCCTGATCGTCGCCGCCGTGGTCGTCGCCGGCTTCGCCTGGTATGAGCGCTCGCGACCGCCCTCCCAGGTCGTCGCCCTGGTCGCCGCCCTGGCGGCCCTGGCGATCGCCGGCCGCCTCGCCTTCGCGGCCCTCCCCAACGTCAAGCCGCTGACCACCGACGTCATCGTCTTCGCCGGCTACGCGCTCGGCGGCGCGCCCGGTTTCGCGGTCGGCGCGCTCGCGGCGCTGGTCTCCAACTTCTGGTTCGGCCAGGGCCCCTGGACCCCGTGGCAGATGGCCGCCTGGGGCCTCTGCGGCGTTCTCGGCGCCGTGCTGGCGCTCGGCTTCCGCAACGCCGGGCGCTTCAGCCTGGCCGCGACCTGCGGCCTGGCCGCCGTTCTCTACGGCGCTCTGATGAACTTCTCGGTTATGGCGAGCCTGGGAGGCGAGCTCTCGCTGCGCGCGTACGCCGTCTGGTGGCTGCGCGGCGCCAGCTTCGAAGTCGCGCATTTCGCCGGCAACGTCGTCTTCGCGCTGCTCGCCGGCCCGGCGATGGTGCGGATGCTGGTCCGCTTCCGCGAGCGCTTCGCCTGGCGGCGCCTCGGCCACCCATCGCCCCAAGAGGGCGGGGAGGGGGACGGGACCCGGGAGCCCGGGCTGCGGCCGGCGCTGCGCGGCGGCACCGTCGCCGCCCTGCTGGTCGCCGCCATTGCGCTCGGCGCCGCCCTGCCCGCGCGCGCCACTGCGGCAACCCCCGACCTCGCCAGCGCCACCGCCTGGCTGCGGGCCCAGCAGAACGAAGACGGTGGCTTCGGCGCCTCGCCCGGCGACCGCTCGAGCCCCGAAATCACCTGCTGGGCGATGCTCGCGCTCTCGGCGGGCGGCGTCAACCCGCTCGACGTCGCCAGCGCCGGCAAGACCCCGGTCGACTACCTGCGCTCCCACCTCGACCAGCTGCGCAGCGCCGGCGACTACGCCCGCACGATCCTCGCCCTCGAGGGCGCCGGGGTGGACCCCCGCGACTTCGGCGGCTCCAACCTCCTCAGCGGGCTGCTGAACCGCCGGCGCAAGGACGGCTCCTACGAAGGCTGGCCGGGGACGACGGCCTTCGCGGTGATCGCCCTGCGCGGGGCCGGAGCCACGGGCAGCCTCAAGGAGACCCTCTCCTGGCTGCGCTCGGTCCAGAACGACGACGGCGGCTGGGGCGACGTGCCCGGGTCGCCGAGCACCCCCGACGGCACGGGCGCCGCCATGCAGGCGCTCTCGCCGGGGTCCAAGGCCGTCCACAGCGCCCTCGACTACCTGCACAGCCACCAGCACAAGGGCGGCGGCTACGCGCTCGGAGGCAACGGGACGCTCAACACCCCCTCGACCGCCTGGGCGGTGCAGGGAATCCTCGCCGCCGGCGCCAGCCCGGCCCAGTTCGTCAAAGGTGGCGCCAGCGCCCGCGACTACCTCGCTGCCAACCAGTCCTCCGACGGCCACTTCGACTACGCCCAGGCCGGGGCCCAGACCTCCGCCGAAGTTGCCCACCAGACCCCGGTCTGGGTCACCGCCCAGGTCATCCCGGCCGTCGCCGAAGCCACCTTCCCGATCGCCGCTCCCGCCCGAGCCCCCCAACCGAGCACCGTTCCCCAGAGCACCCCCTCCACCGAACCCTCCGAAACCCCCGAAAGCTCTCCCGGCGCCCTGCCGTCGGAAAGCGTCCCGCTCCCCAGCCTCGAACCAGCCCCTGTCTCGCCAAGCGACTCGACGAACCAGGGGCCGGGGTCCCCTCCGGGACACTCAGCGAAAGCCGGCCAGGGCGCCCCTGGGGCGAAGCCCCCGTCAGGCCCCACCGGCGAAAGCGTCCCGGAGGGGACCCCGGCCCCCGGCCCCACCGAATCTCCTACCTCGCGGTCAGGAACCGAGACCTCGTCGAGCAACGACTCGACCAGCCCGGCAGGCGCCATCGTCCTCGGCCTCCTCGCCGGCTCCCTCCTCTTCCTGCTCGGCCTCGGCGCCCGCCGTGGCTGGATGCGCTGGCGCTACGGCCTCTGACTCCCGAGAAGACGGTGTGGCTGAGGTTTCACTCGCTATGCGGATGAAAGCTCAGCCACACCCGCCGTCAGCGACACTGTTGGGCATGGATGTCGAGACCGCGATCCGCACCCGCCGCACCCACAAGGCGTTCGGCCCCGAGCCGCTGGCGCGCGAGCAGCTGCAGGAACTGCTGGACCTGGCGAACTGGGCACCGAACCACCACCTGACCGTCCCCTGGCGCTTTCGCGTCGTCGGCCCGCGCTCGCTGGAGCGCCTCAAGCAGGCGGCCGGGCCCGAGGGCGCGGCGAAGCTCGACCGCTGCCCAACCCTCGTCGTCGTCTCCTGCGTTCTCGGCGAGGATCCCGTGGCCACCGAGGAGGACCTGCACGCGACCGCGGTCGCCGCCTACATCGTCCTGCTTGCCGCCCACGCCCGCGGGCTCGCCGGCTACTGGCGCACGCCGGGCCTGCTGCGCACCGACGCCGGCCGGGCCGCCGTCGCACTGCCCGAGGGGGAGCGCTTCGTCGGCCTCCTGCACCTCGGCCACCCCCGCCAGGAGCGACCCGCCCCCGAGCGCGTCGCCGAGAGCCCGACCGCCGTCTTCCTCGACTGATGCCCGCCCGACCCCCAGCCCCGGGCCGATGCTGACCCGCGCCCGCGCCGTCGAGGAGATCGCCGGCCGGCACTTCGAGGTGGTGGTGATCGGTGGCGGCATCACCGGCGCCGGGGTCGCCCTCGACTCCGCCTCGCGCGGCTACTCGGTGGCCCTTTTGGAGCGCGGGGACTACGCGTCGGGCACCTCCAGCCGCTCCTCGAAGATGGTCCACGGTGGCCTGCGCTACCTGCAGAACTTCGACCTCGGCCTCGTCCGCGAGGCGCTGCTGGAGCGCCAGCTGATGGTCCAGCTGGCGCCCCACCTCGTCTACCCGACGCCCTTCCTCGTTCCCGCCCTCGGCGAGGAGCGCCGCGACCGCAGGCTCGGGCTGGGGCTGAACATGTACGACGTGATGGCGACGACGCGGGTCGGGCGCAGCCGTCGCGAGCTGCGCTCCGCCAAGGAGGAGGAGGACTTCTACTGGGCGCCCGACCGCCACCGGACGATCGATCGCGAGGAGGTGCTGGAGATGGTCCCGGCCCTGGCCCCGCGCGAACCCCACGACGCCTACCTCTTCTACGACTGCCAGACCGACGACGTGCGCCTCGTCCTCACCGTGCTTGGCGAGGCGGAACGGTTCGGCGCCGTGATGCTGAACGGCGCCGAGGTGACCGAGGTGCTCTCGCGCGACGGCCGCGCCGCCGGCGTCGCCTTCGTCGAGGCCGAGTCGGGCGAGCGGGCCGAGGTTCGGGCCGACCACGTCGTCAACGCGACCGGCGTCTGGGCCGACCGCATCCGCCCCGGCGAGCTGGCCGCCGAGGAGGACGTGCCGCGCATCGCCCCCAGCCGCGGCACCCACCTGCTGATCGACCAGGCCGACCTGCCGATGGGCCGCGCCGCCTGCATCGTCCCGGCGGGGGAGGGGCGGATGATCTTCTCCCTGCCCTGGTACGGGCGCACCCTGGTCGGGACCACCGACAACGACTTCGACGGCGACATCGACCACCCGCGGCCCGCGCGCGACGACGTCGCCTACCTGCTCGACGCGGTCAACGAGTTCTTCGGCACCTCGCTCGCCGATTCGGACCTGGTCGGCGCCTACGCCGGGGTCCGGCCGCTGATCTCCAGCGGCGACCCCCGCAAGTCGGTCGACATCTCGCGCAAGGCGGAGCTGTATGAGACCTCCTCGGGGATGCTGACGATCACCGGTGGCAAGCTGACCACCTGGCGACGGATGGCGAAGCAGACCGTCGACCGCCTGGTCGAGCGCGGGGGACGCGAGGCACCCTGCCACACGGCTGAGATCCCGCTGGGGATGGAGGCGCGGCCCGAGGACCTGCGGGCTCCCGAAGAGATCGGCGAGGAGGCGCTCTCCCAGCTCGCCTTCCGCTACGGCCACGCCTCCCGCCGGGTCCTCGCCCTCGCCAGCGAGGACCCGAAGCTGGCCGAGCCGATCGTGCCCGGCCGTCCCGACCTGCGGGCCGAGGTGGTGCTGGCCGCCCGCGCCGAGCAGGCGCGCACGGTCGCCGACGTGCTGCTGCGCCGCACTCGGCTGGGGATCCTGGCGGCGCCGCAGCTGCGCGACGCCAAGGCCGCCCGGCCGGTGGCCGAGCTGCTCGGCGCCGAGCTGGGCTGGTCGCGGCGGCGGGTCAGGCAGGAGGCGGAGGCCTGGCCGGTTGCCGCGGCGGCGGAGGGAATCGACCCGGCGGCGCCCGTCTCGCCGGTCGAATAACCTGCCGCCTCGATGACCAAGGCCGAGCTGGAATCCAAGCACCTGTCCGAGCTGCACCTGCTGGCTGCCGAAGCCGGCCTGGAGCGCTACCGCATGCTGACCCGCACCGAGTTGATCGACAAGCTCGCCGGCGGCAAGGGCGATGGGGGAGGCGGCGAGGGCGGCGCGCCCGCCCAGCGCGAGCGGTCGACCCGCGAGCGGCCCTCTCGCGAGCGGACGTCCCGGGAGCGGCCGCCCCGAGAGCGCCCCCGCCGACGCCGCCGCGGCACCGGCGACGAGCTGGGCGACGAGGCCTTCGGCGGCGAGGAGCGGGAGGAGAAGCCCAGCCGGCCGCTTCCCGAGCCGACCCCGCCCGAGCGCGCCCCCGCGCCCGAGCCTGTGGACGAGGAGGAGTCGGCGGGGGAGGCCGGTGGCCGGCCGCGTCGTCGTCGCCGCCGTCGCCGCTTCGGCCGTCGCGGCAAGGACCAGGTGACGATCCAGGATCTGCTGCTGCCCCCCGAGGCGGGCCGCCAGGCGGTGCTCTGCGCCGAGTCGCGGGAGGCCTGCACGGCGCTCTTGCGCGGCGTCGCCGCCGACCTCGCCGCCGATGCCAAGGGCCCCGACCCCGTCGTCCTGCTGATTGACCCCGGCCCCGAGGAGCTTGCCGACTGGAAGCGCGAGGCGCCGCAGGCGGAGATCGTCTCCGCCGGGCAGGCCCGCCACGCCGACGACGCGCTCGCCCAGGCGGCGGCACGGGCCGGCGGCGGCGACGACGTGATCCTCCTCGTCGACTCCCTCACCCGCCTCGCCACCGCCTTCGGCGACGCCGACACCGCGAAGGAGTTCTTCGACGCCGGTCGCGTCCAAGGCAGCTCCGGCGGCGGCTCACTCACCGTCGTCGTCGCCCTAGAGCGCTCCTGAACGCTTCCTGAGCGCGCTCAGCGCTTATAAGCGATGCGGCGCCAGGACGGCTCTTTGGAGAGCTCGATCAGCTCGGAGCTGCGATCCGGCTGCACGTAGCCGAAGGTCTGGGTGCGCTCGTCGAAGACGACGTCCAGCTCGCCCTCCTTGACCCGCTGGTCGAGCCAGGCGCCGCGGAAGACGAGGCGACGGATCCAGTGGACGAGGCTGCGGTTGGAGGGGCCGACGAGGTCCTCCCAGTTTTCGTTGATGTGTTCGCCGAGCGGTGAGCTGGGCTCGGCGATCTCGCCACTGACCGCGAGGTCGAGGAGGTCGTCGATCTCCTCCTGCGAGAGACCCTGGTCGACGAAGGCCAGCTTCACGGCGGCCTGCTCGACCCGCTGCGCGAAGTCCTCCTCGTTGAAGGCGAAGCGGAGCTCGCCGTACTCGAGGACGTAATCGGAGCCGGACTCGTAGTTCCCTCTGCGGGTCGTCTTCTTTTCCATGAGTTGAAGCCAGTCCGTTCACGCTAGCCCGGCGTGAACAGGGCCATGATCTTGCCGATCATCGTAGTCGCGTGCCTGCTCGGGCAGGGCACTGGGCGTGCGGTTGCACATCCGCGCCGGGAGGCGACCGTCTAGCCTCGACCGGCGAGCCGGATGATCGACCTCCACTGCCACATCCTCCCGGGCATCGACGACGGCGCCCGGGATGCCGCCGACAGCCTCGCGATGGCCCGGGTGGCCGCCGCGGACGGGATCGCGGCGGTCTGCGCCACTCCCCACATCCGCCACGACCATGACGTGCGGATCGCCGAGCTCGAGGAACGCGTGGGGGCGCTCAACGCCCAGCTGCGCGAGGAGAGGATCGAGCTCGAGATCCTGCAGGGCGGTGAGGTCGCCGAGACCGCGGTCGAGGCGCTCTCCGATGAGGAGCTGGCGCGGGTCAGCCTCGGCGGCGGCGGCTGGATCCTCCTGGAGCCGGCTCCGGGCCCGATGACCGACAGCCTGACCCGCCGCGTGGCTCACCTGGCCGAGCGCGGGCACCGGGCGCTGATCGCCCACCCCGAGCGCCACCTCTCGGCCGACATGTTCGAGCGCCTGGCGGCCCTCGTCGTCGAGGGGGCGCTGGTCCAGGCGACCGCCGACTTCTTCCTCCGCGAGGAGATGGCCGACGGGATGCTGGCGATGGCCGAAATCGGCCTCGTCCACGTGCTCTCCAGCGATGCCCACTCCAGCCTGGCCGGACGCCCGCTGCGGCTCGGGCCGGCCTTCGAGCGCCTGCGCGCCGTCGCCGAGCTGCAGCCGCATCTGGACTGGATGGTCGGCGAGGCGCCACGGGCGATCGTCGCCGGCGACGATCTGCACCTCCCGTTCGGCCCCTCGGTCTAGCGCTGACACCTTTATGGGGGTCATGGACCCCCCAAATTCAGGGAACGCTGCGTTCTACCCCAGCTCGCGCAGCTGGACCTTCGGGAGGAGGTCCTCGACCACCGCGCGGGCGCCGCTGCCGAGGCCGTGGCGGAGGAAGTTGGCGGCGCCGGCCGCGGCGCCGATCCGCAGGCTCTCCTCCCAGTCGCGGCCGCTGGCCACCGCGGCGGCGAGCGCGCCCATCATCGAGTCCCCGCAGCCCTCGCGGGCGCCGCGCTCGAAGCGCGGCGGGACAAGCTCCCAGGCGCGGCCGTCGCGCACCGCCAGCGCCGGCTCGCCGGCCCGGGTGACGATCGCCGACTCGGCGCCCTGCTCGATCAGGCGGTCGATCGCCGCCCGCATCCGCTCGGGCGTGTCGACCGGGCCGTAGACGAAGGCGGCCAGCTCCCAGTCGTTGATCTTGACCAGTGTCGGACCGCCTTCGAGGGCGCTTTCCAGCCGCGGCGGCGAGAGGTCGACCAGCGCCGGGGTGCCGTTGGCGCGCACGTCGGCGACCAGGCTGCCATAGATCTCCAGCGGCAGCGCCTCGCCGGG
>DASVWP010000179.1:0-15811 GCA_036393155.1 Solirubrobacterales bacterium | reverse complement strand
CGCGGTCCGCGTCCTGGTCTTCTCCTCGACCGACCACATGGGCTTCTCCGCCGGCGCCGACGTGCGCGAGGACCTCGACCACGAGGGCCACGTGGCGCGGATGGAGCAGTTCTCCGCCCTCTACGACGCCGTCGTCTCCTTCCCCAAGCCGACCGTGGCGGCCTGTCACGGCGACGTCGTCGGCGGCGGCGCCGAGATCGCGATCGCCTGCGACATGCGGGTCGGCGGCTCCAACCTGCGGCTTCGCTTCCCCGGCGCGGCGCTGGGCGTGCCGGTCGGCCCCGCCCGCCTGGTCACCCTCTGCGGCCTGGCGGCGGCCAAGTACCTGCTGCTCTCCTCACGCACGATCGGCGCCGACGAGGCGCTGCGGCTCGGCCTGGTCAACCGCGTCGCCCCCGCCGCGGCGACCGAGGAGGCGGCTCTGGAGCTGGCCGGCGGGATCGCCGCCCACCCGCCCGAGGCGGTCGCCCGCCTGAAGCGGATGCTGCACGAGTGGGACGACGTCGTCGGCCGCTCGAAGGTCGAGGGCGTCGGCCAGGTCGAGTGGGCACGAACCGGCCCAGGCCTCCCGCAGCCGGACTGAGGCGACGCCTAGAATCGAAGCCAGGGCCGGATCCCGAGATCCGGTCGCTTTCCCTGCGATGAGCCTCCGTCCCCTCGTAGACCTCGCTGCCGAAAACGAGCGCGTGCACGCGCTCTGCGGCGGCGTGCGGGCGGCGGCGGACGGGGGGGAGGCGGTCGAGGTTCGCGCCTCGGCGATGCTGCGGCCGCTGCTCTTGGCGGCGCTGCTGGAGGACGACCGGGCGATCGCCGGCCGGCCGGCGCTGCTGGTTGCCGCCGACGACCGCTCCGCCCGCGACCTGGCCGCCGACCTGCGCGCCTATCTGGCGCCGCGCCGGGTCCGCCTCTACCCGTCGCGGGGAACCGGCTACGCCTCGCACGTGACCCCGCCGCCGCACCTGGTCGGGCTGCGGATCGACGCCCTCGACGCGCTCGCCGGGGAAGCCGACGCGGTGGTGGTCGCCAGCGCCACGGCGCTGGCCGAGGCTGTCCCGGACGCCTCGCTGCGCCCCGCCGGCTCGGTCGTCTCGCTGGGCGAGGAGGTCGAGCTCGGGGCGCTTGCCGAGGACCTCGTCGGCGCCGGTTACGAACGCGTCGAGCAGGTCGAGGAGCGCGGCCAGTTCGCGGTCCGCGGCGGCATCCTCGACGTCTTCCCGGCGACCGAGGAGCGGGCGGTGCGGATCGAGCTGTTCGGCGACGAGGTCGACTCGATGCGCTGGTTCTCGACCTTCACCCAGCGCTCGCTGGGCGACGCCGAGCGGGTCGAGCTGGCCCCGGCGGCCGAGCTCGACGCCGAGCACCGCGAGCTCGCCGAGTTGGCGGCGATGGCGGCCGAGGAGGAGGGGGCGGAGGCGCCGAACCTGGCCGAAGCCCTGCCGCTGGACCGCTTCCAGGCGCCCCTGGACCTGGTCCCGGGCGAGGCCGCAGTCGTCCTCGCCGCGGCCGAGGAGATCGAGCCGGCGCTGCGCGACCACTGGGAGGACGCGACCACGGCGATGCACGCCGAGGACGCCCGCCGCCTCTACGTCGACGTCGCGGCGCCGCTGTCCGCCCGGGCGGCGCTTTCGCTGACCGGTGCCGGCGAGGACGACTCCGACGCCTTCCGCGCCGCCCGCGCCGAGTCCCCGGCCCGCAGCGTCAAGGAGGCCGAGGGCGAGCTGGAGAAACTGCTGCGCTCCGGCTACCGCACGGTGGTCGCCTTCGAGAACCGCGGCGAGGCCGAGCGCGCCCGCTACGGCCTCGACCGGCTCGACGCCCGCCTGCTGGAAGGCGGCCGGCTCCCGCCCGACCCCGGCCTCGCCTTCGCCGAGGCGCGGCTGCGCGAGGGCTTCGTCAGCCCGGAGCTGAAACTCGCCGTCTACCCCTTCCGCCGCCTGGTCCACCGCCGCCGCGCCGCCGCCGAACCGGCGGTCGGCCCGAGCCGCGGCCGGCTCGCCTTCAGCGAGCTGCGGGTCGGCGACTACGTCGTCCACGAGGACCACGGCGTCGCCCGCTTCGCCGGCTTCGAGACCCGCGAGGTCGGCGGCGTCACCCGCGACTACCTCTACCTCGAATACAAGGGCGAGGACCGGGTCTACGTCCCCACCGACCAGCTGGCGAAGCTCAGCCGCTACGTCGGCGCCGGCGGCGAACCGACGCTCTCGGCGCTCGGCGGCAAACGCTGGCAGAACCTCAAGGCGCGGGCCCGCAAGGCCGCCGGCGCCCTGGCCGGGGAGCTGCTCAACCTCTACGCCGAGCGGCGCTCGCGCAGGGGCCACGCCTTCTCGCCCGACGGCGAGTGGCTGATCCAGCTGGAGACCGCCTTCCCCTACCGCGAGACCGCCGACCAGCTGGAAGCGATCGAGGCGGTGAAGGGCGACATGGAGTCCGAGCGGCCGATGGACCGGCTGGTCTGCGGCGACGTCGGCTTCGGCAAGACCGAGGTGGCGCTGCGGGCCGCCGTCAAGGCGGCCTCCGACGGCAAGCAGGTGATGGTCCTGGTGCCGACGACGATCCTCGCCCAGCAGCACTACGGCACCTTCCGCGAGCGGATGGCCGAGCTGCCTTTCCGGGTCGAGGGCGTCTCGCGGCTGCGCCCGCCGGCGGAGGTGAAAGCCGTCCTCAAGGACTTCCAGGAGGGCAAGGTCGACGTCCTGATCGGCACCCACCGGTTGCTCTCGCGCGACGTCCGCGCCAAGGACCTCGGCCTGGTCGTGGTCGACGAGGAGCAGCGCTTCGGCGTCAAGCAGAAGGAGCTGCTGCGCCAGCTGAAGCTGAAGGTCGACGTGCTGGCGCTCTCGGCGACGCCGATCCCGCGCACCCTGCAGATGAGCCTCGCCGGCCTGCGCGACATCTCGGTCATCGAGACCCCGCCCGAGGGGCGCCGGCCGGTCCGCACCTACGTCGGCCCCTACGACGAGGACCTGGTCCGCAAGTCGATCCAGCGCGAGCTGGAGCGCAAGGGCCAGGCGTTCTTCCTGCACAACCGGATCGACTCGCTGCCCGAGGCGACCGAGCGCCTGCGGGCGCTGGTCCCCGGGGCCCGCTTCGCCGAAGCGCACGGGCAGATGGACGAGCACGCCCTGGAGGAGACGATGCTCGGCTTCCTGCGCGGCGATGCCGACTGCCTGGTGACGACGACGATCATCGAGTCCGGCCTCGACATCCCGACCGCCAACACGCTGATCGTCGAGCGCGCCGACCAGCTCGGGCTCTCCCAGGCCTACCAGATCCGCGGCCGGGTCGGGCGCTCCAAGGAGCGCGCCTTCGCCTACCTGCTCTACCCCTCGGCCGAGGCGCTGACCGAGGAGGCGGCGGCCCGCCTCTCGACCCTCGCCGACCACACCGAGCTCGGCTCGGGGTTCCGGATCGCGATGCGCGACCTCGACATCCGCGGCGCCGGCAACCTGCTGGGCGACGAGCAGTCCGGCCACGTCGCCGCGGTCGGCTTCGAGCTCTACTGCCAGATGATCGACGAGGCCGTGGCGGCGGCGAGCGGCGAGGAGGGGGCCGGGGAGGAGGCGCCGGAGCCGGTCCGCCTCGACGTCCCGGTCGACGCCTACCTGCCGGCGACCTTCGTCCCCTTCGAGGCCGCCAAGATCGACGTCCACCGCCGCATCGTCGCCGCCCGCGAGCCCGGCCAGCTGCGCCAGATCCGCGACGAGCTCGAGGACCGCTTCGGGCCGCTGCCGCCGCAGGCCGAGAACCTGCTGCGGCTGCAGCGGGCGCGGATCGAGCTCGGCCTGGCAGGCGCCCGCAGCGTCGAGTTCCGCGGCGGCCGGCTCAGCGTCACCGGGGTCGAACTGGACTCCGAGCAGGCGGGTGCGCTGGCCGAGCGGGTCGAGGGGGCGCTGTACGAATGGCGCGAGCAGACGGTCGGGCTGCGGGTCGGCAACGACCCCGAGGAGCGGCTGACCGCCGTTCTGGCCCTGGCCGAGGGGCTGCGCGAGGCGCTGCGCGGCGCCGAGCCGGCCGCCGCCTAAGCGTTGCGTAAAGACTCGGCGTAAGGCGATTTGACTATGCTGCCCGGGCTGTGGGAGCCAAATCGGGGAAGAGCGGGAAAGCGAGCGGCGGGTCGGCGGGGCGGCAGCGCCTCTTGCTGATCGCCTTCGGCGCCCTCTTCGCCGCCCTTTTCGTGGTCTTCGCGGTCGCCGAGGGGATCGGCCAGCCCAGCGTGCCGTCCGGCGACGTGGCCGTGGTCAAGGGCGTGCCCTCCAGTCTCGGCACGATCTCGGAAGCCGAACTCAAACTGGCCGTCCTGCAGCAGGCCGGCCAGTCGGGCGGGAAAGTGCCGAAAAAGGGCACGAAAAAATACGAAGAACTGCAGGAAGCGGCTCAGGGCGAACTCCTGAGCGCGATCTGGCTCCAGGGCCTGGCCGAAGAAATGGGCATCACGGTGACCGAAAAACAGGTCGAACAGGAACTGGCCCAGATCAAGAAAACCAACTTCCCGACGGAAAAGGCCTACCAGGAATTCCTCAAGAAATCGCACCTCAGCCAGCAGGAAGTGAACGAAAAGGTGAAGCTGAACGTGCTGGGGACCAAAATCCAGGAAAAGATCTCGGCTGAAGCCGAACCGGCGAGTTCGACTGAAATCTCGGACTACTACGAAGCCGAAAAGGCGACCCAATACACGACCAAACCGAGCCGCGACGTTCGCGTGATCGTCAACAAAGACAAGGCGAAGGTCGAAAAGGCGAAGCAGGAACTGGAAAAGGACAGCTCGCCGGCAGGCTGGAAAAAGGTCGCGCCCAAGTACTCCGAAGACCCGACGACGAAAACCAAAGGCGGCCTGCAGCCGGGGATCTCCGAAGAATTCCTCAAAGGCAGCCTGAAGAAGGCGGTCTTCGACAGCGCCACCAACGAACTGGTCGGGCCGGTCGAATACGAAAAGAAATTCCTCCTGATCGAAGTCGTGAAACTGAACCCCGAAAAAGTTCAGTCGCTGGAAGAAGTCAAATCCCAGATCGCCACCACGCTGAACCAGCAGAAGCAGCAGGAATTCGTCAGCGAATTCGCCACGAACTTCAACACGACCTGGCAATCCCGCACCTACTGCGCCTCCGGCTTCGAGATGGAAAGGTGCGCCAACTACCCGGCTTCGAAGAGGCTTCAGAAAGCGCGGGAAGCGTACAAATCCTGCTACGAAGCCAACCCGAAAACGCCGCCGACGGAATGCCCGGCGCCGGTCGAACAGACCAAACCGGCTCTGCCCGGCACGGTCACCCCGACCAAACCGAAGGGCGAACCGTTCGTGCAGCGGCCGCTACCGGAAACCTCCGCCCCGGCGGTTGGCGAAGAAGGCGCCGTGGCCCCTGAAGGGGCGGCGCCAGAAGCGGCCCCTGAAGCGGCGCCCAAAGGCAAATAGCAGCCCGCGTCGCTGCCCGCGGTGTGAATAGACTGGCGCGCCCGTGAGCGCAATCTCCTCCATTCACGCCCGCCAGATCCTCGACTCGCGCGGCAACCCGACCGTCGAGGTCGAGGTGGTCCTGGAGTCCGACGCCCGCGGTCTCGCCGCGGTGCCTTCGGGCGCCTCGACCGGCGAGTTCGAGGCGGTCGAGCTGCGCGACGGGGGAGAGGGCTGGCTCGGCAAGGGCGTCTCCAAGGCGGTCGCCAACGTCAACGGCGAGATCGCCGCGGCGCTGACCGGCGCCCGGGCCGCCGAACAGGGGGCCCTCGACCGGACGATGATCGAGCTCGACGGCACCCCCAACAAGGGCCGGCTGGGGGCCAACGCGATTCTCGGCGTCTCCCTGGCCGCCGCCAAGGCGGCCGCGGCCGACTCCGGGCAGCCGCTCTACCGCTACCTGGCCGAGCTCTACGGCGGTGGCGAGCCGACGCTTCTGCCGGTGCCGATGATGAACGTGCTGAACGGCGGCGCTCACGCCGACAACTCGGTCGACTTCCAGGAGTTCATGATCGTGCCGGCGGGCGCGGGCAGCTTCTCGGAATGCCTGCGGGTCGGCACCGAGGTCTTCCACGCGCTGAAGAAGTCCCTGCACTCGAAGGGGCTGGCGACCGCGGTCGGCGACGAGGGCGGCTTCGCGCCCAACCTCGAGTCCAACGAAGCGGCGTTGCAGGCCGTGCTCGACGGCGTCGAGGCGGCCGGCTACGCGCCCGGCTCCGACGTCTTCATCGCTCTGGACCCGGCGACCAGCGAGGTCTTCGAGGGTGGCTCCTACGTGCTCGAGCACGAGGGTCGCACGCTCACCTCCGAGGAGATGGCGGCCTACTGGGAGGGTGCCTGCGGCCGCTTCCCGATCGTCTCGATCGAGGACGGGATGGACGAGGAGGACTGGGACGGCTGGAAGCTCCTGACCGAGCGGATCGGCGCGCGGGTGCAGCTGGTCGGCGATGACCTCTTCGTGACCAACCCGGAGCGCCTGCGCCGCGGCATCGAGCTCGGGGTCGGCAACTCGATCCTCGTCAAGGTCAACCAGATCGGGACCCTGACCGAGACGCTGGAGGCGATCCGGATGGCCCGCGAGGCCGGCTACACCGCCGTGATCTCCCACCGCTCGGGCGAGACCGAGGACACGACGATCGCCGACCTCGCGGTGGCGACCGGCGCCGGCCAGATCAAGACCGGCGCGCCCTCGCGCTCGGACCGGGTCGCCAAGTACAACCGGCTGCTCCGGATCGAGGAGGAATTGGGCTCCTCGGCCGAGTTCCCCGGCCCGCAGGCATTCGTCCAACGCCGCGGCTAAATGCAGGAATGCGGGGCCCGACCGCGTAGCACCGGTCATGGCCTCTCGCGCCGCCTCCGGACGCCCAGCCACCTCGCGTCGCCGGCCGGCCGCCCGCCGTCGTCCCGCCGCGCGCAGCGGCGCCAGCCGGATCAAGTGGGACCGGGTGGGGCGGATCGCGCTCACGCTCGTCCTCGCCGCGGTCCTCTACTCCTATCTGAACCCGGCGATCGATTTCGTCAAGACCTACACCGCGACGACCGCCGCCAAGGCCCAGCTGCACGAACTGCTCCGGACCAACCGGCGCCTGCACGAACGGGTCCAGTCGGCGAAAGACCCGATCGTCATCGACGGGGCGGCGCGCTCGCAGGGGATGGTCGCCGAAGGCGAGACCCCGATCGTGGTCCACGGCCTGGACCGCTGAGCGCCCGCTGGGGGGCCTCCGATTCTTAGCCTGGGCCCCTACCTCCTGGGAGCCCTCGAGCTCCTCCTCGTCGCCGTCTCGCTCGGGCTGAGCGCCCACCGCCTGCGCGCCCGCCTCCTCCCGTCCTGGCAGGCCGCTCCGGCCCGCCTCGTCGAGGCCATCACCGCCATTGCCCTCCTGATCTGGATCGGCGAGCTCCTCGGAACCGCCCAGCTCTTCTACCCAGGCACCGTCGTAGCCACCAGCGCCGCCCTCGCGGCCGTCGTATTCTGGTGGACGTTCCGAAGCCGGCCCCTCGGTGACCACGGTCCCGAGGCCGAAGCGTCCCCTCCGGCGGGTGGCGCCCCGGTGGGGGCCCCCCGCGGAGCGGAGGAGCCGCAGGCTCCGAGCACCGTGGGGGTGACCGGGGCGACAGGACCCGCCGGCCAGAACCGCTGGTCCCTCGTCAGCCCGATGTCCCTAGCCATGTGGTCCGTCATCGCCATCGTCGTCGCCCACTGGTCCATCACCACCCAACACGCCCTCGACCGCGGCATTTTCAACTTTGACAGCCTCTGGTACCACCTCCCCTTCGCCGTCGACATGGTCCAGAACCACTCGGTCACCGGCATGGACCACGTGGAGACGGTGTTCACCAACTGGTTCTATCCCCAGAACTCCGAACTCCTGCACGCCGTCGGCATCCTGCTGACCGGCCGCGACGCGCTCTCGCTGTTCCTCAACTTCGGCTGGCTGGGAATCGCCTTCCTCAGCGCCTGGTGCATCGGGCGCCCCTACGGCCGCGGCGAGCTGACCGTGGTCGCGGCGGCGATCCTGCTGGAGTGCCACACCCTGGTCGTTCGCGACCCCGGGGCGGCGAAGAACGACCTCGCCGCCGCCGCCCTGGTCCTCGCCGCGATCGCGATCCTTGCCGAGGCCTGGGCCCAGGCGCAACCCCCCGCCGGCGCGGCAGTCATCTCTCCTCCCGAGGGTGGGAAAGCTCTGCCGCGGTTGCGGCCCGGTTGGCCGGTCGCGGCCGCCGGCCTGGCCATCGGCTTGGCGGCGGGGACGCGGGTCACCGGACTGGCGATGGCCGCGGCGCTGACGGTCGCCGTCCTCGTCCTCGCTCCGCGCGGCCGCCGCTGGGCCGCTGCCGGCTGGTGGTTTCTGCCGGCCCTCGCGGGCGGGGCCTACTGGTATGTCCGCAACCTCGTCGTCGCCGGCAACCCGCTGCCCGAGGTCGAACACCTCGGACCGATCTCCCTCCCCCACCCCGAGCGCCTGCAGGAAGGCCGGCCCGACTTCACGATCTTCCACTACGTCACCGACACCGGAGTCTGGCGCCACTACTTCGCGCCCGGCCTGCACCAGGCGTTCGGCGCCCTCTGGCCACTGGTCGTCTTCGGCGCCGCCGCAGCGGCCCTCTGGGCGCTTCTGAGGGGCCGCGACCGGATCCTCCGCTGGATCGGCGCGGTGGCCCTGTTCGGCCTCCTCGCCTACCTCTTCACGCCGCTCAGCGCCGCCGGGGCCGAGGGGGAACCGGTCGGCTTCGGGATCAACATCCGCTACGTGATCCCCGCGCTGCTGGCGGGGATCGTGCTGGCGCCGCTGCCCCGGTCCTTCGACGCGCCGCGCCGACAGTGGTGGCTGATGGGGGCGCTGGTCGCGGTGCTCCTGCTCACCGACCGTCCGGACGCGATCGTCCACGACAAAGGCCGCCTGTTCGCGATCCTCGTCGTCGTCCTGGCGGTGGCGATCCCGGCGGCGCTGCTGCTGGCCCGCCGGCGCGGCGCCTCGACCGCGCTGGTGGCAGGCGGTTGCGGCGCGCTCGCCCTGCTCGTCCTCGTCCTCGGCTATCCCGCCCAGCGCCACTACCTGCGCGAACGCTTCCGCAACCAGGTCGCCGGCGAATCGATCCCCGGCATGGGCCTCGACTCGGCCTACCGTTGGGCCCGCGGCCAGCACGGCGCGAGGATCGGCCTCGTCGGCACCACGGCCGGCTTCGCCGGCTACGGCTTCTACGGCACCGATCTCTCCAACCGGGTCCACTACCTCGGCGTCCCCGGCCCGCATGGGGCCTACAACGCGATCCCCACCTGCGCCGCCTTCCGCGCCGCGGTCAACGCCGCCGACCTCGACTACCTGGTCACCGCGCCCTTCCTCAACTTCCTCCACCCCGGCAACCCGGTCAGCTCGCCGGAGAGCCGCTGGCTGCGCGGCGAGGCGGCGGTGAGGCCCGTCCTGCGCGAAGCGCGGGTCACCGTCTGGAAGGTCACGGGACGGCTCGATCCGGCCGGCTGCGGCGCCGCCAACGCGCCCCTGCGCGAAATCCCCAACACGCCTGGCGCCTGACCGACGCGCCGCCGAGGCGCGGGTGCCCACTGGGTAACCTCGGCCGGTGCTGGAGATCCGCGAGGCCAGGCCCGAGGACGCCCTCGAGGTGGCGGGGGTCCACGTCCGCGCCTGGCAGGTTGCTTACCGGGGCCTGATCGACGAGGGCTTTCTCGCCGGCCTGAAAGCCGAGGAGCGGGCGGCCCGCTACACCTTCGGCTCGACCGGCTCCGCCTCCCCGACGACCCTGCTCGCCGTCGAGCGGGGGACGATCCACGGGTTCTCGACCTTCGGCCCCACCCGGGACGAGGACGCGCCCGGGGCGGGGGAGATCCACGCGCTCTACGTCGACCCACCGCACTGGGGCGAGGGGGCGGGCCGGCTGCTGCTGGCCGAGTCCCGGCACCGGCTCCTCGGCGCCGGCCACGCGGAGGGAGTGCTCTGGGTCCTGCGCGGAAACAGGGACGCCGAGCGCTTCTACCGGATCGACGGCTGGCGGCGGGACGGGGCCGAACGCTGGGAGCAGCCCTACGGCGTGCGCTCGCGGGTGATCCGCTACCGCCGCCCGCTTCCCTGAGGCGGCGCAGGCGGCCGGGCGACGTGGCGAGCTACCATCGCCCGAGGAGGTCCGGGAACGCCGTTGACGCCATATCCACTCGAGAACGCGCTCTTTCAGTGGGAGGAGGGATGGCGGGCCCTGCGGGAGATCGAGGAGCCCCGGGAGCGTCGCCTTGCCGACCGCGTCGTCGAGGCGATTCGCGACCAGCTGCGGCGGCGGATCGGGCCGACCTTCAGCGCCGACGAACTCGCCGAGCTCTACGGTCGCGGCACCGACTGGTGCCAGCAGGTCGCCCTGGACGTGGCCCCGACGGTCGGCGACCCGCAGACGTTGGCCGACGCGGCGTTCTGGCTCTACCTCCGCGGAGCCACCGACTTCGCGGGAGGACGGCAGCTGCCCGTCTGACCGGCGCATCGCGGCGTCCTCGGTCGCTCATGTGCGGAGCACACTTCGCGACCCCCGCCGTTGGCGGGGTGTGAGCGCGTAGCGCGAGTTCCTGGCGCTGCTTGGTCAGACGAACAGCTAATCGTCGGAGTCGGAGTCGGAACCTTCCGACTCTTCGTCCTCGCCCTTGCGGCGGATCACGATTTGGTCGGCCTCGATGCGGACGGTGACCTCGCGTTTGCCGGCCCAGTGCTCGGCGTAGACGGGGTTTTCCTTGACCGCGGCGTCGAGCCAGAGCCCGTAGCCGTCGGTCTCGCCGTGGTCGAAGGTTGCCTCGTACTCCTTGCGGCGCCCGCGGCCTCCGCGGCGCCCGCGACGGCGACGGCGGCGCGGGCGCGCCCCGCCGTCCTCGTCGGACTCCTCCTCGCCGCCCTCGGCCTCCTCAGGCTCTTCGGCCTGCTCCGGCTCGACCGCGGCGGCCTCGATCTCGGCTTCGATCTCGTCACGCAGGTCGATTTCGCTCGAGCCGGCGTTCTCGTCGTCGGGCGAGAGGTCGTACTGCCTGCGGAACTCGCGCAGCTCGGTCGCGCTGACTTCGAGCTGGTGGGCGATCCAGGCATCGGTCCGGCCCTGGTGCACCCAGGCGCGGATCTGGTTGAGCTGTGGCTTCAGCGAACGTCGGGCCATCGGCGCGCGAGTCTATTCAACTGGGGCGGTCGACCGCAGGCACGGCTAGGACATCAGGAAGGCCAGCGCCTCGAACATCGCCACGACGACCACCACGACGGTGACCGTGAGGCAGACGGCAAGGACGCTGAAGCGCACCTTGCTCTGCTGCTCGGTGCGGTTGATCCGGCGCGCCCGGGAGCGGTTGGCGGCGCGTCGCCGCAGCTGCTCGCGCCGGCGGCGCTCGAGTGAAGTCTCCTGCTCGAAGGCAACCTCGAACTGGGAGATGCTCTGTCGCATTCTCATAACAGGGGGCCCAGGGGGCAGCGGGCACCGTAGCAAACGATCTTGCAGAGCTAACGCTTCGCTCACGATCAGCAGGCTCCCCAGAGTCCCCGTCCGGTGCGTGCCGCGGCATCCTCCAGGCGCGCAAACCGCTCTGCAAAGCGGATGTTGGGGGGAATTTCAAGCGTTCGGGCGAGCCCGCGCCGGACCATTACGGCGTTGACGAATTTCCTCCCCAGGTAGACATAAGCAAGCAATCGGCCGTAGACGTCGCGGGGTTCTACCCCGATCACCAGGCGCACCCGCCGGTGGGTGACCAGCCGTTTGTCGAACCGCGAGGCGCGCTCGCCGAAGCACTGCACGGGGGTCCCCGGCTTGACGGTCTCGGGCGTGTCGACGCCGATGTAGCGGACGTCCTCGCGGTGGCCGTCGAGCTGCACTTCGATCGTGTCCCCGTCGATCGCCCGCACCACGTAGGCGGTGACAGTGGCGGGGCCCCGGTCGGGAGAGCCGCCGGAGCCCTCCCAGGGCCGCGCCAGCAGCGCCGCCGCCGCGACGATCAGCACCGCGCTGCCCAGGGAACGCCGATCCACGCCATGAAAAAGCCCGGGAAGAGAAGACTCTCCCCGGGCTGGAAGGCTGAGCGTTCCTTTCTCCCGCTCTGCGGGCGGAAGGAACGCCGCGCTACGGCGTCCTGCGGACGTGGGAGAGGAGCGTCTCCTTGATCTGGCCGATGATCTCCAGCGCCTCGTTCCACTCGCGCTGCCAGACGTTGCGGCCGAAGATCACGCCCGAGCCGCCGGCTTCCATCACCTCGCGGGTGTGGCCGAGGACGGTCTCGTCGTCGGTCTTGGAGCCGCCCGAGAGGACGACCAGCGCCCGCCCGGCCGATTCGACGCACTGGCGGATCGCCTCCGCCTGGTCGACCTCCATCTCGTTGTACGGAGCGGGGGCGTCCTTGTCCTTGGCGGGGTCGATCTTCGGCATGTTGAGCTTGACCACGTCGGCGCCCATCTCCATCGCCATCCGGGCCGCGTAGTCGATCGCGTAGAAGGAGTTCTGGCCGCCCTTGGCCTCGACCGATTCGCCGCGTGGGTAGGACCAGACGACCAGCGGCATCCCGAAGCGGTCGCATTCCTGGCGCACCTGGCGCAGCTGGGCGAGGTCCTCGTCCTGGCGCGGGGAGCCGACGTAGAGCGTGTATCCGATCGCGTCGGCGCCGAGGCGGACGCCGTCCTCGACGGTGGCGTTGCAGGTCGAGAGCGCCTTGGAGGAGGAGGGAATGTCGGTCTTGCCGTTGACCTTGAGGATCAGCGGCACCCGGCCGGCGTAGTCGGGGTAGTACTTCTCGGCCATCCCGATCTGGCAGGCCAGAGCCGAGTAACCGGCCTCGGCGGCGAGCCGGAACTGGTAGTCGGGATCCTTGGAGGCGGGGTTGGGGAAGAAGTCACGCGGGCCGTGCTCGATTCCCTGGTCGATCGGCAGCAGCATCAGCGTTCCGTTGCCGGGGCCGAACTCGAACAGAAGCCGGTGCAGACGGGCTCGTTTCCCGGGCGGCAGGGTCGCCAGCAGCGATTTCTGCTCGGTCAGACTCTTCAACTCCACGTGAATTCCTCCTCGAAGACGGGTTCCACGGGAGTATGTCACCGGCAACGGCAGCGGCGTCTCGCAGCGGGGGGTTATCCTCGATAGGTCATGAGCGAGACTGAGCTCAGCGTCATCTGCAAAAACTGCGGCTCCGAGGTCAGTCCTTACGTCACGGAGTGCCCGTATTGCGGTGCCCGCCTGCGCAAGCGGGCGCCGAAGCTGGAGCGGCGCGGCGACGCGCTGGAGGCCCAGCGGCCGCGACGCCGCCGCCGGCGCCTGATCCCGCGCCCGGGGGGCCGCCTTGGCTCGCTCGCCGGCGCCGAGCGGCCCTACGCGACGCTGACCGTGATCCTCGGCTCCGCCGCCCTGCTGCTGATCCAGAAGGCGACCGGCTACGCGGTCGGCAGCTTCGGCGGCCTGGTGGTACCCCTGCAGGAAGAATGGTGGCGCTATCTCGCCGCCCCCTTCGCCTACATCGACGTCGGCTACCTGTTCGTGGTCGCGGTCGGCCTGGCGATCTTCGCGACCGGGGTGGAGCGGCGGCTCGGCACGGCGCCGACCGCCGTCCTGCTGTTCGCCTGCGGCTCGCTCGGCATGCTGGCGGCCGCCGGCATCGCCAGCGCCCAGGGCGACCTGACGGTGATCGCCGGCGGCAACGGGATGGCGCTCGGGGCGGTCGCCTGCTGGTTCGCCCTGCGCCGCTCGGAGGCCTCCGGGGCGATCGACGAGGAGTACGACGTGATCGGGGTCGCGGTTGCCGCCGCGGTGCTGATCGCGCTGCCGCTGTTCGTGCCGACCGCGGACGAGATCGCCGGCCTGGTCGGCGGCGCGGTCGGCGGCCTGGCCGGGATCGCGGCCTCGACCCTGCGCCACCAGTCGCATTAGCCCGGTCGAGAACGCAGTTCCTCCCGCATGCCGGGAGAAAGTGCGTTTTCAGCGCGGAGTGGGCGCCGACTGCCCCCAGGATCTAGGCTGACCGGCGTGTCAGCGCAGAGCGGCGTGCCAGGAGACCGGGAGCTGCAGGCGGCGATCGAGCGGCTGCTCGACCCGCAGCGCTTCGCCGCGGCCGAGCAGGTCGTCGCCCGTGCCGCGCCGGAGCTTCAGAAGGTGCTGGTCGCAGCCCTCGCCGAGGGCGGCTGGTTCGGCGAGCCACATGACGCCGAGGCGCTCAAGGCAGCCACCGTGCCCGATCCCGAGGAGCGCCTCGCCGCGGTGCGCTCCCTGCTCGCCGAGGAGGCGCGGATGGGGATGATGGTTGGCGTCGCCGTCGGCTGGGCACTGAAGGAAGAGTTGAGCGAACCCCAGGAATCCGAAAGAGAGAGCTGAAGATGGAGATCAAGTTCCACGGCCACTCGTGCTTCGAGTACAGCGACGGCGAGACCACCGTCCTCACCGACCCGTTCCTGAAGCCGAACAACCCGGCGGCGGTGGCGACCGCGGACGAGGTCGAGCCGACCGTCATCGCGATCACCCACGGCCACGCCGACCACGTCGCCGACGCGGTCGGGGTCGCGAAGCGGACCGGGGCGCAATGCGTGGCGATGGTGGAGCTTGCGGAGTGGCTCGGCCACCAGGGCCTCGAGAAGGTCAGCGACCCCAACCTCGGCGGCACTGTCTCCTTCGACTGGGGCTGGATCAAGCTCGTCCCGGCCTGGCACACCAACACGATCCCCGGCTCGGCCGAGGCCCCGTTCAGCCCCGTGCACGGGACGACGATCGGCGTCCCCGCCGGACTCCTGATCAACCTCGGCGGCAAGACGATCTACCAGGCCGGCGACACCTGCCTCTTCGGCGACATGAAGCTGATCGCCGAACGCAATCCCGTCGACGTCGCCGTCCTGCCGATCGGCGGCCACTACACGATGGATCGCCATGACGCCGTGGTCGCGGCGGAATTCGTCGGCGCCGGGACGGTGATCCCGATGCACTTCAACACCTTCCCGCCGATCGAGACCGACGCGCAGGCGTTCAAGGCCGATGTCGAGGCCAAGACCTCATCGCAGGTCGTCGTCCTCGAGCCGGGGGAGAGCCACTCCGTCTGAGCGGGCCCGGCGCGCGGGCCCTCGGGGCCTGAAGCGGCGCTGGCGGCGCTTCAGCTGCCCGACTCGGCTTCGCTGCCGTCCGGAGTCGCCTTCGCGGGGGGCGCTTCGGGGGAGCCGCCACTGGCGGATTCTTCGGCTGCCGGCGGGGCGGGTTCGGGCGCGGGCGCGGGTGCTGGAGCGGGGGCGGGCGCGGGTGCTGGAGCGGGAGCGGGCGCGGGTGCTGGAGCGGGAGCGGGGGGCGGCGTCGAGGGGCTGCCCACGGTGACCACGACCGTGGTGCCCGGGCTGGCGTGAGCGCCGGCGGCGCTGCCGCTCGAGGGAGTAGCGGCGGTGATGCCTTCGGATTCGGGCGTCCCGACGCCGCCGCTGCCGTCGGCGGCGGACTGCCCGGCGTCTTCGGATTCTTCTTCGCCGGCCGGCGGGGCGCTCGGCGGCGTTTCTTCCTGCGGCAGTTCTTCTTCGACCGGGGCCGGCGGCACGGATTCGATCGCCGGTTCGGCGGGGGCCGGTTTGGTCACATGGTGAGCCTGGGAGATCGCCGTGGTGGTCGGTTCCGCGGCGGAGACGGCTTCGACCGGCGGCGAGTAGTGAGCGGAGCCGATCCTCGCCGGCGGGTTGGAGGCCGGCGTGCGGTCGCCTTCCTGCTTGACCTCGACCGCGCCGGCGGTCAGCACGGCCGCGGTGACCACGCCGGCCACGGCCTTGGTGCCGATCGCGCCGCCGATCGCGCCGATGCCGCCCGCGGCGCCGCTGCCGCCGAGCGCGGCCCCGACCCCGCCAACCGCTCCGGCGCCGGCGGCGCCGGCACCTGCGCTCGCGGCCCCCGCCG
>DASVWP010000178.1:0-4969 GCA_036393155.1 Solirubrobacterales bacterium | reverse complement strand
CGGGCTCGTGGCGGGCGGCGAGCAGTGTGAGGCGCAGGGAGTCGATCGGGTCCAGCTCGCCGAGCATTGAGGCGATCTGCCTGGCAGCGCGGTAGGCCCCGACGCTCAACGCAAGATCGAACTCAACGCGGATGCGGGCGGTGCTCGGCGGTCCCATCCAGACCCCCTTTGCTGCGCGCCCCTTGCCCAGGGGCCGGGTCTCTCCAACGCGAGCCTAACCCCGGCGCCTCGTCTCCGGCAAGCAACTTCGCACCGGGATCGAGGAGCTACCGAGAGAGGGCGAGGTGAACCGCTGCATCGGACCTCGGAGAGGCAAGCCGACTTCCTCACCCCAGCTTGGCGCACGCCGCGCGGCCGGCAACCCCTGGCGGGGGTCCCCATCGCCTGCGGCGGCGGTGACGGCCGCTCGGCGCGCGCCCTTCCTGGTGCTCGTCAATCGACCACCTCCCCGAAGGAGAAACCGATGAGCACCTACAACACCAACGTCGTCGTCGTCAGCGGCCGGCTCACCCACGATCCGAAGCTCAGCGAGCCCTCGCGCGGTGAGGCCCAGGGCGAGAAGGTCTATTCGGTCTTGCGCCTGGCGATCAACACCCCGAACGGCAGGGGCGGCACGAAGCCGATCTACGAAGAGGTGAAGTGCTGGAACGGCCTGGCCCGCGCCTGCGTCGAGCACAAGCGCAAGGGCGATCTCGTGACCGTCACCGGGCGCCTCGATCAGTACAACAAGCCCGGAGACGGCGGGCGCTGGAAGTACATCACCGCCGAGTCGGTCGAGTTCGCAGGCCGGCGGGATCGGTAGCCGCGACAGCGGCGCCGGCCTCGGTCGGCGCCGCTCGGCTCCTGTCAGGTAACCGCGCGTACGCCAATAGGCTGCGCGCTATGGCCGTCATCGGCTCCTACCGACCGCGCCAGCGGCGACACGTTCGCCATGAGCTGCTCCTGATGCGCGGCGCAATCACGATCCCCCAGCGCGCGCCTCGCGGCGCCCCGCTTCAGCCCTCCGCCAACCGAGCGCCCGCCTGCTTCCGCTGCTCGCCCCCTGCCTGACGACGGGCGCGTTCCAGGTCCGTTGAGGAGGAGGCGAAGCAGGGAAGGGAGGTGATGGCGATGCAGATCACGACGACGAATGCGCTCCCAGCGCTGTCGGTCTCCAAGAGCGGCTGAGCGCCTCGCGGCGCTCGCCCGCCGCCGGGCATCGAGCCCGGCGGCGGGCGGTGCGTGCGGTTGCGGTTGGGGCGCGGGGGGTCGCCGTTGCCCGACCAGCTCGCCTTGCCGATCAGGCAGACCAGCCGTAGATGATCCTTCAGGCAGTTCCTCGCTCGAATGCCATCGCATTCCTGAGCGAGCTTTTGCAGCCGCGAAATGAGCCCTTGCTGAGGCCCGCTGCCCCCTGGGCTTCGCCCCAACCGCAACCGCACGACACATTATGCACGGGGTGCCCCGTGCCCCAAATCTCCGGGGGCGCACAGCACCCCCGATCGGACGCCCTCCCCGTGGTCGGCGTCACGAAAATCCAGCGCGGCAACGCCGGCTACTGGCTCGCCGCCGTCGCCGAAGGCGGCGAGGACTACTACACCAAGCCCGGCGAGGCGCCGGGCGAGTGGGTCGGCGAGATCGCCCGCGACCTCGGCCTGTCCGGGCAGCTCGACGCCGCCGCCTACACGGCGATCCTCGCCGGCCAAGACCCCACCACGGGCGAGCAGCTCCTGAAGCGCCCGGCGACGCAGGTCCGCGAGCTGCCCGACGGGACGACCAGGCGCAAGGAAGCCGTGCTCGGCTTCGACGTGCGTTTCTCCTGCCCGAAGTCGGTCTCGATCCTCTACGCCCTGGGTGACGAGCAGACCCGCGCCGAGGTGCTTGAGATCGTCAACGACGCGGTGCGCCAGGGGATCGAGCACCTTGAGCGCGAAGCCTGCTTCGTGCGCCGCGGCGAAGGCGGTAAGGAAGTCGAACGCGGCGGGGGCTTTGTGGGCATGGCCTTCCGCCACCGGATGAGCCGCTCGGGCGATCCCGCCCTGCACGTCCATGCCGTCCTCTCGAACATGACCCGCGCCGCCAAAGACGGCAAGTGGTACACGCTCGCGAGCCCCAAGGGGCGCTCGCCGCTTTGGCTTCACGGCAAGTCGGCCGGCGTCGTCTTTCAGGCCGCGCTTCGCGCCGGCTTCCTTCAGAAGTTCGGCCTTGAGTTCGAGGCGGTCACCAACGGCTACGCCGACCTGCGGGGCTTCGATCGGGCGGTGATCGACGCCCTCTCGACCCGCTCGGCCGAGATCGCGCAGTGGATGGATCGCAACGGCGTCGACTCGATCGAGGCCGCCCAGATCGCCGCCTACCGGACCCGCGAACGCAAGGACTACGGCGTTGGCGAAGACGAGCGACGCGGCGAGTGGATCGCGCTCGCCGAGCCCCACGGAGTGAGCCCGGAGACGATCGACGGCATGGTCGCCGAGGCCGCGCCCCGAGAGCCCCGCCCGATCACCGCCGAAGACCTCGACCGCGCGGTAGCCGCTCTTGAGGCAAAGACCTCCCACTTCGACCGCCGCTTGATCCTCTGGGCAGTGGCCGACCAGCTTCCCGAAGGAGCCGCCGAGGCCGAGCTTGTGAGCGCCGTGGATCAGACGATCGACAGCGGGCGGGTCATCTCCGTGCACGAGGGCAACGAGCAGATGAGCGTCGGCCTGTTCACGACGCCGCGGATCGCCGAGCTTGAGCGCCGCCTGCGCGAGGCCGCCGAGGCAGGCGCCAATGCCGGGGCCTGCCAAGTGGCACCCGCCGTTCTCGCCGCGGTCCTTGAGCGGCACGCCTACTTGGGCGAGGACCAGCGGGCGATGGTCGAGCGCCTCGTGAGCGGCGGGGAGTTCATCGCCCCGGTAGCCGCCTGGCCGGGCACCGGCAAGACGACTGCCCTTGACGCCGCGCGGGAGGCGTGGGAGATCGCGGGCTTCCCGGTGGTCGGCTGCGCGGTGGCAAACACCGCGAGCCAAGAGCTGAAGGACGCCGGCATCACCGGATCGTCCTCGATCGCCTCCCTGCTCACCCGCACCGAGGCTCGCCGCGAGGAAGGCCTGCCCCCGCTGTCGCCGGGCACGGTGATCGTCGTGGATGAGGCCAGCATGGTTTCAACGCCCGACCTCGATGCCCTGCGCTTCCTCGCCGCCGAGTGCGGCGGCAAGCTCGTGCTGATCGGCGACCCCCAGCAGATCGGCGCGATTGGCCCCGGCGGCACCTACGGGCTCATCACCCGCTCGATCGAGCCCGCGACCCTTCAGACGATCCGCCGCCAGCACCGCGCCGCCGATCGGGAGTTCGTCGCCCTCGTGCACGAGGGCCGCGGCTCGGAGGCCCTCGACCTCCTGCGCGCCTCCGATCGGGTCGTCCTCGGCGATGACCTCCCCAGCACCCTTGACGCGATGCTCGCCGACTGGCACCGCGACTATGAGACCGGCGCCGACGCGGTGATGATCGCCCGCCGCAACCGTGACGTTGACTACCTCAACGACACCGCGCGCGAGCTGCGCCGCGAGGCGGGCGCCCTAGGCGAGAACGAGGTGATCGTCGGCGAGCGGGCCTTCGCGATCGGCGACCGGGTGCAGACGCGGATCAACCGCGAAGGCGCCTATAACCGCGAGCGCTGGGACGTGACCGGCGTCGATGCCGCCGCCCGCACGGTGACCCTGCGCCGCGTCGGCGGCGATGAGCGCACCGTCACCCTCGGCCCCCGCTACCTCGATCGCCGCCGCGATGGCGACCTCGGACCCTCCCTCGAATACGCCTACGCCCTGACCAAGTTCGCCGCCCAGGGCAAGACGGTCGACCGCGCCTACCCGCTGCTCGACGGGGGCGCCAGCATCGAGCAGGAGCTTGTCGCCGTGAGCCGCGGGCGGGAGGTGGCAAACGTCTACGCGGTCGTCTCCTCGGAGCTGACCGATGCCGACCTCGGCCCCGGTCGGCGCGAGCTGTCTGACGAGCTGCACGACATTCGCGTCGCGATCGAGCGCGAGGGCGCCAACTACAGCGCCGCCGAGGCAGCGATGCGAAGCAGGCTCGGCGAGCTGTCCCCACTTCAGCTCGCCGGCCGCCGCGCCGAGCTGGCCGAGCAGGTCCGCGAAGCCGACCCGCTTTTCAGCCGCGGCGATCGTCTCGACCGTGAGATCGAGCGGGCGCAGGAGTGGGCCGAGCGGATGGCCGCCGAGCGCTCGGCGATCGAAGCGCTGCCATCCCCGCCGGCCCGCGAGCTGGCGCGCGTCAGCGCTTCGGAGAAGGCGGCGACCGAGCAGCTCGCCCACCTGCGCGCCGAGCGCGCCGCGCTTCCCGAGACCGACGCCAAGGCTTCCGACGCGCGGCCCCTTGATCCCCAAACCCGCCTTGAAGCCGCCTTGGTCGATGAGTCGATCAACCGCCTCGCGCGGCGCGATGTTGAGGCCGCCCGCATCGAACCGATCGACAGCGTGATTTGCAGCACCCTCGGCACCTTCCCGCACGCCGATCCCGCCAAGGCGAGGAGCTGGCATGAAGGAGCCCACGCCATCGCCAGCTACCGCCGCCGCCACGGCATCACCGATGAGGCAAACCCGCTCGGGCCCCAGCCGCGCGGAGCGCCGGCACGGGCCGAGCGGGCGCGGGCACAGCGGCGCCTTGAGAAGGCCCAGCGGCGCCTGGGCCGTGGGGCCGGACGCGGGGCCGGACGCCCGGCTCCTGCCCCACGCGGCATCGGCCGCTAGCTCATTTCCGGGGGCACCGGCACCCCTAGCCGGACGTATCCGCCGTGAACGCCCGCCCGAGGAAAGCCCAGGTCAGCCCGACCCGAGCTGCGGCGTGGCGTGGCGTGGACGGCCACGGCCCCCGCGTCGCCGCACCCCCCGTTGCGGGAGCGGAGCCATCGGCTGATTTTGGCGCGCCGTAGGCGCGCGCCTTGAGGCTCCCGGCTCCCGCAACTGGCGGGTGCCCATCGGAGAGGAGCGGCCAT
>DASVWP010000177.1:0-2144 GCA_036393155.1 Solirubrobacterales bacterium | reverse complement strand
ACGGCGCTTGCGGCCCACATCGGGATGACCGGCAAGGGCGACTACAAGAAACGCCTGCAGCAGCACCTGAAAGAGACGAAAGCGCACGCCAAGGCTCTGGACCGCCGGATCCGCAGCCTCGGCGGCGGCCCGCAGGTGGTGCAGACCGTGGTCGGCAAGGCCACCGCGGCGGCCAAGGGCCCGCTGCACGCGATTCGCGGCGACGGCGAACTGGAGAAGATGCTGAAGAACGCCAAGACCGAGTACTTCAACGAGGCCGAGGAGATCGCCACCTACCTCTCGCTGGAGCATCTGGCGCAGAAGCTCGGCGACGGCGAGACCGCGAAACTCGCGCGGGCGATCCGCCGCGAGGAGGAGCGGATGGCGAAATTCCTCGAGCGCCAGATCAAATCCCTGGCCGGCGCGGTGGCGGTCGAGGGTGTCCCGGCGGCGCAGCGCCGCAGCGCCCGACCGGCGCGCAAAAGAGCGACCGCGAAAAAATCGGCGGCGCGAAAACCGGCCGCGAAACGGGCTGCGACCACCCGCAAAGCCACCGCGCGGAAAAAACCGGGCAGCGCCAAAAGCGCCACCCGCAAAGCCGGCGCGAAAAAAGCCGCCGCCAAACGCTCCTAGCCGAGCTCGCCGGTGGGAGGGGACGTCGACCGGCGCGACCAGCGCCAGGGCCGCAGCCGCGGTGAGGCCGGCGGCACGGCGCTGGTCGTCGTCGACATGCTCAACTCCTACGAGCATCCGGAGGCCGACCGCCTGGCGCCGCGGGTGGAGGCGGCGTTGCCCGGGATCCGGCGCCTGCTCGACCGCGCCGCCGAGGCGGAGGTGCCGGTGGTCTACGTCAACGACAACTACGGCGACTGGAACTCCAGCGCCGACGAGCTGGCCGAAAACGCGATGTCCGGCGCCCACCCCGAGCTGGTCGAGCCGATCCTCCCGCGCGAGGGCGCCTCATTCGTGATCAAGGCCCGCCACAGCGTCTTCTACGAGACCCCGCTGGAGTACCTGCTCGACCTGATGGGCGTCAGCCGGCTCGTCCTCGCCGGCCAGGTGACCGAGCAGTGCATCTTCTACAGCGCCCTCGACGGGCACGTTCGGCACTTCCGCTCGGCCATTCCCACCGATGCGGTGGCGGCGATCTACGATCACCTCGCCGAGGCGGCGTTGGAGATGATGGAGCGGAACCTCTCCGCCGAGCTGTCCTCGGCCGCGGAGCTGCCGCTGTAGGAGGAGGGCCGCAGCGCCAGGACGACGAGGTCGTCGCGCAGGACGCCGCCGCCGCGGGCCACCGCGTCGGCGCGCAGGCGCTCGGTCAGCTGCTCCAGCTCCAGACCGGCGAGCGAGTCGGTCGCGGCGGCCAGCGCCTCGGGGCCGCGGTGGGCGGCCACCGGGCCGACCTCGAGCCAGCCGTCGGTGCAGAGCACCAGCGTGTCGCTGGGGGCGAGCACGGTCTCGTGGCGCTCGACCACCGCGTTCTCCCAGGCCCCGAGGACCGCGCCGCCGCCGAGCTGGACCGGGCCCTCGGGGGTCGCGTGGACCGCCGGCGGGTGGCCGGCCGAGGCCAGCGCCAGGTGCCACGCCCCGCCCTCGGCGCGCCGCAGGCGGGCCAGCACGGCGGTCGCGAAGTCGTTCAGCGAGTCGCCGGTCAGCAGCAGCTCGTTGACCCGCCGCAGCACCTCCTCGGGCTCGTCCACCTCGCGGGTCAGGCCGCGCACCGAGTGACGGACCGCGACCGAGACGCCGGCCGCCTCGCTGCCCTTGCCGGCGACGTCGCCGACCAGGACCCAGCAGCCGTCCTCGGTCGGCAGCACGTCGTAGAGGTCGCCGCCGATCTCGATCCCCTCGCCGGCCGCCTCGAAGACGACCGAGATGTCGAGCCCCGGCACCTCGGCCGGGTGGGGCGGGCGCAGCCCGCGCTGCAGGTTCTTGGCGATCCGGTCGCGCTCGCTGTAGAGGCGGGCGTTGTCGAGCGCCATCGCCGCGCGGTCGGCGAGCTCGGCGAGGAAGTCGAGGTCGCCGGGGTCGTAACGCAGGTCGCTGCGGGCGTGCAGGAAGGAGAGGGCGCCGAGGGTGCGGCCGCGGGCCACCAGGCCGACCACGGCGGCCGAGTTGTAGCCGGCGTCGTCCATCAGCTGGCGGTGCTGCTCGTTCTGGGC
>DASVWP010000176.1:0-2443 GCA_036393155.1 Solirubrobacterales bacterium | reverse complement strand
CTGCCGCACTCCGCACTCCTGACCAAGCGGCTCAAGAAAGTCAGAAGGTCGAGAAAGTCGAATAAGCCTGCCCGGTGCGGGGGCAGCCCAGGGCTATGGATCCGGCAATCGTCATCTTCGGACTCGGCATCGGCATTCTCGTCGGCATGACGGGCATGGGCGGGGGCTCGCTGATGACCCCGCTCCTGATCCTGATCTTCGGCATCCAGCCGACCACGGCGATCGGCACCGACATCTTCTACTCGGCGGTCACCAAGACGGTCGGCGGCTGGCGCCACTTCCGGATGAAGACGGTGAACATGGAGCTGGTGCGCTGGCTGGCCACCGGCAGCGTCCCGGCCGCCGTCGCCGGCGTCGCCCTGGTCTCCTACCTGCAGGACCAGATCGGCGAAGACCGCCTCAACTCGCTGGTCTACGCGGTGCTCGGCGGCACCCTGCTGATGGTCGGGATCATCACCCTGACCCGGGCGCTGATCCTGCGCAGCCTGATCGAGGAGCGCGACCGCTTCGAGGTCGAGAAACGGCACAAGGTGGCGGCAATCGCGATCGGCGGCACCACCGGCTTCGTGATCGGCATCACCTCGGCCGGCTCGGGGACGGTGATCGCGATCCTGCTGATCGCGATCTACCGCCTGGCACCGAAAAAAGTGGTCGGCACCGACGTCTTCCACGCGGCGATCCTGCTCTGGGCCGCCGGGATCGCCCACTGGGTCGGCGGCAACGTCGACTTCGTCCTCGCCGGCAACATCCTCCTCGGCTCGGTTCCCGGCGTGGTGATCGGCGCCGCGCTCTCCGACCGGGCGCCGCAGGGCTTCATCCGCACCGCGCTCGGCATCGTGCTGGTCGGCTCGGGCATCGTGACGATCCAGAAGGGCGACCCCACGGTCTGGCCGATCGCCGCCGGCGTCGCCGCGATCGGGCTCGGGTTGATCCTCTACGCGCCCCACTGGCTCAACCGCCGTCGCGAGCTCCAGCGCGGGGAGGACGAGCAAGAGGCGGACCGCTCGGCCCCCCTCGTCCGTACCCTGCCCGCCGACTGATTTACTAGCTCCATGCGTGTCTCAGCGAAGGCCGACTACGCGGTCCGGGCGGCGGCGGAGCTCGCCGCGGCCGGCGATCAGGGCCCGGTGAAGGGCGAGCGCCTGGCCGAGGCCCAGGACATCCCCCTGCAGTTCCTCGAGCACATCCTGCTCGAGCTCAAGCACCACGGGATCGTCCGCGCCCGCCGCGGCGCCAAGGGCGGCTACTGGCTTGCCCGGCCCGCCGACGAGGTGACGATCGCCGAGATCGTCCGCGCCGTCGAGGGCCCGATCGCCCACGTGCAGTCGACCCCGCCGGAGGCGATCGAGTACCGCGGCAACGCCGAGCACCTGCAGGAGGTCTGGATCGCCGTCCGCGCCAGCCTCCGCTCGGTGCTCGAGGAGGTCACCCTGGCCGACCTGGTCTCCGGCGAGCTGCCGAGCGTCGTCACCGAGCTGGCCGCCACGCCCGACGCCTGGGTCGCCCGCTAGCTGTCCTGCCCCAAGACGTTCCGAACGCGGCTGACGGGAGGTCGGTCCCCGATCGAGCTGTGGCGTCGGCGGTGGTTGTAGTGGTGAAGCCAGTGTGGCAGCGCCAGCGCCCGGTGCTCTGAGGAGCGGTAGCGCTGACCCAGGCCCCACTCCCGCTTGAGGGTCTGCTGGTAGCACTCCACCTTCCCGTTTCGCTTCGGCGTCCTTGGCGGGATCGTGCGGTGGGAGATCCCCTCGCGCTCCAGCAGCTGCGCCAGGGCGCGGTTCTTGGTGTAGGTCCAGGCGTTGTCTGACTGCAGCCGCTTGGGCTCGATCCCGTGGGAGCGGAAGAAGGCGATCGCCCGTTCGCAGAAGCCGACCACGGTCTCCCCGCGCTCGTCGCGGTGCAGCTCGGTGTAGGCGAGGCGGGAGTGGTCGTCGATCACCGAGTGGGCGATCTCGTATCCGATCTTCTCTCGCTTCTGGGCACCCGAGCGGGAGCGATCGCCGGTCACCGCGTGACCGGGGCTCGAGAAGCGGGCAAAGCGCTTGGTGTCCATCTGCAGCAGCTCGCCCGGGCAGGGCCACTCGAAGCGGCGCACCGCCTCCTTGGGAGCGGCGGGCCGGCGCGAGAGCCCACAGCGCCAAAGGCAGCGCGAGACGGTCGCGTGAGGGATCCCGAGCTCCGAGGCGATCAGCCGCGGCCCCCAGCCGGTGCGCTTGCGCTCCTCGCAGCAGCGCTCGTGGTCGGCCGCGCTGCGCATCGTCGGGCTGCGGTGTGGGCGCGAGGGGCGGTCCCGCAGGCAGCTGAGGTCTGCCCGCTGCTCCTCGCCGGCTTCCCGCCAGCGGGTGACCCAGGTGTGGGCCGTGGATTTCGCCACGTTCGAGGCGGCCGCGGCCGCCTCGAACGTGAGGCCGTCCTCTTCCACGAGCGCCACCAGGCGGCGCCTTCC
>DASVWP010000175.1:0-2340 GCA_036393155.1 Solirubrobacterales bacterium | reverse complement strand
CCTCCTCCACCTGCAGGTCGATCCCCTGCACGGCCAGCACCTCGCCGAAGGCGCGCTGCAGGTCCTCCACGACGATCGCCGGCACCGCTAGGCCTCCGTGCGGAGGGTCTGGGGGGATCGGTCGAGGAAGTCCATCTGACGCGGCAACCCTACCGAGGGCATTTGGCCGGGATCCTGCAAACGGGGCGCCGGGGGGACATCCGCCGGCCACTGTGGGCAGAATCGGGGCGCAACTGGGCTCCGGGCCCGGTGTTGCCTAGTTTCGATGCCCCACGTAGAGAAGAAATCCCGCTCCCCGCGCGCCTGGACCGCCGTGCTCGCCGCCGCCTGCCTGCTGGCCGCGCTGATCGTCGTCGCCCTGCCCGGCAGTGCCGATTCGGCGCCGCTGCGCGTCGTCGTCCTCGGGCAGACGGCGGAAACGCCCTCGCCGTCGTGCCCGGGGAAGATCGTCAACAACGTCGAGATCACCCCCTGCCGCGTCGAGGGTCACGTGACCGGCTTCCAGGCGATCGCCGGCGGCATCCCGCGGCCCTACGAGGCGCCCTTCGAAGGCAAGATCGTCGCCTGGTCGATCACGCTCTCCAAGCCCTCGACCAAGGAAACCGCGACCACCGCCAACGAGGTGGCCTTCTTCAACGAATTCCTCGGCGAACCCTCCGAGGCCCGGATCGGCGTCCTGCGCCCGGTCGAAGGCTCCAAGCCGCCCCAGTACACGCTCGTGCGCCAGAGCCCGATCGAGGTGCTCAACCCCTACTTCGGCAGCACCCCGATCTTCACGCTCGAACACCCGCTCAGCGTCCTCCAGGGCCAGATCGTCGCGCTCACCGTCCCGACCTGGGCGCCGATGTTCGCCTTCAACGTCGCCGAAAACAACACCTGGCGCGGCAGCCGCCTGCCCGAACACTGCGCCTCCAAGGAAGACATCCAGAACGGGCATCCGCAGCAGGGGGTCGGGAAGACCAAGACCTATGGCTGCTATTACTCGAACGCGCGGCTGCTCTATACCGCGACGCTCGTGAAGAAACCGTAGGGGTCGGGCGTCCCTGCAGGGGCGCGGCCGCCGGGTGACCCTCCTCACTCGCCTACCTGGCTGGATCGGCTGCCGCCGTCCGAGACGGTTTGCGGGCCAGCGGCGCGAAACGTTCGGAGGGTCACCCGACGCCCGCGCCCCACCACAAACGTTCGAACTTCAGAAGCTGAGGGCGCCAGATCCTGTCGCCGCGTCCAAGGTGGGCTCCGTCTCCGAAGCTTCTCGATGCGGTCTGGTCTGCCCGCCTTTTCGAAGCTGGTCGGGCGGATGTCGGTAGGCCCTCCGAACGTTTTGCGCCGCTGGCCCAGAGCGGACCTCGGACCGGCGGTATCCGACCCAGCCAGGTAGGCGAGTGAGGAGGGCCTACCGGCAGCCGCCCCCGCCTGGATCTACAGAGCGCTCTGCCTGAGCCCGCAATAAGGGCAGTCGCTGACGTCCAGCCCGATCAGCTGGTCGCAGCGGCGGCAGGATCGCAGGTTCGCCGGCTCGCGCGGCAGCGCCGACGCGGAGGGGGCGAGCGGGAGGATCATCGAGACCGGCTCCATCTCCTCGTCGGTGTCGCGATCGACGTAGACGGCGCCGGGGGCGGTGCGGCCGATGGCCTCGCGGCCGGAGGCCGCGGCGCGCATGCGGTAGAGCTGCCGGTCGTTCATCGCCGCGAAGACTATTAGTTTGGGCGGCTCCGATGCGTGTCCTGCTCTTCCACGGCTACATGCTGCGCGGCACCGGCAGCAACATCTACAACGCCAACCTGGCCCCGGCGCTGGCCCGGCTGGGGCACGAGGTCCACCTGCTCTGCCAGGACCGCGAGGTCAGGCTGAAGGGGGTCCAGGTCCACAACCCCGACATCCACGGCCTGCTGCCCGTCTACGTCAAGGACCCCTACGAGGGGTTCGAGGTCAAGGCCTTCCCGGAGCTGAGCGAGGAGGAGCTGGACCGCTACCTCGAGGCAAACGTCGCCGCGGTGCGCTCCGTGGCCGAGGCGGTGGGGGGGATCGACGCCGCGCTGGCCAACCATCTGGTGATGGGGCCGGCGATCCTCGCCCGGGCCGGCGTCTCCGCCTTCGCGGCGAAGATCCACGGCTCGGCGCTGGAGTACACGGTCAAGCCGCACCCCCGCTTTGCGCCTTACGCCCGCGAGGGCATGGAAGCCGCCTCCGGGGTCCTGGTCGGCTCCCGCCACACCGCGGAGTCGCTCTGGGCGGCCCTCCCCGAGGTCCCCGACCTCAAAGCGAAAACGCGCTTGGGGCCTCCCGGCGTCGACATCCAGCTCTTCCGCCCGCGGGAGGTCGGGTCGGGTCCGCCGGGAA
>DASVWP010000174.1:0-3490 GCA_036393155.1 Solirubrobacterales bacterium | reverse complement strand
GCTGGTCGCGCTGATGGCCTACGAGGGCCAGATCGCCGGCGTCGGCGACCTCCCGCCGGGGCGGCGGCTGCGCGGCGCCGCGATCCGCTGGATGCAGCGGCGCTCGGCTGCCGAGCTGGCGGAGCGCCGCGGCGCGATCGTCGCCGCGATCCGCGAGTTCTGCGAGCTGCCGATCGTCAACGGCGGCGGCACCGGCAGCCTCGAGCTGACCGGCGCCGAGCAGGTGGTGACCGAGGTGACCGCCGGCTCGGGGTTCTACGCCCCCACCCTCTTCGACCACTACAGCCGCTTCAGCCTCACCCCGGCGGCTGGGTTCGTTTTGCCGATAGTCCGCAAGCCGGCGCCGGGCATCGCCACCGCGCTCGGCGGCGGCTACCTCGCCTCCGGTGCCGGGGACGCGGCGCGCCTGCCCGCACCGTGGCTGCCGGCGGGCCTGGGCCTCGATCCTGAGGAGGGAGCCGGCGAGGTGCAGACGCCGCTGCTCGGCGAAGCGGCGGCGAAGCTGGCGGTCGGCGACCGCGCCTACTTCCGCCACGCCAAGGCGGGCGAGCTTTGCGAGCGCTTCGACGCCCTCCACCTGGTCGAAGGCGAGCGGATCGTCGACGTCGTCCCGACCTACCGGGGCGAGGGAAAGACCTTCCTCTGAGCTTCCGTTCGCTCCTTATCGCGCATAGAGCGACAAACAGCGAACGGAATCAACTCCCCAATACGCGCTCGGTGTACTCGTTGGCGAAGACGCGGCCAGGGTCGAGCTCGTCGCGGGCGCGGCGGAACTCCTCCCAGGCGGGGTAGCGCGGCGCCAGGGTCGCGGCGGTCTGGAAGTGGCGCTTGCCCCAGTGCGGGCGGCCGCCGTAGGAGTCCATGATCTCCTCGACCGCCTCGAAGTAGGGACGCCACTCCATCCCCCGGTACTGGTGGACGGCGACGTAGGCGGTGTCGCGGCCGTGCGAGGGGCTGAGCGAGGCGTCGTCGCCCGCGGCCACCCGCATCTCGATCGGGAAGAAGACCGGGTAGCGGTTGGAGCGCACCCACTCGATCACCCGCCGCGCCGCCTCGGGCCCGTGCTCGCGCGGGATCGCGTACTCCATCTCGGTGAAGCGGACGCGGCGCTCGTTGGCGAAGACCCGGTCGCTGCGGTCGGTCGTGCGGCCGCCGGAAGCGAGCCGGCCGGCGAGCCGCGAGAGCGCCGGGATCGAGCGCGGGAAGGCCTTGCCGGTTGCCGAGAGCGCCTCCAGAGCCCAGTTCTCGAGCACGATGTCGTTGAGGTAGGCGCCGAGGCGCCCGCGCGGCTTCGGCGGCCCGTCGACCCGGTTGCGCTCCAGGACGAGGGCGTTGTCGGCGTAGGGGAAGGTGAAGAGCTCGAAGTGGTCGTGGGCCTCGGCGCTCTCGGCGAAGGAGTCGAGCACCTCCTCGCGGGGACGCGGCGTGTCGACCCGCAGCAGGGTGAAAGCGGGGACGCAGCGCAGGGTGACCGCCGAGATCGCTCCCAGCGCCCCGAGCCCGACCCGCGCCGCCCGCAGCAGCTCCGGCTGCGTGGCGGCACTGAGATGGCGCACGCCGCCGTCGGCCGCCACCAGCTCCAGCCCCTCGACCTGGGCGGAGATGTTGCGCAGCCGGGCGCCGGTGCCGTGGGTGCCGGTGGAGATCGCGCCGGCGATCGTCTGGCGATCGATGTCGCCGAGGTTCTCCATCCCCAGACCCAGGCCGGCCAGTTCCTCGTTCAGCTCGGCGAGGACCGTCCCCGCCCCGACCCGCACCAGGCCGCTGGCCGGATCGGCGTCCTGGACCCCCCGCAGAGCCTCGACCCGGATCATCGTCCCGTCGGTAAGCGCCGCCTCGGTGAACGAGTGCCCGGAGCCGGCGACCCGCACCTTGCGCCCCGCGGCGGCGGCCGCGCCGACCGCCTCGGCCAGCTCCTCGCGGCTGCGCGGCCGCACGATCTCGGCCGGCAGGCACCGCTGGTCCCCGGTCCAGTTGGACCACCCGCCCGCCCCCGCGCCTCCCGATCGGCTCACACCGAGAACCTAACCGGCCGCCCGGGTGGCCGAGGGCGGCTGCGCCAGGGAGTAGAAGGCGTAGACGACGGTGAAGATCAGCAGGACCGAGATCGCGACGCTGGGGACGGCGTTGCCGGTGAGGCTGGCGACGACGCCGCCGCCGATCCCACCGAGCACCTGGCCGGTGGCCCAGGCCATGTTCGAGAGCCCCGCGGCGAACCCCTGGTGGAGGCTGCTTTCCTCGGCGATGTCGGAGATCAGGGTCAGGGCCGGCGCGAAACAGAGCCCGGCGCCCAGGGAGGTGGCGATCAACGCCGCGAGGATGGCCCCAAGTGTGTGCGCGAGGGCGATCGCGATCATCGCCGCGGCGCAGATCGCCAGGCCGAGCACGTAGGGAGCGCGCCGTCCCACCCGGTCGGAGAAGCGCCCGGCGACGGGCGCCAGCACCGCCTCGAGACCGGCCCCGGCGATAAAGCCGGCGGCGATCACCCCGGTGCCGCCGCCGAGCGCATGGATCCGCAGCGGCACCAGGACCTCGATCGCGCCGAACATCAGCGAGGGGACGCCGACGAAGGCGGCGGCCTCGAGCACGGGACGGCTCAGCATCGTCTCCAGCACCTCGCGCAGGCTCTGCGGTCGCGGCGCGGCCGCCTCGGGCAGGCGTGAGGCGGCGTAGGCGAGGGCAACGGTGACGATCAGCACCGAGCCGAAGACGAGGCCGGTGCCGATCGATGCGGCGAGCGCCCCCAGAGCGGGGCCGAGAAGGGCGCCCGCGACCGCCGTCCCCAGGGCGGTGCCGATCACCGAGCCCCGGTTCTCCTCCGGGGCCTGGGTGATCAGCCAGGTGAGAGCGCCGGCCCAGATCAGCGCCCCCGCCGCGCCCTGGGTGAAGCGGGCGAAGTCCAGGAGGTAGATCTGGTGGACGAGCCCGAAGACCAGGCTCGAGAAACCGAGCATGAGCAGCCCCGCGATCACCGTCCGGCGCGGCCCGACCCGGCTGGCGACGAAGCCCGCCGGCAGCGAGGCGACCAGCGTCCCGGCCGCGTAGGCGGCCGAGAGAATCCCCGCCTGTGCCTTGTTCAAGCCCAGATCCTCGACGTAGCTGGGAAGCAGCGGCGCGATCGCCGCGTAGAAGGCGACGTCGAAGAAGATCATCGCCGAGGCGAGCAGGAGCAGCTTGCGCATTCAGGAATCCAATCAGTCCAAGGTCGCTGAGCGGGTCTCCCCTACCCCATTAGCATTGACCTCTCTCAGCGCGCTCCCGGAGGGGTGGCAGAGCGGTTGAATGCGGCGGCCTTGAAAGCCGTTAGGCGTCGTAAGGCGTCTCGTGGGTTCGAATCCCACCCCCTCCGCTGTGTGATGTGTCGCGACATCAGAGACAGATGTCGCGGGACATCGTAGACACGTCAACCCCCTCCGATCGGCTGGTAGTCGCGACTCGGGTCGAGGGTGAGCTGGCGGATCAGCTCGCCTGTCCGGGCGTCGAGTACGCG
>DASVWP010000173.1:0-15582 GCA_036393155.1 Solirubrobacterales bacterium | reverse complement strand
CGGATTCCTGATGGCCTGTTCAGCTTGTGGTTCAAAATACCGTCCAGTTGGTCCTATCCGAGAAGGGCCCGGGCGCAGCCCGCGGCAGAGCCACCTAGGCCCTGCGGGGCACTACGGATGGCGGTCCGCGGCGGAGCTGGGAAAGTGATCTCAACGGTGATCGTCGGAGGCCAACCGCGACAGCCGCGACAGCGTTTCATCTCTTTCTTTCCTTTCTGGTTCCTGCACTTGCCCCGGTCCTCGCCTGATGGCGGCGGCCGGGGCAAGCTTGTGAGGGCGCCTCATGGGTAGGGCGTGCCCGCGGCCCGGCGGCTCAGCTGCCGGCGCTGAGCGTCGCCCGCACCGAATCGGAAAGCGGTGGCGGTCCCGCCGGGTCGATCGGCGCCGGATCGCCGAGCAGGAACCCCTGCGCGTAGTCGATGCCGAACATCCGCACCAGCGAGAGGGTCGCCTCGTCCTCCACCCCCTCGGCGACCGTCTGCTGCCCGAGGCGCCGCGCCAGGCTGACGATCGTCTGCACGAGATAGCGGTCGAAGGTGTTGTCGCGCATGCCGCGGACGAACTCGGCGTCGATCTTCAAGGTCTGGATCGGGATCTTCTTCAGGTAGCGCAGCGAGCTGACGCCGGTGCCGAAGTCGTCGAGAGCCAGCGAGCAGCCCATGTTCTCCAGGAAGCCGGCGAAGTTGCGCGCCGCCTCGATGTTCGCCACCTCGGTCGTCTCGGTCAGCTCGAAGCTCAGCAGCTCGGGGGACATGCCCTCGCGGATCGCCTCGGCGACCCGGTCGATCAGCCCTCGGTCGGTGAGCGTCGGCCCGGAGATGTTGACCGCCACCGCCCGCCCGCCGCAGGCAAGCTCGATCGCCTGGTCGACCGCGAGTCGGTCGATGTCGCCGATCAGTCCGAAGCGCTCGGCGGTCGGGAGAAACGAACTGGGTGGGATTTCGCTGCCGTCGCGGCCGATCATCCGCACCAGCAGCTCCTCCCAGGCGACCTCGCCGGTGCGCAGGTCGACGATCGGCTGCGCGTAGAGGACCAGCCGACCCTCTCGCAGGGCCGCCCGGATCCGATCGACCCAGGTCAGCTTCATGCCCCGCTGGCCGTGGTACAGGCTGACCCGCCCATGCCCGGCGTCCTTGGCCTCGTACAGGGCGATGTCGGCGGCGATGAAGAGGTCCTCGGCGCTGAGCCGGCGCTCGGGCCCGAAGACGACGATGCCGGCGCTGCCGCCGACCCTCGGGGAGCCGCCGCGCTTGATCGCCCCCAGCACCGATTCGGCGACCCGCAGCGCGCCCGCCTCGTCGGTCTCGGGCAGCAGGACCGCGAACTCGTCCCCGCCCAGGCGGGCCGCCGTGTCGGTCTCCCGCACGCTGTCGCGAATCGCCGTCGCGACCCGCTGGATCACCCGGTCCCCGGTCGGGTGGCCGAAGGAGTCGTTGATGAACTTGAACGAGTCGAGGTCCACCAGCAGCAGCGCCCCGGGGTGTTCGTAGCGGCGCGCGTAGCGCAGCTGCTCGGCCACCCGCTCGGCGAACCGGCGCCGGTTGCACAGGCCGGTCAGCGGGTCGTGGTTGGCCTCGTAGCTCAGCCGCGCCTGCAGCTCGCGCTGGCGGGCGATCACCTCGTCGCGCTCGCGGATCAGCCTGGCGTTTTCGGCCAGCGTGCCGAAGAGGCGGATGAAGCTGAGCAGGAGCGCCGCCGCGCTGGCGGCGATCACGACCGGGTCCTGGTCCTGCGCGGCCTCCTGCAGCAGCAGCGCGAGCGCGAACAGCATCGCGCCGCCGAGGGCGATGTTCAGGACCGGCCCGCGGAAGGCGTCGGAGCGGATGAGCGAGGCATCGAACCGCGAGGAGTTCGAGAGGATCAGCACCGCCAGGGCCCAGCCGACGTAGAGGCCGGTGGTCGGCGCGAGGCTGCCGGTCGTGGTCTCCCGGAGATAGGAGACGTCGGTGATCAGGAGGACCAGCACCCCCGTCATCAGCCAGAAGTAGGCGGCGCCAACCCGGAAGCGGCTGGGGATGCAGATGATCGCCAGCATCGTCAGGGCGGCCAGGTCGAGGATCGGGTAGACGAGCGCGCCCCCGACCACGCTCGTGCTCGCGTAGACGTGCGGGAGGATCCCGTTGAAGATCACCTCGTAGGCGGCGGCGGCGATTGCCAGCGCGATCACCGCGCCGTCGGCGCCGATCGTGAGGCGGACCCGGCCCTCTCCTTCGCGGATCAGCCAGATCAGGCCGACGGCAAGCGGCGGGAAGAGCACCAGGCACAGCAGGTCTCCCGGCGTCGGGAAGTGGCTGACGGTTCGTTCGGCGAAGTAGAAATAGCTCTCGCCGAGCGAGTTGAAGACCAGGCCGACGCCGATCAGATACCAGCCGGCGTGGTGCCCCCGCTGCTCGCTCGCGAAGAGGAAGTAGGCGAGCACCGGGAGGATCAGGGCGATCATGGCGACGGCCGCGCCGAGGGTGCCGCTGGGGGCTTCCCAGCCCGAGGCGGCGGCGGCGACCAGTTCGGCGGCGATCGCGGCGACCACCGCTGCGATCAGGGCGTTGCCCAGACGCCCTCGCGAAACCCCCGAGCGCGAAACCGCCGGCGCGCTCACCAGCGCCTCGTCATGCCGAACAGCTCCTGGGCGTAGCCGGCGACGGAAATCGGCGACATGAAGAGCTGGTAGGTGAACACGTAACCGAGGAAGCCGAGCCGGTTCTGGCGCACCTTCAGACCGACCTCGTCGAAGGACTGCCGGCTGAGGCGGAACATGATCAGCGACAGCAGGAGGTTGAGCGGCAGGACGGCGATCGTCATCGGTCCGACGATCGCGAAGTTGCCGAAGAGGGCCAGCACGATCCCGATCGGGAAGGCGATCGAGTAGACGAGGTCGACGAACGGGAAGACGAAGTTGACGACGACGGCATGGGCGGTGGAGCGGTGGCCGGCGACGAGGGCGCTCCCGTGCTCGCGCAGCCCCTCGACCATGCCGCGGGCCCAGCGGCGGCGCTGGCGGGCGAAGCCCGCGGCGTCTTCGGGGGCGCCGGTGAAGGCGATCGCCGTGCGCTCGTAGCCCACCCGGCCGCCCTCGCGCATCATCGCCCAGGTGAGAACGATGTCCTCGCCGATCCGGTCCGGCCAGCCGCCCACCGCCCTGACCGCCGCGGTGCGGTAGACGCTGAACGCGCCCTGGGCGACCATCGTTCCCTGGAAGAGCCCCTGCTGCCGCTTCACCGAGGCGATGCCGAGGAAGTAGTCCCACTCCTGCGCTCGGGTGATCAGGTTGCGGCGCGAGTTGCGGACGAAGACGGCGCCGGCGACGGCGACGGTGTCAGGGGGTGAGACGAGCAGCCGGGCGACGATCCGCCGCAGGGAGGAGGGCATCAAGAGGGTGTCGGCGTCGACGGTGGCGATGAGCGGCGTGGCGACCGTGGCCAGGGCCCGCGTCAAGGTTCGGGCCTTGCCGCCGTGCGGGAAGGCGATGACCGAGATCCGCTCGTCCCGCGCCGCTCGGTCAAGTGCGACGTCGACGGTCTCGTCGCTGGAGCCGTCGTCGGCGACGACGATCTTCAGCTCGCCCGGGTAGTCCTGCGCACAGGCGTAGTCGAGGGTTTCGGCGATCGTCGACGCCTCGTTGAAGCAGGCGACCACCACGGTCAGGTCGGGGTAGGCGAGGTCCAGGCGCAGCGGCGGCGGCCGGTCGATCAGCAGCGAGGCGATCAGATTGGCGTTCAGGTAGCCGGGGACGATGGCGATTCCGAGCACGACCGCCAGCGCCAGGGGGAGGGTGATCGATTGCCCGAGCGCTTCGATCCACGGAATCGCGATCCACAGGGAGAGGCCGGCCCAGCCGAGGGCGATCGTCACCACCGCGGCCAGTTTCAGGTGCAGGCCTACGTAGAGGCGCCTCCTTTCGCCCGGCGTGCGCTCGAGGTCCTTGACCTGCAGCGCGGGGCCGGGCAGGAGGAGCCGATGCCCATGGGACTCCATGCGTTCCCTATCGGCAGCTCAGGCGAATCCATAATCCGTAGATGGCCGCAGCTTCGATGCGGTTGACACACCGCCGTTTCCGGCGAGGATGGGGGTCGTGGAGGCGGCGGAGCAGCTCAACCGGGACGGTTTCGCCGCGTTCGCGGAGCGGGCGGCCGAGGGGGCGCCGGTGACGATGCTGAACCTGCTGGCCTTCCGGCCCGACGGCGGTCGCGAGCGCTACGCGGAATACGGCGAGGCGGTGGCGCCGCTGCTGGAGCGGGTGGGAGGGAGGATGACCTTTGCGGGCCAGGGAGCGGCGGCGCTGATCGGCGGCCGCTCCTGGGACCTGGTGCTCCTGGTCGAATACCCGTCTCGCCAGGCCTTCCTGGAGATGATCGGCTCCGAGGACTACCAGGCGATCGCCCACCTGCGGACCGAGGCGCTGAGGGCGAGCGAGCTGCACCCGCTCGACCCGGCCGCCGCGCCGAGCGGTAGCGGCCGGGTCGAGCTCTGAGGCGCGCTACTTACCGGACCTCTTCAGGGCCAGCTTGACGTTGACCTTGGCGCCCGGGACGAGGATCCTTCCCGGCTGCGGCTTCTGGCTCACCACCCGCGCCTCCTTGTTCTTCTTTTCCTTGCCCTTGAGGCCGCTGACCTTGCCGAGCGTGCAGCCGGCGCTGCGCAGGGCGTTCTTCGCGGCGTTCAACTTCTTCTTCTTGAGCTTCGGCACCACGCACGCCTTGTAGACGAAGTGGTCGGCGCTCGAGGCTTCGCTCGTGCCGCCCGGCGTGGTGACGGTGACGTCAACAGAGCCGGGGATTTTCGACGCGGGAGCCACCGCTTTGATCTTGGTTTCCGATTCGACCTTGAAGCTGCTGGCCGGGAGTTCACCGAACTTCACCGCGGTGGCTTCGCCGAAGTAGGTGCCGGTCAAGATCACCGTTTCGCCGCCGGCGATGGAGCCTGCGCGCGGTTCCACCGAGGTGACGGTCGGCTGCGGCTGCACTTCGGCGCTCAGCTGCACCTCTTCGCCGGATTTCGGGTTGCTGGAGGCGACCGTCGCCCCTTCCAGCGGCGGCGGGAAGATCGAGGCGAATGCCCCGCCGGAGGATTCGACGAAGCCGATTTCGTCGCTCGCGTGGCTCGGGTCGACGCCGATCGTGTCGCCGGCTTTGACCGGCAGGCTGGTGGTGAACGTCTGCACGCCTTCGCTGGTCGGCATTGAGGCCGCGCTGGTCCCGGCCGCCATGTAGGAGCCCGAGCCGCTGGGGCGCAGGACCCGCAGGAAGAACGGGCCGCCCACGGCGTTCTGAATGTGCCAGCGAATGATCGTGCCGTTGACCGGCGAGGTCAGAGTGGCGCCTTTCTCGGGCAGCGCGGTGTTGAGCAGCGTGACCACGTTTTCGAACGGTTTTTTCACCGCTTTGGTCGAGAACACGCTGCCGACGGTGATCGTGGTTGCCTGCGCCGTCGCGGCCGCGGCAACGAGTATCCAGACACTGGCCATGGCGGCCGCCAGCAGGCCGACCCGGCTGATTTCCCGCTTTCGGAGCTTCATACCCCTGTCCTCTCTTTCCGGACGATGAGCGGCGTTTTGGTGCCCGCCGCCTTCTTTTCAGCCGCTCTAACCGAACCGGAGAGGAGATGTTGCGCAAACGTGCGCGTTCTTCTTCACAGAAACGCGACATCTCGCCAACGCCCGATTAACCGGATGGCGCTCGCCGGCTCCTAGGTTGCCGCCGTCGGAGTGACTCACCCGTCCTCCGCACGACCACACAACGACAGGAGACAGCATGAAACGTCTTGCTTTGGCGCTGGCCGCCCTCGCGGCGGTCGCGGCCTTGGCGGCCTCGGCGTCCTTCGCGTCCGGCCACGCCGACCACCGGGATTCCGGCACCCATCAAGAGGTCTTCGGACTCGGCGGCCCCAGGACCCCGATCCGCCACGTCGTCGAGATCTTCCAGGAGAACGTCTCCTTCGACCACTACTTCGGCACCTATCCGCAGGCCGCGAACACCGACGGCCAGGGCTTTCAGGCGCTGCCGCACACCCCGGCGGTCGACGACCTTACCCCGGCGACCAGCTCCTCGCTGCCGCCCGGCCTGCGCCACGGCGCCAACCTGCTGACCGCCAATCCGAACGAATTCGCTCCCCAGCGCCTCGACAGCAGCGCGACCGGCCTTCCCGGCAGCGCCGGAGGCCAGCTGACCTGCGACCAGGACCACAACTACAGCGACGAGCAGAAGGCCTTCGACAACGGCCAGATGGACAAGTTCGTCCAGAGCGTCGGCAGCGGCGGCGGCAAAACGCCGTTTGGCACTCCCTGCGAAAAGAAGACCGTCATGGACTACTACGACGGCAACACGGTCACCGGCCTGTGGAACTACGCGCAGCACTTCGCGATGAGCGACAACTCCTACAGCCCGACCTTCGGCCCCTCCTCGCCGGGGGCGATCAACCTCGCCTCGGGCAACACCGGCAACGTCGACATGACGCACACCGCCAACAACCCGTCGATTTCCACCGCGCTGAGCCCGAACGCCGACCTGACGGAAAACGGCAAGGGCGGCTACGCGCTGACCAGCGACGCTCAGCCCTACTGGGACGACTGCTCGACCCGCGACGCGGTGGCCATGAACGGCAAGAACATCGGCGACGAGCTGAACGAAGCCGGCCTCTCGTGGGGCTGGTTCGAGGGAGGCTTCCGCCCCTCGACCTCATACCAGGCAGCGCTCGAAGCAACCGGCCACGCCGCCCAGCAGACCAGCGAATTCATCCCTGACGAGTTCAAGTCGGCGGAATTCAACAAAGCGGTTCCGCACTCCAGCAACCAGGGGATCTGCAACGCCGTCTCGCCGATCGGCGAAGCCCTCGGGGGCAGCGGCCAGTGGGGCTACAAGGACGACTACATCCCGCACCACGAGCCGTTCCAGTACTACGCCTCGACGGCCAACCCGCACCACCTGACGATCCCCACGAACAGCAAGGGCCGCGACACCCTCGCCGGGCTGACGACGGTCGGGACCGACACGCAGCACTACGTCGGCGGCAAGCCGCAGTTCGACACCCCGAACCACAACTACGACATGAGCGATTTCGACCAGCTGATGCAGGCGATCGCCAACCACGAGCTGCCGGCCTCGGCGATGCCGGACGTCAGCTTCCTCAAGGCCTCGGGCTACCAGGACGGTCACGGCGCCTACTCCGACCCCGCCGACGAGCAGGAATTCATCGCCCACACGATCAACGAGATCATGGCCACGCCGGACTGGCGGCACACCGCGATCGTCATCAACTACGACGACTCGGACGGCTGGTACGACCATGCCAACCCGGGCGTCGTCAACCCGTCGCTGTCGGTGGCGGACAACCTCACCAACACGACGCTCACCGGGGCGACCTCCGGCCAGTGCGGTGCCAAGCCCCAAGCCAGCGCGCCGCTGGGCGGCGAACAGGGCCGCTGCGGCTTCGGCCCGCGGTTGCCGTTCATGGTGATCTCGCCCTACGCGAAGCGCAACTACGTCGACCACAACCTCAGCGATCAGTCCTCGACGATCAACTTCATCGAGTACAACTGGGGCCTCCCGGGGATCGCCGGGTCCTTCGACCAGGCGCTCGCCAAAACCGACAAAGCCGAGCACGTCCCCTTCGACATGGCGGGCATGTTCGACTTCGGCTCGCGCGACACCGCTCGGGCCCTGTTCCTCAATCCCGCCACCGGCCAGCCGGTGGCTGAAGACTGGGAACACTGAGCCGGCGCCCCGCCGGGACGGGCGCCGACGGGCGCCCGTCCCGCGCGGCGGCTACCCGTAGCTCCCGACCCCTCAGGGAGCGAGCCTGACCGGCAGCGTCTTCAGCTGGTTGAGGAAGGCCGATTCGACGAACGCGGGGCGGCCGGCGAGCTGGATCCGCGGATAACGCGCGAGCGTCTCCTCGAGCAGGATCCGCAGCTCCAGGCGGGCCAGGGCGGTGCCGAGGCAGAAGTGGCGCCCGCCGGCTCCGAAGGCCTGGTGGTCGGGGTTGCGGCGGACATCGAAGCGATCCGGGTCCTCGTAGCGGGTCTCGTCACGATTGGAGGAGGCGTACCACATCACCACCTTGTCGCCCTCCTTGATCCCCTGCCCGTTCAGCACCGCGTCCCGGGTGGCGGTGCGGCGGAAGTGGGCGAAGGCGGGGAACATCCGCAGCGCCTCCTCGACCGCGCTGGGGACCAGCGCCGGGTCGTCGAGCAGGATCTGCATCTGGTCCGGGTTTTCCATCAGCGCCCGCATCGCGCTGCAGTAGGTCGCCTTGGTGCTGTCGTTGCCGGCGGCCATCAGCAGGAAGAAGCCCATCACGATCTCGTGCTCCTCGAGCTTCTGGCCTTCGACTTCGGCGTGGACGAGGACGCTGGTCAGGTCGTCGGTGGGGCTCTCGCGGCGCTCGGCGATCAGCTTCGCGCAGTGCTCAAAGATCTCCGGCACCGTGTTTTCGATCGCCCCCTGGGTTCCCTCCGGGTTCAGGTCGGGGTCGCTGGCGCCGAGCACGGCGTTCATCAGGTCGGCCCACATCGCGTCGTCCTCGGGGGGGATCCCCATGAAGCTGCCGATCACCCGCGAGACGGCGGGCTGGGCGACGTCGAGGACGAGGTCGCAGCTCTCGCGCCCCTCGAGACGGTCCAGCACCTCGATGACGATGCGCCGGATCTCCTCCTCGTGGGCGGCGATCCTCTTCGGCGTGAACCCAGCCTGGAAGAGGGCCTTGATCCGGTCGTGCTTGGGCGGATCCATGCCGATGAACATCGCCCGCATCAGCTCCAGCGGGAAGTCCGCGGTGACGGCGACGACGCCGCCCTTTTCGGAGGAGTAGGTCTGCCAGTCCCGGCTCACCGTGTGGACGTCGTCCGCCGTGGTGACCGACCAGAAGCCGGCCGACTCGGGGAACTCGCTGACGCCGGCGCTCCAGTGGACCGGGCACTCGCCGCGCAGGCGCTTGAACAGCTCCTGGGGCGGCCCCTGGGCCCAGTGCTCGCGCTCGATCACCTGCAGCTTCTCGAGGTCGATCTCTGGGACGTTCGTCTTCTCCGGCGTGGACATGCGCTCTCCTCCTGGGTAGGTCGCTTGGATCCTACTGGCTGGCTGGCCAACTCGATGCGCCTCGGAAGTTCGATTACCTGGCATGCACCTGTAGTGATTTCTACGGATGGGGTTTTGGACCCCTGTCCGCATAATCGGTTCATCGCAACCAAACGCCTCCCTCACTCGCCAGGAGAGACGAGTGAATCGACCGCCCCCGGCAGGGGCCTCGAAGCGGGCGCTTTCCGACAGGTCTCCGTCCTCGCCGCCGTCGCCGTGATCGCGACCGGCCTCCTCGCCCTGCTCGGCTGGGCGCTCGAAACGGCGCTGCTCAAGGGCGTCGTCGCCGGCTCGACGCCGATGAAGGCCAACACCGCGGTCGCCTTCCTGGTCTCCGGGGCGGCGCTGATCTGCCTGCGCCAGGGCGCCTCGGAGCGTTCCAAGGTGATCGGGCGAGCGCTGGGGCTGGGGGTCTCGCTGTTCGGCCTCCTGGTGGGCGTCGAGTACCTGCTCGGCAGCGTCGGCATCGACCAGCTGCTGTTCGCCGACCCCTCCGCGGGTCACCCCGGGCGCCCCTCGCCCCACACGGCGGGGGCCTTCGCGATCTTCGGCCTCGCCCTGGCCTCGACCGACCTGCCCGGTCGCTGGCGGCGCGCCAGCATCTACCTGGCCGGCGCCGTCGCGGTGGTCGTGCTCTTCGCGGTCGTCGGCTACGCCTTCGGGGTCCGGTACCTGCACAGCGGCGGCGGCGTCAACGGCATCGCCGTCAACACCCTGCTGGCGCTGGTGCTGCTCGCCGCCGCTCTGTTCTGCCTGCGGCCCGAGCGGGGCATGGTCGGCTTGGCTCTGGGGCAGGACGCCGGTGCGAGGATGGCCAGGACCTGGCTGCCGGTGGCGATCCTCGGTCCCCTGCTGCTCGGGCTGATCGGTTTCGGTGCCCAGGAAGCGGGCTGGATCGGCCTGCGGGTCGGCATCTCCGCCTACACGCTGGCGGCGGTGATCGGGCTGACGATGCTTGTTTTGCTGACCGCCCAGCGGCTGCGGCAGGCCGACGCGGGGTTGCGGCGACTGGCCGCGATCGTCGAGTCCTCGGCCGACGCGATCATCAGCATCGGTCGCCGCCGCGAGATCACCAGCTGGAACCCCGGCGCGGCTCGCCTCTTCGGCTACTCGCGCGAGGAGGCGATCGGCCGGCCGCTCGCCGACCTGATCCCCCTGGGGCGCCTTGGGGAGTTCGAAAAGGGCATCGCCGAGGTCCGGGAGGGCCGTTCGATCCGGGGCTGGGAGACCGAGCGCCAGCGCAAGGACGGCAGCCTGGTGGAGGTCGAGATGACGGTCTCACCGCTGCGCGACGCCAGCGGCCGGCCGGCCGGGGCGACCGCGGTGATCCGCGACGTCGGCGAGCGGCGGGAGTCCGAGCGGCGCTTCCAGTCGCTGCTCGAGGCGGCGCCCGACCCGATGGTGATCGTCGACGAAGCGGGCCGCATCGTGCTGGTCAACGGGCGCGTCGAGGAGGCGCTGGGCTACTCCCGCAGCGAATTGATCGGCCGCTCGGTCGAGGTGCTGGTCCCCGAGCACGCCTGGAACGCCCACGTCAAGCAGCGGACGGCCTACGTGCGCCAGCCCGAGCGCCGGCACATGGGCGGGGAGACCGAGCTCTCGGCGCGGCGACGCGACGGCAGCGAGTTCCCCGCCGAGATCAGCCTCAGCCCGCTGCGCACCGACGAGGGCCTACTGGTGATCGCCGCCGTCCGCGACATCAGCGAGCGCAAGCGGGCGGCGCGAGCACTGGCTGAGTCCGAGGAGCGTTTCCGCCGCACCTTCGAGGACAGCGCGATCGGGATGGTCCTGGTCGGCCTCGAGGACGGCGCCCCGGGGCACCTGCTCACCGCCAACCGGGCCTTCACCGCGCTCACCGGATACACGATCGACCAGCTACGCGAGCTGCCGCCGATGTCCCTGACCAGCCCCGCGGATCTGCCGGAAGGGCTCGACGAACTGGAGGAGCTGCTGGCCGGGAAGATCCCCTTCGCCCGCCGCGAGGCCCGCCTGATCTCGGCCAGCGGCGAGCAGCTCTGGGTCGCGATCACCAGCTCGCTGGTGCGCGAGCCCGGGGGAAAGCCCTCCTACCTGCTGGCCCAGGTGCAGGACGTCAGCGAGCGCAAGCACTTCGAGGGGCAGTTGCAGTACCTGGCCGACCACGACGCCCTGACCGGGCTCTTCAACCGGCGCCGCTTCGAGGAAGAGCTGGAGCGCGAGCTGACCAGCGCGCAGCGCTTCGAAACCGCCGGCGCCGTGCTCGTGCTCGACCTCGACCACTTCAAGCTCGTCAACGACACCCTCGGCCATGCGGCGGGCGACGAGCTGATCACCGCGGTCGCCGAGATCCTCCGCCGGCGCCTGCGCAGCAGCGACGTCCTCGGGCGGATGGGGGGCGACGAGTTCGCCGTCGTGCTGCCGCGTCTGCGGCGGGAGGAGGCGTGCAAGGTCGGGCGGCTGCTGCTGGAGGAGATCTGCGAGGACGCCCGGATCTCCGGCGCCGGCGGACCGAAGCGGGTCACCGCCAGCATCGGGATCTCGCTCTACGACGGCGCCCACGGCAGGCCGAGCGCGCAGGAGCTGCTCGCCGAAGCCGACATCGCGATGTACGACGCCAAGGAGGCCGGTCGCCACCGGCTCACCGTGTTCGATCCGAGCTCCTCGCGTCACGAGCAGACCCAGCGCCGGATCGATTGGCTGCAGCGGATCGAGGCGGCGCTGCAGGAAGACCGCTTCGTCCTCCACGCCCAGCCGATCCTCTGCCTGAACGGCGATACGCGGCGGCGATACGAGCTGCTGCTGCGGATGGTCGCCGACGACGGCGACCTGATCCCGCCGGGCGCGTTCCTCCAGCTGGCCGAGCGCTCCGAGCTCGCCCAGAAGCTCGACCGCTGGGTGATCGCCCGGGCGGCCGAGATGCTCGCCGCGCAGGAACGCCACGGCCGCGACGTCTGCTTCGAGGTCAACCTCTCGGGCAGCTCGATCGGCGAGGGCGGGATCGCCGACCACATCGCGGCCACCCTCGCGCGCACCGGCGTGGACCCGACGCGCCTGGTCTTCGAGGTGACCGAGACCGCGGCGATCGTCAACGTCGGCCGCGCCAAGGAGTTCGCCGAGCGGATGCACGAGCTGGGCTGCGGCTTTGCCCTCGACGACTTCGGCGCCGGCTTCGCCTCCTTCTACTACCTGAAGCACCTCTCCTTCGACTACCTGAAGATCGACGGCGAGTTCATCCGCAACCTGCCGGCGAGCCGCACCGATCAGCTGGTGGTGCAGTCGGTGGTGGAGATCGCGCGCGGCCTCGGCAAGAAGACGATCGCCGAGTTCGTCGGGGACCGGCGCACCGTCGACCTCCTGCGCGGGTACGGGGTCGACTACGCCCAGGGCTTCTACGTCGGCCTGCCGGCTCCCCTGGACGGCGGCGAGCCTGCGAAGGTCGACCTCTCCAACGCCTTCCCGGCCTGACTCGCGCCGCCGCTGGCCGGGGCGGCGGCGCGATGACCCGGGGGTCGGATCAGGGCTTGTACTTTTCGGCGTACTTTTCGGCTTCTTCGAGGCCCTTTTCGGCCTGCGCTTTGCCTTCCTTCAGGCCCTTTTCGGCCTTCTTGACGCCTTCTTCGATGCTCTTCTTGGCCGTGCCCTTGCTCGATTCGAGTTCCTTCTTGGCTTCTTTCAGGCCTTTTTCAGCCTGTTCGCTGCCTTCCTTCAGGGCTTCTTCGGCCTTCTTGGTGCCGGCTTCGATTTCGCTCTTCGCCTTTTCGCTGACGCTGCTCCCACTGCTGCCGCAGCCGGACCAGACGACGCCGCCGGCGACGATCGCCGCCACGGCGCAGATGGTGCCGAGGGCACGCATCCTGAGCCTGCTGGCTGGCTGATCCATTCTCATAGTCCTAGCTCCCCATGGGTTGCTGGTTAACGTGGCGGCAGTGAATCAGAACGAGGCGGACGTGGGGCGAGGACTGCCGGGGCGGCCGGGCGAGCCGTGACGCCCCTCGTCCTCCACCTCTCGCCTCATCCCGACGACGAGCTGATCGGCGCGCCGGCCACGCTGATGGCCCTGCGCGACGCCGGCTGGCGGGTCGTCAACCTCGCCTGCGGTCTCGGCGGCCGCGGCCAGCGCGAGCGCCGGGAGGCGGAGCTGCGGGAGGCCTGCGTGCGGGCGGGGTTCGAGCTTCGGCTCGGCGACCCCGCGGCTCCGCGGCGCGCGATCGCCGCGGCGATCGACGAGCTGGCCCCGGACCTGGTGGTCTCGCCCTGCCCGCAGGACCGCCACCCGAGCCACGTCCGCATCGCCCGGGCCGCCGTGGCGGCGCTGGAGGAGCGCGGCGAGGCGGCGCCCCGCTGGTGGGCCTGGGCGCTGTGGGGCGCCCTGCCGCGGCCGACGCTGGCCTGCGGGTTCGAGCAGCCGCGTCTGGAGGAGATCCTCGCCGCGCTCGCGGCGCATCGGGGCGAGCTCGTCCGCAACGACTACCGGCGATTGGTTCGCGGCCGGGCGGAAGCCGCCGCGTGCCTCGCCCCGGAGCTGCTGTTCGGGTTCGGCACCGCCGCTGCCGGGGCCCCGCCCTACGCGGAGCTGCTCAGCGAGCTGGTCTGGAGCGACGGCGCCTGGCGGCTCGGCTCCGCCCGCTGGCTGGACCCGAGCGATCCGCCGCCTCCCCCGACGCCCCTAGCCGCCACCGCCCTTGCGCACGTGGCATTCCCCGTTGACGGTGACCTGCAGGTGCTGGTTGCCGGCGAGGAGGAAGTCGGCCCGGGCGAAGGGGAAGAGGGCTAGGTTCCAGCCCGGCAGGGCGGCGCAGCTGGCGCTCAGGTAGCTGCGCGGCTTGCCCTGGTAGCGGTAGCGGCGACTCAGCGTGAGGTGGATCGAGGTGACGGTTCCGGTGCCGCCGGCGATCCGCGGCACCTGGGCCGAGAGGATCGTGCTCAGTTCGCCGTGGGCGAGGTGGGAGATCATCATCGGCAGGATCAGCGTCGCGGTGACCGGCGCGGTCTCGTAGAGGTGGAGGAGGATCTCCGGCTCGCCGTGCCGGCGTCCGTTGAAGGCGAGGATCCTGCCGCTGAGCGCAACCGGTTTGGTGGCGGCCGAGAAGGCGGTGGCGGTGAAGGTGCCGCTGCCGACCAGGGCCGGTTGGCAGCGCTGCAGCGCTGCCTGCGTCGAGGTTGACTGCAGCAGGCGCTCTTCGCAGGTGGGCAGGCCGCGGGTGGTGAGGACGCCGTGGCGGTTGAGGGCGATCCGCAGGCGCTGCAGGACCGGCGGCGGGCTGCCGTCGGCGGTGCCGACCGCGCCGTCGATCGTCACCTGGATCGGCACCGGGCGTTCGCGCGGCAGCACGGTCGGCGCGAAGCGACCTTCGAACTTCAGCCGCACGTTCCCCTGCTGGACCACCTGCGCGGCGGCCGAGCCGGCCAGCGCCACGGCGAGCAGCGCTGCCAGGAAGATCCCCCCGCGGTGGCGTGACATCGTCCTGAGTCTAGGTACGGCAACGGCCCCCGGACATTGAGGATTCGTTGCGCCGGGCTAGGGTGTGTGGGCATGGTCGCGGGCAACGGCTGGGCCGAGCTTTCGGAGGGCGAGGAGTTCGCCGGTTACCGGATCGAGCGCCGCCTCGGCCGCGGGGGCATGGGCATCCTCTACCTGGCCGTCGAGCCGGGGCTGGAGCGCCGGGTGGCGCTGAAGCTGATCGCGCCGGAGGCGGCGGCCGAAGAGGTCTTCGCCAAGCGCTTTGCCGAAGAGTCGCGGATCGCCGCCTCGATCGAGCACCCGAACGTGGTGCCGATCTACGCCGCCGGCGAGGAGGACGGCGTGCCCTACATCGCGATGCGCTACGTCGCCGGCTCCGACCTCGGCCGGCGGGTCGCCCGCGAGGGACGCCTGGAGGCCGAGGAGGCCGCCGGGCTGATCGCCCAGGTCGCCAACGGCCTCGACGCGATCCACGCCGCCGGCCTGGTCCACCGCGACGTCAAGCCGGCCAACGTCCTGCTCGCCGGTGGGGACGGCGAAGCGCACGCCTACATCACCGACTTCGGGGTCGCCCGCAACGTCGCCACCCAGTCCGGGCTGACCCAGACCGGCCGCTTCGTCGGCACCCTCGACTACGTCGCTCCCGAGCAGATCAGCGGCGGCGAGATCGACGCCCGGGTCGACGTCTACGCCCTCGGGTGCCTGCTGTTCAAACTGCTCACCGGCGAGGTCCCCTTCCCGCGCGACACCGAGGCGGCGCGCCTGTACGCGCACCTGAACGACCCGCCGCCGGCGCCCTCCCTCTACATCCCCTCGCTGCCGATGGCGCTCGACGACGTGGTGATCCGGGCGATGTCCAAGCAGGCCGACGATCGCTATCCCTCCGCGGGGGACCTCGGGCGCGCCGCGGTGGCGGCCCTCAGCGGCAGCGCCGTCGCGGTGCCCGAGCGCACGGTCGCCACCGGAGCCGCGGCCACCCGCGAGTCGCAGGCGGTGGCCCCTCCGCGGCCGGCGAGCGAGGCAACCGCCACGGGCGCCACCGAAGCGCCGCCGCCGACCGCGCCGACCGGCCGG
>DASVWP010000172.1:0-4515 GCA_036393155.1 Solirubrobacterales bacterium | reverse complement strand
GGGGCCTTCTCGGGGAAGGGGATTTCGATGAGGTCGAAGTCGCGGGGGGCGACGGTTTCGGGGAAGTCCCGTCGCGCCTCCTCCAGGACCGCGCCGACGTGGTACCGGGAGGAGATGTGGACGAGGGCGAGCATCTTCACGTGCGCCTCGGCAGCCACCGCCGTCGCCTGGCCGACCGTCGAGTGGCCGGTTTCAGCGGCGCGCTGGACCTCTTCCTCGGTGAAACTCGAGTCGTGGACCAGCAGCTCGGCGTCAGCAGCGGCCATCACGGTCGCCGGGCTGGGAGCGGTGTCGCCGGTGATCACCACCGTGCGCCCGGCGCGACTGGGGCCCATCACCTGGTCGGGGCGCACCGGCCCGGCCGCGCCCTCGACGGTCTCGCCCCGCTGCAGGGCGGCGAAGGCCGGGCCTTCGGCGACTCCGGCGGCCTTTGCCGCCTCGGGGTCGAAGCGGCCCGGCCGCTCCGCCTCGACCAGGGCATAGCCGTTGGCCCTGACGCTGTGCGCGGCTTCGAAGGCCTGCACTTCGTAGCCGTCACGCTCGACGGCGGTGCCCGGCGCCAGCTCCACCAGCTCGACGCCGAATCCCAGCCGCCCGATCAGCGGCCGCAGCGCGGTGAAGAGGTCGCGCAGGCCCGATGGTCCGTAGACCGTGAGCGGCGGCTCCCGATCGGTCAGGTCATACGTTTTCAGGAGGCCCGGCAGCCCCAGCATGTGGTCCGCATGGAAGTGGGTCAGGTAGATCTCGTCGACCTGGACCAGGCCCAGCGACCGCTGCATCTGGCGCTGCGTCCCTTCCCCGCAGTCGAACAGCAGCCGCTCTCCCCCACGGACCACCAAAACGCTCGCCGTCGAGCGCCGTGCCGAGGGCACCGAGCCGCCGGTACCGAGGAAGACAACCGATAGATCCATGGCCGGCGAGCCTACGCGATGCTCAGGGTTCTCTCCTCTTCCACGCGGCGGCGCATGACAAGCGCTCGCAGCGCCTCGTCGTTCCAGTTGCCGAGCTCGTAATCCACCGCGAAGCGCACTCCGCGCCTCTGATTGTTGCGAGGTGGCGCCAGCCTCAGGCGCGGGGCGAAGCCCGATGCCACCGGTACGACGTAGACCTTGTCGTCGAGTGGGAAATAGACGCCAAACACGTCGGCGAGCCCGGCGTAGCTCAGCCGCCCCCGCCCGTGATCCGTACTGCGTCCGTTGAAGACGACGCATCCGTTGAGCGACCTACCCGTCTTGCACTGGACGCGGAGGAAGTCTCCCCCGCCGAGATGCACCGCCAGGTCGAATGGCGCGCCATCGCCAAAGGGGACCAGGACACTGAGCCCGCGCTCGGCAAATGCCTTCAGCACCGCCGCCTCGGTCGCGTTGCCTTTGATCGCGGTGGACATGCTTGCAGACAATACGTCGCTCCGAAGACGAACGCTGGCCGCTGGCCGGCTGCGGATAAGCTAATGGGGTTGCGCCCGTAGCTCAGCTGGATAGAGCGCCACCCTCCGGAGGTGGAAGTCGCAGGTTCGAATCCTGCCGGGCGCGTTTTCTGTTTCAGGCCGTCTTGAACAGCGACCGCCACTGCTCGCGGTCGAACTTCGCCGGCTCGGTCTCGGCCAGGAAGCGCTCGAGCACAGCGACGAAACGGCCGGGCTCCTCCAGCTGCGGCAGGTGGCCGACGCCCTGGAAGACCTCGAGGCGGCTGCCCGGCAGGCTCTCGTGCGCGGCCTCCCCGTGGGAGACGGGGATGATCGGGTCGCGCGAGCCCCAGACGATCAGGACCGGCAGCGCCTCGGCGAGGTAGAGCCGGTCGCCGGCGGCGACGCGCTGGCCGCTGGTGCCAACCACCGAGCGCAGGGTCGCCAGGAAGGCGGCCCGGCGGTGCGGCTCGGCCAGGCCGCCGAAGCCACGGGCAACCTCGGCGACGTCGGCGGTGGGTCGCAGCCCGACCGCCGCCAAGCCGCGGCCGAGAGCCGATCCCAGCTTGCGGCCCGGCCCCGCGGTGGCGGCGATGAAGTAGTCGGCGCCCGGCAGCGCGGCGGCGCGCAGGAGCAGGCTCACCTCCGGGCCGAGGCCGCCGCTGGAGACGAGAACCAGCCGCTCGACCAAATCCGGGAACTGGTAGGAGAACTGCATCGCGATGCCGCCGCCGAGGGAGTGGCCGACCAGGGTCGCCCGCTCGTGCCCCAGCGCCACCAGGAGATCGCGCAGACCGGCCGCCAGCGCCCCCAGGGAGTAGTCCCCGCCCCCCGGCTCGGAGGTGCCGTGGCCGGGCAGGTCGGGTGCGATCACGGTGTGAGCGCGGGCCAGCGGCTCGATCACCGCGCTCCAGTTGTCGGCGTTGCCGGCCATCCCGTGGACCAGAAGCACCACGGGGCCGGACCCCGCCTGCACGTAGTGGACGGAGCGGCCGTGGACGACTGCCGTGCCGCTTTCGATCGCGAAGGGCTTCAGTGCCGTGACCTTCTTGGCCATGGGAGAAGGGTACTCCCGCCGGTGGCCGGTCAGGAGCCGCGACCGGCGACGGATTCAATACTGTCGCGCCGGTGGAATTCCGCGGCATCAAGATCCCCGACGAGAACCCGGCGAACCGCATCCCCCGCGGCGCCCTGATCGTCGTCGCGATTGGCCTCTTCGCCTGCCTCGTGGCAGCGGTCACGACGACCGGCCCGACCGGCGGCGCCGCCGCCCAGCTCGAATGGGTGCAGAAGGCGCCGCTGCCCGATTCCAAGGCGGTTCCGGTCCCCGGTGGAGGCGGAACGATGCAGCTCGCCGAAGCCGGCATCCGCAGCACCGGGACCAACATCAACGGCTATGCCCTGTACCGGACCGCCGCGACCCTGAAGATCAGCGCCGGGGCGCCGGTGGGCGGCGGGCGCATCCGCTGCGCGATCAAGGCCCCCAAGGGAACCGAAGTCGCCCAGACGCCCCATCTGCGCGCCACCTACCCTCGCTCCAGCGAAGAACTGGCCGCCCAGGAAACCTTCGAAACGATCCTCGCCGAACTCCCCTCCCACGGCGACACCCTCGCCTCGCTCGAATTCGAAGACCTGTTCAGGAACGGCTTCGCCAACGAGAAGGGGATCAAAGTGGAATGGCCGACCTACCGGATCGGCGAGGAGCGGCTGGACTACTTCCTGCCCGCCGGACCGCCGAAACAGGATCTCCTCCTTCCCTTCGCGGTGGTATGGCGGACGAAGGCGATTCCGGCCGCGAAGATCGCCTGCACCATCACCACCAGCGCCGGGACCGCGACGGCCCGCACCCAGGGCGCCCTGCCCAAGCGCTCCGAACCGATCGCCGAATAGCCCCGCCGAGGGCCGGGCCGAGAAGCCCTACGGGGCGATCAGCAGCTCCGGGCCCTCCTCCATCCCTTTGCCGACCTTGTTCAGCTTCGGGTTGGCCGGCGCGCTCTGCATGCGGCGGGCGTCGAGTGGCCCGCACATCGCGATCGCGTCCTCGGCGGCGAGGTCGGGGCGCAGCCAGGCCAGCTCGGCCTCCGGGCCTGGCAGGATCGCCGGCATCCGGTCGTGGACCGGCGCCACCACCTCGTTGGCGCGGGTGGTGATGATCGTCGCGCTGTAGAGGTAGCCGTCCCCGTCGACACCCCGCTCGCCCGCGTCGGCCCACTCCTTGCGAGTGCAGAGACCGGCGAAGGCGAACGGCTCTCCCCCGTCAACAGTGAACCGCCAGGGCTGGCGCGGCTGCTTGGGATCCTCGGCCTTCATCCACTCGTAGAAGCCGTCGGCGACGATCAGGCAGCGGTGGCGGTATTTGCCGACCAGGGGCGAGTAGGCGCGGCTGGAGTCGAGGTTCTCGGCTTTCGCGTTGATCATCCGGTAGCCGACCTTGAGGTCCTTGGCCCAGACGGGGACCAGGCCCCAGCGCATCAGCCGCGCCTCGCGGGCCCCCTTCGTCGCCTCCTCGGGGTCGGGCGAGGCGCGGACGACGAGGATCTCCTGCGTCGGGGCGACGTTGAAGCGACCCAGGCCCGGCGGGGATTTCTCGCCCTTGGCGGCCCCGTCACCTGCCGCTTGGACGCTCTCCCGCGGTCCCTCTCCCCCGCCACCGCGCTGCAGCGCCTTCTCCAGCTCGACCTGGAAGCGGTCGGCGATCGCCTTGGTGTCCTTGGTGGTGACGGTGAAGCGACCGCACATGTCCTCAGCGTAGTGAGCGCTCAGGCGGGCCTGATCTCGGGATGGTCCCGGTACCAGTCCAGGGTGCGGATCAGCCCGTCGCGCAGGGAAACCCGGGGCGCCCAGCCGGTCATCCCCCGCAGCTTCGTCGAATCGACGTATTGGCGGTCGATCTCCCCGGCCGGATTGCCCGTGCCGAGGTACTCGGGGTCGAGCCCGCCCCCCGCCACCCCGGCGATCGTCTCCAGCACCTCGGCCACCGAGTACGGACGCTCACCGCCGGCGTTGAAGGCCTCGCCGGCGCCGGGCCCGCCCGCCCCGACCGCGTGCTCCACCGACAGGTAGGCGGAGACCGCGTCCTCGACGTAGAGCAGGTCGCGTTCGGGGCTGCC
>DASVWP010000171.1:0-3378 GCA_036393155.1 Solirubrobacterales bacterium | reverse complement strand
GGCTGAGCCGGCACGTCCCGCCGGCGCGGTTCCGGGAATTCCTCCTCGCCGTCGCAGCCCACTACGGGATCACCTCGGCGCCCAGCATCACCAACGAAGAATTCGTCGCCACCGTCGTCTTCGACCTCAGCCGGCCGCGGGGGACGCCGAAGGCGCGCCTCTCCTACATCTTCCCCAACGCCCGCTCGGCGCAGATCGTCGTGCGGCTGAAGCCCGGCTTGAGCGAAGCCGAGCGCCACCGCGCCCTGCGGCTGATCCAGGCGACGGTCGAGGACACGACGCCGCGCCGGGCCTGCGCGGTGGGGGGCAAGCCGCGGCCGTGCTTCGCGCTCAGTGGCGGCAGCTACGTCGTCTCCGGCGCCCCCGTCGTCGTCGACTCGCTGGCGCGGACGCTGAAGGACGCGCTGGGGGTCCTCTTCGCGGTGGCGGTCGCGGTGATGGCGCTGGCCCTCTTCCTCGTCTTCGGCTCCCGCCTGCCCCTGCTCCCGCTCCTCCTCGCCCTCGCCGCGGCGGCGATCGCCTTCGGCCTGCTCGGCCTCGCCGGCGGCTCGCTGACCATGGCCTCGATCGCCGCCCTGCCGATCCTCATCGGCCTCGCCGTCGACTACGCCATCCAGTTCCAGGCCCGCCTCGACGAGGCCGAGTCCTCGGGCCTCACCGGTCCCGAAGCGGCACGCAGCGCCGCCACTGCCGGCGGCCCCACGATCGCCACCGCAGCCCTCGCGACCGTCGCCGGCTTCGCGGCCCTCCAGCTCTCCCCGATCCCCATGGTCCGCACCTTCGGCCTCCTCCTCATCGTCGGCATCATCGTCAGCTTCCTCTTGGCCCTGACCGCCGGCTTCGCGGTTCTCAGTCAGAGGGAGCGTCTCTCCAGCGGGTGGCGTCGTAGGGGGGACCACCCCCGAGGAAGCTTTAGCTACCGGAGGGGGTGGTGGGTCCCCTACGGCGACAGGACCCGCTGGCCATCTCGCTTTGCCTCGCTGGCTGTCAAACGTCCAACCCTCGTCCTTGCCGTCGGCACCGTCCTGGCCCTCATCGGCTGGGGCCTCGGCACCCAGATCGAAACCGTCTCCGACGTCCGCTCCCTGGCCCCCAACGACGCGGCCGTGAAGAGCCTCACCGATCTGCAGGACACCACCGGCGTCTCCGGCCAGCTCGAAGTGATCGTCGAACACGCCGACCTCACCGACCCGGCGACGATCGAGTGGATGGCGGCGTTCAAGCGGCGGGTGCTGAAGGCGGGCGGGTTCGGCGGCGAACGCCCGACCTGCCTGCGGGCGGAAATCTGCCCCGGCCCGGCGCTCTCGGACTTCCTCCTGCGGGGCGGCGAAACGGTCACTCGCAGCGGCATCGAAGCAACCCTGGGCGCGCTCTCCTCCTACACGCTGCGCCAGGTCGCGCCGGTCGACCCGCGCACCGGGAAGGTCGGCGAAACGGCGCTGATGACGTTCGGGATCCGGGCGCAGTCGCTGGAAGACCAGCAGAGCCTGATCGACCGGGTCCGCGCTCAGATCGGCACGCCGGGAGAGCGCGGTGGCCCGCCGGCCGGCGTCAGCGTCGAGGTGGCGGGGCTGCCGGCGATCGCCGCCGAATCGGCCTCCGACCTCTCGGCCAGCCGCTACTGGCTGACCCTGGCCGGGCTGGGCGCCGTCGCCCTGGCGCTGGGGCTCGTCTACCGCTCGCCGCGCCGGGCGCTGGTCCCCCTGGTGCCGACCGTGCTGGCCACCGGCTGGGCGGCGCTGCTGCTCTCGCTGACCGGGATCCCGCTCAACCCGATGTCGGCGACCCTCGGCGCGCTGACGATCGCGATCGCCACCGAGTTCGCGGTGATCCTCGGCGGGCGCTTCGAGGAGGAGCGCCAGGGTGCCGCTTCGGTCGAGGAGGCGCTGCGGCGGGCCTACGCTCGCACCGGGGCGGCGGTCCTGGCCTCCGGGGTGACCGCGATCGTCGGCTTCGCCGTGCTGATCGCCAGCGACATCCGCATGCTCCGGGACTTCGGCCTGGTCACCGTGATCGACCTGGCGGTGGCGCTGCTCGGCGTCCTGGTCATCCTGCCGGCGGTCCTGACCCGCCTGGAGCGACGATGAGGGACCGCTACTCGATCGTCGTCGGGCTGCTCTTCCTGATCCTGGTCGGGATCGCCACCCTGCACACGCTGAGCGGCGGCGGGGGGGAAGACACGCTCGGCCTCGAACGCCAGCCGGCCCGCTGGCCGCTGCCCGAGTTCGCCGTCCCGGCCGCGGCCGGCAAGCTCGAAGGCGACGCCAACATCGCCCAGGACGACTGCGAAAGCGCCGCCTTGCCCTGTCCGCAGAGCGCGCGGCGGACCCCCGCCTGCCGGATCGCGGTCGCCGGCGCGATCCGCGTCTGCGACCTCTTCAACCGCCCGCTGGTGATCTCGTTCTGGTTCAGCGAAGGCAGCAACTGCGCCGCCCAGCAGGATGTCGTCAACTCGGTCTACGAGCGCTACCGTGGCAAGGTGAACTTCCTTTCCCTCGACGTGCGGGACGGCCGCGACACGGTGCGCGAACTGGTCCGCGAACACGGCTGGAGGATGCCCGTCGGCTACGACCGCGACGGAGCGGTCGCCGCCCTGTACCGGATCGGCGGTTGCCCGACCTTCGCCTTCGCGTATCCCGGCGGCACCCTGGAGAGCGCGAGCGCCGGCGAACTCAGCGCCGGCCAGCTTTCCGATCGCGTGCGGCGCTTGCTCGCCGCGACCAGGCGGGCGGAAGCGGATTGAGATGGGTGGGGTGGCCGAACCGCGCATGGGCTGGGATCCCTCGCCCGAGCACGGCTGGGTCGCGCCGCGGATCGCCGCTGAGTTCCCGGGCCTCGGCCTCGCCTGGGTCGAGGTCGACGGGCGGCCGGGGCGCAGCCCCGAGGCGGTGCGGCGGCGGTTGCGCGATCTCTCCGACCGCTTCTTCGGGTCCCACGCGATCCGCCTCCGCGAACGGCCGATCCCCTGGGCCTACCGCGTCTTCTTCCGCCAGATCGGCCTCGACCCCGATCGCACGCGCACGCCGGTCGAGCAGCTGGCTCTCGATCGCCTGCACGACGGCGCCTTCCGCACCCGCGGCCTGCCGGCCGACGCGCTGACCATCGCCACGGTGGAGACCGGGGTGGCGCTGCGCGCCTTCGACGCCGACCGGCTGTGCGGCCGGCTCTGCATCCGCGACTCGGCGCCCGGCGAGTCGCTGGCCGGTCGTCCCGGCGAGCTCGCCCACGGGACGCTGACGATCGCCGACGAGGCCAACCCGCTGGCCCTGCTCTTCGGGGAGGCGGCGGAGGGCTACGGCGTCGAGCGGGAGAGCCGTCGCGTCGCGATCGTCGCGGTCCAGGTCAACGGGGTGCCGCAGATCGCCGTCGAGGAGGCGC
>DASVWP010000170.1:0-6640 GCA_036393155.1 Solirubrobacterales bacterium | reverse complement strand
CGCGTACTCGACGCCCGGACAGGCGAGCTGATCCGCCAGCTCACCCTCGACCCGAGTCGCGACTACCAGCCGATCGGAGGGGGTTGACGTGTCTACGATGTCCCGCGACATCTGTCTCTGATGTCGCGACACATCACACAGTGCCCCCGGCAGGATTCGAACCTGCGACCCTCGGATTAGAAGTCCGACGCTCTATCCAGCTGAGCTACGGGGGCTCGAAGCGAAGCTTAGGCCCAGGCGGGGAGGGCGGAGAGGCTCAGCCGTTCTGGGGGCAGGCGGCGGGGTCGAGCTTGCCGTTGACCTTGTAGACGTAGTCGGGCTCGGGGGTGACTTCGGGCTCTTCGATGATCAGCTTCAGGGCCGGGTCTTCGCGGATCCAGCGATCGATCGGATACCAGTATTCGGAGTCCGGCGAGTCCTCGGTGTAGCGGCTGAGGATCAGGTAGTCGTAGTTGCCGGCGTTGATCTGGCGGCGGAACTGCTGGCAGGTGGTCGGCAGGCGCCAGGCCCCGTGGGGACCGGGCACGCCGATGTACTGGACGTAGTTGCTGTCGTCGTTGCCGTAGAAGCCGTACTGGCCGAAGAAGATCTCTCCCGAGCCGGCGATCCCGATCCGCTTGTCGTGCTGGTGCTGGGCGAAGCGGTAGGCCTTCTTCGGGCCGCCGTCGCCGAGGAAGTGGTCGGTTTCGGTGTAATGGTGGTTGGCGTACTGGACCTGCTGGGCGCGGCCCAGGACCACCGCCAGGACCAGCAGCGCCGCGGCGCCGCCAATCAGCAGCCCGCGGCTGAAGCGGGCCCGCACCATGTCGAGGTTGAGCGCCGTCGGCGCCCAGACCAGGGCCAGGGTGATGAACACCGTGCCGACGATGTAGCTGGGGTACCAGCGCGGCGTCGTGACGACGGTGACCGCGTAGACGACCGTGAGGAAGAGCAGCGTCTTCCAGGCCCGCGCGTCGGGGGCCCGCAGCGGCCGGGCGATCGGCAGCACCGCCATCGCCAGCACCAGCCCCGGGACCAGATAGCGCGTGTTGGTGAAGAAGCCGGTCGGGGTCCCCTCCTGCCCCGCCGCGGTGAGCGGCGTGAACAGGTAGACGACCGCGGTCGCCACCGCCGCCACCGCGATCACCCGCAGGATGATGTTGCGCGAGCGCCAGGCGATGAACGCCGTGGCGGCGACCGCGACGATCAGGATCAGCGGCCATAACGGGCCGAAGGCGTTGTCGAGCTGGGGGAAGAACCAGCCCCGGTAGACGGTCGGGTCGGTGAGGTAGTGGGCGACCGCGAAGCGCGGGCGCGGGTCGAGGGGCATCTGGTCCGGGGTCGGCAGCTGCAGGGGCCCGAACTTGGTGATCGGGATCGGGTTGCCGCCGGTCTTGATCGCCGCCCGCAGGTACCAGTAGCCGCCGACGATCAGCATCGGCAGGCCCATCACCCAGGCCGTCGTCCAGCGCCGCCCCCTGCCGCTGAACAGGAAGACGCCGAGCGTGATCGCCGCGACCGGGACCAGGAAGGTGGTCTTCACCGACGCCGCCAGGCCCCCGGCGATGCCGGCCATCACCAGCGGCCCGGTGTCGAGCAGGGGCGCGTCGCGCTCCGGGGCGTCCTGCACGGCGGTCCCGGCCGCGGGCGCGCGTCGCTGGTGGCCGTTGATCAGGAAGGCGGCGAAGGCCAGCAGGAAGGCGAGGCCCATGATGTCGTTGCGCCCCTCCCCCGGCTGGGTTTCGATCATCACCCCCGAGTCGAGGACGATCGCCGCGGCGACCAGGGTCGCCGGACCGACCTTGTAGGGGCGTCCGACGCACCAGGCGGCGAGCAGGGCGATCGCGATCCAGAACAGGTTGATCAGCGGCGAGAGCCAGTCGCTCTTGAAGATCACGATCGCCGAGCCGTGGATCAGCTCCGAGCTCTGGGGGTAGAACCAGGCGGCGAGCCGGAGCGGGTCCGTGAAGTGCAGGTGGATCGTCGAGTGTTCCTGGGCGAACCGGGCGGCGAACGGCATGTGGTACCAGGTGGTGTCGCCGCCGAACATCCCGTTGTCCAGGTTGAGCTGGGAGGGGAAGGTCCACTCGGCGACCGTGAAGGAGGCGACGGCGATGGCGATGAAGAGCGCCACCGTCTGCACTTTCGGCGCCGGGATCGCGCGCCCGTCGCGGGGCGCCATCCGCCAGCCGAGGGCCGCCGCCGCCAGGCCGACGCCGATGCAGCCGACGACGATCCAGCCGGTGTAGAGGGCGCTCAGCGTGCCGAGGATCTCCAGCGAGACGACCAGCAGGGCGGCGCCGATCGTCGCGTCGGCAAGCCGCGCCAGCGCCCCCGAGAACTCGGGGACGATCCAGCGTCGCAGCCAGTAGCCGCCGAGGCCGACGGCCGCGACGATGCCGATCACGGCCAGGCAGCCGCCTATGTAGGAACCGAGGGATGGCGCCACGAGCGCGGGATGCTATTGGCCGCGCCCAAGCGCGGCCTTCCCGCACCCCCGGCGGGTCAGGACGCCGCCGCCGGGATGCGGCAGGAGACGCCGGTCCCGGCCAGGCCGCAGTAGCCGTTGGGGACCTTGTCGAGGTACTGCTGGTGGTACTCCTCGGCGTAGTAGAAGGGCCCCGCCGGCTCGACCTCGGTGGTCACCGGCTCGTGGCCGGCGGCCCGCAGGTCCCGGTCGTAGGCCTCCTTGGCCATCTCCGCGGTCGCCTTCTGGGCGTCGTTGACGAAGTAGATCCCCGAGCGGTACTGGGTGCCGACGTCGTTGCCCTGGCGCATGCCCTGGGTCGGGTCGTGCTCCTCGAAGAAGACCTTCAGCAGGTCCGCGTAGGAGACCCGGGCGGGGTCGAAGGCGACCATTACCGCCTCGGCGTGGCCGGTCCGCCCCGAGCAGACCTCTTCGTAGGTCGGGTTCGGGGTGGTCCCGTTCATGTAGCCGACCGCCGTGCTGTAGGCGCCGTCGAGCTGCCAGAACAGCCGCTCGGCCCCCCAGAAGCAGCCGAGAGCGAAGTAGGCGACCTCGATCCCCTCCGGGAAGGGAGGCTTCAGCGGCGCCCCCAGGACGGTGTGCGTCTCGGGCACCGGAAAGGCCGGCTCGCTGCGGCCCGACAGCGCCCGCTCGGGCGAGGGCATCTGCGTCTTCTCGGGGTTCAACATCGTCATCAGCTTTCCAAGTCCGGTCATCGCTTCGCTCCCTCTTGCTTGATGCATCGAGGTTAGGGGAGGCGGATAACGAATCGGTGAACTGGCCCGTTCGTTTGACGAACATATGTGTACTCTCCGGGCGATGCGAGCCGGTCGAGATCTCCTTTCCCTCACCCTCATCGCCGCCGCGGCGGTCCTGCTGTTCGGCGGCGCCGCCCAGGCGGCGCCGATCACGATCGGCAGCCCGCTCAGCGGCACGTTCAAATCCGGCACCCTCCCGGCGGCCACCCTGTTCAACCTCTCGCTGCCCGAGGCGGGCGCCCAGGCCACCTCGCCGGTGGACGGGGCGATCGTGCGCTGGCGCGTGCTCGACGCCGCCGGCCCCTTGAGGCTGCGAGTGCTGCGCCCGCTGGGGGGCAAGAGCTACCAGTCGGTCGGCGCCAGCACCACCGTCAACCCCGCCTCGCTGGGAACCGAAGCCTTCGCGACCAACCTGCCGGTCAGGGCGGGGGACACGATCGGCATCGACTCGGCGACCGGCTCGAAGCTCGGCTACCAGCTCGGCGGCCCGATCGCCGGCTGGGTCCCGCCGCTGGGCGAAGGGGAAAGCAGCGAATACGTCGCCACCGAACCGGTCGAGCTGGCCTTCAACGCCGACGTGCAGCCGCGGCCCACGGTCACCGCCCTGACGCCGTCCTCGGACTCGATCAGGGGCGGCTCGACGGTGACGGTCGCCGGCACCGACTTCGCCGGCGTCTCGGGGGTCAGCTTCGGGAGCGTTCCGGCGACCGCCTTCAGCGTCGGCTCCGAAGGGTCGCTGACGGCGGTCGTCCCGGCGAGTGCCGGCCCGGGGACCGTGGACGTCACGGTGACCACGGTCGCCGGCACCAGCCCGGTCTCGGCGGCCGATCGCTTCACCTACGTCGCCTGCGCGGTCCCGAAGCTGAAGGGCCTGAAGCTGAAGGCGGCCAGGAAGAAGCTGCGGCAGGCCCTCTGCAGGCCCGGCAAGGTCCGTCTGCGCGGGGGCGCCACGGCGAAGACCGGCAGGGTCGTCAAGCAGTCCCCGAAACCGCGGACCACGCTGGCGCCCGAAGCCAAGGTCAACCTGACCCTCCGCTGAGCCACCGGCGGGACCGATTTTCCGGGCGCCGGAAGGGGTAGCGTCTCCTCCATCCCCTGCCTCGTCGTCATCCTCGCCGTGCTCTCGCCGCGCCTGGCGCTGTTCGCGATCTGGCTGTTCAGCAACCTCCTCAGCCGGGCCTTCGACAGCTGGTTCGTGCCCCTCCTCGGCTTCTTCCTGCTGCCCTGGACGACGCTCGCCTACGCGGTGATGTGGAGCAGCTCAAACCGCGTCTACGGCTTCGAGTGGTTCATCGTCGTCCTCGCCTTCTTCTTCGACCTCGGCTCCTACGCGAGCCGCGGTCGCCTCCGCTCGCGCTCCTGAGCGCGGCGGCGCCCTACGGGTGCGCGGGGTAGGCGATCCTGACGTGCCGTTTGTGGAGGACGACGAAGGGCCGTTCGCTGACCCGGCCGTCGACCAGCGAGGTGATCTCCACGTTGGTCAGGGGGATGAAGTCGAGGTCGTCACGGTTCAGCGAGTCCGAGAAGCGGCTCTGGTAGCCCGCGGGCGGCAGCGTGACGTCACCGACGATCAGCTGCCTGTCGGTTTCGAAGACGGCGCGCTCGGTGCGCCGTTCGATGTGGTCGCCGCCATTGCCGTTCATACGGGTCCCCAACCATCGGCCAAAATCCCTGCAAACCGGAGTGTACAAACGTCCAGGATGGCCAACGAGACCCCACGCCGCCTGCTCGTCAGCCCTCCAGCACCATCGCCAGCCCCTGGCCGACGCCGATGCACAGCGTCGCCACCCCGTAGCCGCCGCCGCGCGAGCGCAGCTCGTGAGCGACCCGGCCCAGCACCCGCGTCCCCGAGGCGCCGAGCGGGTGGCCGATCGCGATCGCCCCGCCGCGCGCGTTGACCTTCTCGGGGTCGAGCTCCGGCCAGCCCTTCAGGCAGGCCAGCGACTGCGAGGCGAAGGCCTCGTTGAGCTCGACCACGGCGACGTCCTCCCAGCCGATCCCCGCCTTGGCGAGCGCCTTGTTCGCGGCCTCCACCGGGGCGATCCCGAAGACGTCGGGGTCGACGCCGTGCACGCCGCGGCTGACCACCCGGGCCAGCGGCTCGGCGCCGATCGCCTGCCCGGCCCCCTCGGAGCCCAGCAGGACCATCGAGGCGCCGTCGTTCAGCGGCGAGGAGTTGCCGGCGGTCACGGTGCCCTCGGCGACGAAGGACGGCTTCAGCTTTGACAGCTTCTCCATGGAGCTGTCGGTGCGGATCCCCTCGTCGCGGTCGAGCTCGACGCCGGGGACCGGCACGACCTCGCCCATCGCGCCCTCCTCGTAGGCGCGGGCGGCGAGCGTGTGGCTGCGCAGGGCGAACTCGTCCTGGGCCTCGCGGGAGATCTCATAGACCTGAGCCAGCTTCTCGGCCGATTCGCCGAGGCTGATCGTCCACTGCTCGGGCATCCGCGGGTTGACCATCCGCCAGCCCAGCGTGGTCGAGTAGAGCTCGGTGTGGCCGGCGGGAAAGCCCTTGGCCGGCTTCAGCAGCACCCACGGGGCGCGGCTCATCGACTCCACGCCGCCGGCGAGGACGATCTCCGCGTCGCCGGTCTCGATCGCCCGCGCGCCCTGGATCGCCGCCTCGAGGCTGGACCCGCAGAGGCGGTTGACGGTGGCGCCGGGCACCGAGGTCGGCAGGCCGGCCAGCAGCACCGCCATCCGGGCGACGTCGCGGTTGTCCTCGCCGGCGCCATTGGCGTTGCCCATCAGCACGTCGTCGATCCGCTCGACGTCGAGGCCGGGGACGCGGTCCAGCAGCGCCCGCAGCGAGTGGGCGGCGAGGTCGTCGGGGCGGACGCCGGAGAGGGCGGCGCCGTAGCGGCCGAAGGGGGTGCGGACCGCCTCGTAGACGTAGGCCGGGGTGATCTGTCGGTTGCTGGTCGCCACGTTTATCCTCGCTGCGGTCCGGTCCTCGACCCTCCGCGGGACAATGATCGTAAGCAAGCGGGACAGCGGCTTCACCTTCGTGCCTCAATACGAGCACGGCGCCCTCGCCGGCACGCTCGCCGGGCATTGGGGGAACGAGCGGTTCGCCGCACCCCTGCTCGCACCGGCGCTGCGGCTCGCCGCCGCCCACCACGACGACGGTTGGCGCGAGCTCGACGACCTTCCCGCTTACAACTCGGGAGCCGGGCGCCCCGCCCATTTCCTCGAGCTGCCGCTGGAGACCACGATCCCGCCCTACGGCCGCGGCGTCGACCGGGTCTACGAGCGGGATCCGCTCGCCGGCGCGCTGGTGGCGATGCACTGGACCGGGCTTTACTGGGGGCGCTGGGGCCTGCAGGGAAGCGAGCCCTCGGACCACCCGCTCGCCAGGCGGGTCGTGGCCGAGCAGGAGCGGCGTCGGGCAGAGGTCCTGCTCGCGGTCTGGCGCCGGCGTGGCGGCCCGCGCGGC
>DASVWP010000169.1:0-6624 GCA_036393155.1 Solirubrobacterales bacterium | reverse complement strand
CTGGTAGCGGATCAGCTCGCGGTCGGCCTGCGTGCCGCCGCCCCGCAGCGCTTTTTCATGCAGGTAGATGGAGTCCAGGAGGGCGCCCCAGACGTCGTTCTGGCGCTGGTCGTAGGCGCCGTTGCCGATCCGCACCGGCTTGGCGCCGCCGTAGCCGTCGAGGTGCTCGAGGATCTTCTCGTCGAGCTCGCGCTCGTGCCCGATCCCGTACATGATCTGGAGGTCCGGGTGGTCCTTGCAGACGTCGACGATGAAGCGCATGAAGTCGCGCGCCTCCTGGTCGAAGCCGAGCGTGTGCAGGGCCCAGAGGCTGAAGGTGGAGTCGCGGATCCAGCTGTAGCGGTAGTCCCAGTTGCGTTCCCCGCCGGGGGTCTCCGGCAGCGAGGTCGTCGGCGCGGCGAGGATCGCCCCGGTCGGCGTGTAGGTGAGCCCCTTGAGGACCAGCGCCGAGCGCTGCAGGTGGATCCGCCAGGGATGGTCGGGGAAGCTGCCGTCGCGCAGCCAGTCGCGCCAGAACTCTTCCGTGGAGTCCAGCCGCTCCAGCGCCTCGGGAGCGCTGCGCGGGCCGCCGAGGCCACCGCCCCAGGTCAGCGCGCAGAAGCCGCTTTCGTTCTCCCGCAGGTGCAGGCGGCCGCTGGCCGCCCCGCCTTCGATCCGCAACTCCATGTCGCTGGTCAACATCAGCTCGGTCCCGTCCTCGCCCCTGGCGGTCGCTTCGCCCAGCTCGCCGCCGCTCCAGCGCGCCTCGTGCAGCCCGTAGCCGAACCGCGGCAGGCACTCCATCTCGACTTCCACCTCGCCGTCGATGCAGGTCAGGGTGCGCAGCAGGGAGCGGTCGGACTCGTGGTCGGTTTCGGGCCGGCTGCCGGCGCCGCCCGACGGGGTCCACTCGGCGATCGTCAGCGCGTCGTGGACGACCAGCCAGCCGGTCTCGGTGACCCAGGTGGTCTCGATCACCAGCGTCCCCGGTTTGTAGCGGCGGCTGATCGGGACGACGACGCCCCGCGGACGCAGGCTCCAGCGGCCGGCGCCGCGGTCGAGCAGGGCGGCGAAGGCGCTCGGCGAGTCGAAGCGCGGCACGCAGAGCCACTCGACGTTGCCGGCGAAGGAGACCAGCGCGGAGGTGTGGCAATCGGAGAGGAAGCCGTAGCTGCCGATGGGCGGAAAGCGATCGTCGACGGAGCTCACGGCGACCGGCAAAGCTAGCAGCGGGCGCGGCCGCCGCGGCGCCGGATCACGTCGCTACGCTGCTTTCGATGACCCTGCCGCTGGCGCACCTGGATGGCTTCTGGGGCCTCGTCGAGCTGCTGCCGATGCTGCTCGCCGCCGGCCTCTACGCGAAGCGCTCGGCGACCCTGGCGGGCCGCGGCCGGCCGGTGCCGCTGTGGCGGCAGGTCTGCTTCGGCGCCGGCCTGCTGACGATCGTCGCCACCCTGGTGACGCCGATCTCCGACGCCGCCGAGGAACTGGTGATCGCCCACATGGTCGAGCACCTGATGATCGGCGACCTCGCCTCGCTGCTGCTGGTTCTCGGGCTGACCGGCCCGCTGCTGCAGCCGATCCTGGCGATCCGGGCCTTCGACCGCCTGCGCGTCCTCACCCACCCGCTGATCGCCTTCCCGCTGTGGTTCGTCAACTTCTACGTCTGGCACGTCCCGGCGCTCTACGACGCCGCCTACGGCGGCGCTCCGGTGCACGCGCTCGAGCACGCGACCTTCATCTTCTTCGGCTGCCTGATGTGGATGCCGATCTTCGGGCCGCTGCCGACCCCGCAGTGGTTCACCGCCGGTTGGAAGGTCGTCTACGTGATCGCCGTGCGCTTCGCCGGGGCGGTGCTCGGCAACGTCCTGATGTGGTCGGGCAGCGTGCTCTACACGATCTACGACCGGGGCGAGCACGCCTGGCACATCTCGCCGATCACCGACCAGAGCGTCGCCGGCGTGGTGATGATGGTCGAGGGGACCTTCCTCGGCCTCGGCCTGCTGGCCTGGTTCTTCTTCCAGGCGGCGCGCGAGGGGATCGAGAAGCAGCGCCTGCTCGACCTCGCCTTCGAGCACGGCGTCGAGCTGGACGAGCGGCGCGCCCAGCGGGCGGTGGCGGCCGGCCAGGGCGAGCGGCTGGAACGCCAGATCCTCGGCGGCTCGGCGGCCGCGAGCGGGTCGCCGGGGGAGCGCAGCGGTGTCGCCGCTCGATAGGGCCCGGGCCTGGGTGGTCACCGGCCCGGTCGGCCGCGGCCTCTCCTTCGCGATCGACTTCACGGCGGCCCTGCGCGATTACGCCAACCGGCGGCGCGGCCGCTAGCCCTCCTGGGACCGACCGGCGGGCCGATTCCTCTAGGGTCACGCGTCGATGAAGACGACCGTTGAAGAGCTGCCCGACTCGCGCGCCTCGGTCGCGGTCGAGGTCGGAGCCGAAGATGTCCAGAAGGCCGCCTCCCGCGCCGCCCGGGCAATGGCGCGGGAACTGCGGATGCCGGGGTTTCGCAAAGGCAAGGCGCCGCCCTCGCTGGTGATCCAGCGGCTCGGGTTCGCCTCGGTGCTCGAGGAGGCGATCCGCGATGCGCTTCCCGAGTGGTACGAACAGGCGCTGCTGGACTCCGGCATCACGCCGATCGGCGACCCCAGCATCGAGATGGTCTCGACCCCGGAGAACGAAGGCGAGCCGCTGGAGTTCAAGTTCGAGATTGGGGTCCGGCCGCCGGCCGAGCTCGGCGAGTACAAGGGCCTGGAGGTCGGCAGAGCCGAGACCGAGGTTCCCGACGACATCGTCGACCGCGAGGTCGAGCGGATCCAGGAGGGCTTCGCGCGCCTGGAGCCGGTCGAGCGGGCGGCCGCCGAGGGCGACTCGCTGCTGATCGACTTCGAGGGGCTGCTCGACGGCAAGGCGTTCGAGGGTGGCAAGGCCGAGGACTACCTGCTCTCGCTGGGGTCCGGGCAGCTGATCGAGGGCTTCGAGGAGCAGCTGGTCGGCGCCGCCCCGGGGGAGGAGCGCGAGGTCAACGTCACCTTCCCCGAGGATTACCAGGCCGACCACCTCGCCGGCCAGGACGCGCTGTTCAAGGTCAAGGTGAAAGAGGTGCGGGAGAAAATCCTCCCGGAGCTCGACGACGACTTCGCCTCCGACGCCTCCGAGTTCGACACGCTGCAGGAGCTGCGCGAGGACATCCGCGAGAAAGTCGGCAAAGCGCTCGGCAGCCGGGCCGAGGAAGACTTCCGCATCGCCGCCGTCGACGCCGCGGTCGAGGCGGCGAGCGTCGAGGTGCCGGAGGACCTGGTGAGCGCGCGGGCGACCGAACGGATGGAGCGGATGGAACGCCAGCTCGCCGGGCGGGGCATGGACCCCGCCGCCTTCTTCCAGATGCAGGGCCAAACGCGCGAGGAGCTGATCGAGGAATCGCTGCCCGACGCCGAGCGCGAGCTGAAGCGCGAGGCGGTGGTCAGCGCGATCGCCGAGGCGGAGCAGATCGAGGTCTCCGACGAGGAGATGGTCGAGGCCCTCGAGCACAGCGCCGAACACGAACGGACGACGCCCGAGAAGCTGCTGGAGCGACTGCGCAAGAACGGCCGCGACGCGATGGTCCGCGAGGACATCCGGGCCCGCAAGGCGATCGACCTGGTCGCCGAGGCGGCGAAGCCGATCCCGCTCGAGCAGGCCGAAGCGCGGGAGAAGATCTGGACGCCCGAGAAAGAGAAAGAGTCCGAGCAGGAGGGCGGCGGCAAACTGTGGACCCCCGGGGACGAGTGAGCCGGTCCCCGGCAGGCGTGGCCGCCGGACGCCTTCTATAGAGTGCGGAACATGAGCCCTCTGGTCCCGATGGTGGTCGAGCAGACCTCGCGCGGCGAGCGCGCCTTCGACATCTACTCGCGGCTGCTCGGCGAGCGGATCGTCTTCCTCGGCACGCCGGTCACCGACGACATCGCCAACCTGATCGTCGCTCAGCTCCTGCACCTGGAGTCCGAGGATCCGGAGAAGGACGTCAGCCTCTACATCAACTCACCGGGCGGCTCGGTCTACGCCGGCCTGGCGATCTACGACACGATGCAGTTCATCAAACCGGACGTGCAGACGATCTGCGTCGGCGTGGCGATGAGCATGGGTGCCCTGCTGCTCTGCGGCGGCGCCTCCGGCAAACGGATGGCGCTGCCCAACTCGAAGATCCTCATCCACCAGGTCTCCGCCGGGTTCCAGGGTCAGGCCACCGACATCGAGATCCACGCCAAAGAGATCATCGACGTCCGCCGCCGGCTCGACGAGATCATCGCCAAGCACACCGGTCAGCCGTTCGAGAAGGTCACCAAAGACACCGAGCGGGACTACTTCATGAGCGCGGAGGAGGCGAAGGAGTACAACATCGTCGACCGCGTCATCGAGCACCACTAGGGGCTCGCTTGCTCAAGGTCCGGGTCGCCTGGATCGCGGTCGCGGCCCTCGGAGCCGGGCTGCTGCTCCCGACCGGGGCGCCGGCGAAGATCTTCAGCCGCAACGGCGGCTCCTCGTACTTCCGCAACGTCTTCCCGGTCCAGGGGCCGCACGGGACGCGGGGGCCGATCGGGGAATTCGGGGCGCCGCGCAGCGGCGGCCGCACCCACGAGGGATTCGACATCGTCGCCGCCTGCGGCACCGAGCTGGTGGCCGCGGCAACCGGGAAGGTGACCCACGTCGGCTACGACCCGGTCCTCTACGGCAACTACCTGGAGATTCACGGCCAGGGCGAAGACCGCAGCTACTTCTACGCCCACCTGATCCGGCCGCCGCGCGTCCGCAGGGACGAGCGGGTCTGGGCCGGCGAGCGGGTCGGCGCGGTCGGCAAGACCGGCAACGCGATCACCGTCGGCTGCCAGCTGCACTTCGAGCTCCACGTCCGCGGGGTCCCGGTCGACCCCGAGCCGGAACTGAAGCGCTGGGACACCTGGAGCTGAGCTCTAGCGCCGCTCCGCCTCGCCGAGCTCGCGTTCGAACCAGAGGCTGGCCTTGGGATTGCGGTTGTAGTCGGCGACCTCGGCGTAGCCGGCGGAGCGGTAGAGGCCGATCGCCTCGGTCAGGTAGTCGGAGGTGTCGAGGCGGACGCGGCGGCAGCCGGCGCGCCGGGCGATCGCCTCGACCTCTCCCAGCAGGCGGCGGCCGAGTCCGAGGCCGCGATGGGCCGGGTCGACGTACATGCTCTTCACCTCGGCCAGCTCGGTGTCGAGGTGTCGCACCCCGGCGAGCCCCGCCGGGGCCCCGCCGACACGGACGAGCAGCAGCGCCCCGCCCGGCGGCACCAGCTCGGCCGGCGGCCCGGCGGCGATGTCGGCCTCCAGGTCGGCCTCGCTCATCTCGCCCGCGGCGACCAGCGGCCCGTCGGCCTCGCGCATGAAGACCGCGTAGAGCGCCCGCACCTCCGGGTCCTCGCGGTCCGCGGCTTCGACCTCGATGTTCGATGCGACCTGCATTTCTGCTCTATGGGCGCACAAATGCAGGGCGCGTCATAGCTCCAGCTCGTACTCGATCCATTCCGAGCGCTCGGTCGGGAGGGAGTCGTAGAGGCGCTGGGCGGTGTGGTTGTCGGGGGCGGTGGCCCACTCCAGGTAGGCGGCGTCGCGTTCGCGGGCGACGCCGGTGCTGGCCTCGATCAGGGCGCGGCCGATGCCATGGCCGCGGGCCTCCGGCGCCACGAAGAGGTCGTTCATCAGCACCGTCTCGGCCGCCAGCAGCGAGGTGAAGTGCCAGTAGAGGCAGGCGTAGCCGAGCAGCCAGCCGTCCACCCGGGCACCGAGCAGCATCCCGTCCTCGCTGGGCGCGATGAAGCGGCCGAAGAAGGTGCGGTTGCGCTCGGGGTCGACGTCGCCGACCTCGTAGAAGCGCTGGTAGGCGGCGATCAGCGGCAGCAGCTCGTCCAGCTCACCGGCGGCGACCGGGGCTATCTGCGGCTCGGCGGACACGGCGCCAACGGTAGCGGGGCGCGCAACTCGCCGACCACGAGCAGGGACAGCCGTCCAGGCGCAGTAAACGAGCCCTCGTAACCGGCACCCGCCCCCGTCTAAGCTTGAGGTGGCTGCCGCAGAACCGCGATCGTCCCGTTAGGAGGGGATTCCGCTGGCACGTCCCACCGATTCCAACGAGCAGCTCCTCTGCAGCTTCTGCGGCAAGTCGCAGCGCCAGGTGAAAAAGCTGATCGCCGGCCCCGGCGTCTACATCTGCGACGAGTGCATCGACCTCTGCAACGAGATCATCGACGAGGAGCTGACCGCGCCGCCGGTCTTCGAGCTCGAGAACCTGCCGAAACCGCGCGAGATCTACGACGTCCTGCAGGAGTACGTGGTCGGCCAGGAGGCCGCCAAGCGGGCCCTCTCGGTCGCCGTCTACAACCACTACAAGCGGGTCCAGATCGCGCAGTCCGAAGAGACCGAGGTCGAGCTGCAGAAGTCGAACATCATGATGCTGGGGCCGACCGGCTGCGGCAAGACCCTGCTCGCCCAGACCCTGGCGCGGATCCTCAACGTGCCGTTCGCGATCGCCGACGCGACCGCGCTGACCGAGGCCGGCTACGTCGGCGAGGACGTCGAGAACATCCTCCTGAAGCTGATCCAGGCCGCCGACTTCGACGTCAAGAAGGCCGAGACGGGGATCATCTACATCGACGAG
>DASVWP010000168.1:0-2032 GCA_036393155.1 Solirubrobacterales bacterium | reverse complement strand
CAGGAAACCGCGCGCCTGACTCAGGCGGCGGGCGCCGCGGCCGCGGCGGCGAAGTCGAGGGCGACGCCGCGGCGCAGGACCAGCACCGGGTAGGTCGCGGCCTCGACCGCGTAGTCGCTGGAGGCGCTGAGTACGACCTTGCCTTCCGGCGCCTCGGACCGGGAGCCGACCACGAGCAGGTCGGCCGGGCCGGCACCGTGCTCGGCGACGGCGGCACCGAGCGCCGAGGAGAGGCTCTCCGCGGTCTGTCGCGCGGCCGGGTCGCCCTCATCGATCACCGCGATCGTGTTGATGCTGAGCGCGGGATTGGAGCGCAGGCCGGCGGGGGCGACGGCGATCGCCGCGGGACCGCCGAGCAGCAGTTTGTGGGCGGAGATGCCCGGCTTGACGAGGCCGTTGGCCGTCCGGTATTCGGAGCCGAAGACGATCACGTCGGCCCCCTCCTTCGCCGCCAGCTCCATCAGCCCGACGCTGGTCGCCGGGTTGACCACGACGTGCTGGGGCATGTCCGGCGCGCCGAGCGATTCGGCGCCGCGGGCGAGCAGGTCCTCGGCCTCCTTCTGCTCCAGCGCGGTGTCGCCGAAGGAATGGCGGACGTAGGCGAGCGAGAGCTCGGCGCCGTTGATCGCCAGCAGGCGGCCGAGGGCGAGGGCGTCGCGGTCGTTGTCGGTGTCGTCGTAGGAAACGATGATCTTCAGTGCCATCTCTGGCCTCCTTGGGGAAGTGGGGACTGCAAGCTCGAAGCCGATGGTGGCACTGCCTCTGCATTAGCGCAACTGCTATTGCCTATCCTTTGAATCAGTACTGCTTATGCTGAACCTGAACCGTCTCAACGTCCTGCGCGAGGTGATCGAGCACGGCTCCTTCTCGGATGCTGCCGACGCGCTCGCCTACTCGCAGTCCGCCGTCTCGCAGGCGATCGCCACCCTGGAGGGGGAAGCGGGCGTGGCGCTGCTGGAGCGCAGCCGCAGCGGCGTGCGCCCGACCGCCGCCGGCGCGGCCCTGGTCGCCCACGTCAGCGGCATCCTCGCCCAGCTGCAGACCGCCGAGGCGGAGCTGGAGGCGATCGCCGCCGGCCACGGCGGGCACCTGCGCACCGCCTCCTTCCCGACCGCCGGGGCGACCCTGATGCCGCAGGCGATCGCCGCCTTCCGCGCCTCCCACCCCGGGGTCGAGCTGAGCCTCGCCGAGGGCGAGCCGGAGGAGATCGCGCCGCGGCTGCGGGCGGGCGAGTTCGACCTCGTGCTGCTGTTCGAATTCCCCGGGGTCGGCGAGCGCCTGGGGGCGGGGATGCGCCGCTACCCCCTGCTCGACGACCCTCTGCACCTGGCCCTTCCCCACGACCACCCACTCACTTCCCGCAAGCGGCTGCGGCTGGAGGACCTGCGGGAAGAGGCGTGGATCCAGACCTCGGCGGCCAGCCCCTGCGCCCGCCACGTGATCCGCTCCTGCCACGCCGCCGGCTTCGAACCCCGGGTCTCCTTCGAGAGCGACGACTACCAGACCGTCCAGGGCCTGGTCGCCGCCGGGGTAGGCGTGGCGCTGATCCCCCAGCTCGCGCTCTCCACGGTGCGGCCCGACATCCAGGTGCGCTCGCTGCACCCCGGCAGCCCGGCCCGCAAGGTCTTCGCGGCGACGCCCCGCGGTGCGGCCGCGACCCCCGCTCTCGCGACGATGCTCAGCGTGCTGCGCGACGCGGCGCGCCGGGCGTGATCGCGGAACCGCCCCCGGGAGGAAGCGGGGGCGGTTCCGTGCTGCGTCCGGGTTGAAGGGGCGAAGCCGCTAAGCGCTCGCCCCTCCTGCCGCAGGAGTGGCCGGCGGAGTCGCCGGCTGCGGCGGATAGCCGTCCGGGTAGCCCAGGGAGGGCACGTCGGACGGGTACACCTCGTGGCCGTGGACGGCGACGTCGCCTTCCTCCATTTCGGCCTCGGTCATCCGCAGCGGGATCACCAGACCCACCAGCTTGAGGAGGACGAAGGTGCCGACAGCGGAGAAGGCGATCACCCAGACGCCGGTTATCGCCTGCCACTTG
>DASVWP010000167.1:0-18832 GCA_036393155.1 Solirubrobacterales bacterium | reverse complement strand
CCCGGCTGGGGCGGCCAGTCCTTCATCGAGTCCTCGCCCGACAAGGTCGCCCGACTCGACGCCCTGGTGGACCCCGGCACCCGGATCGAGGTCGACGGCGGCATCGACGTCGCCACCGCCGGCCCGGTCGCCGAGGCCGGCGCCTCGCTGTTCGTCGCCGGCTCCGCCGTCTTCGGCGCTCCCGAACCGGCCCAGGCCTACCGGGACATCGCCGCTGCGGCCAGCGCCGTCTGACCGGGAGCCCGGATGGAGCCCTCGCGCCAGCCGCCCCGCCTCTCGGTCGGGCCCGGCGGCCTGCGCGAGATCGCCGAGCACCCCGGCCTCGGCGGCACCCGCGCCGCCCTGCGCCGCGAGCTCGTCGGCTTCCTGGGACGCCTGGCGATCGTCCTCGCGATCGTCGCCGTCCTGCTGGCGATCGGCACCGTCGGCTTCATGGTCACCGAGGGGACCTCGGTCGGCTTCGGGCTGGTCTGGTCGCTCGACACGATCGCCACCGTCGGCTCGATCCCCGAGCCGAGCGGCACCGGCGGCCAGATCGTCAAGGTCGCCCTGATCGTCCTCGGCGTGGGTACCCTCTTCTACGCCCTGGTCTCGGTCACGGAGTTCTTCGTGTCGGGCCACCTGTCGGGCCTGCTCGAGGAGAGACGGACGTTGAAGCAGATCGATTCGCTCAGTGACCACATCCTGATCTGCGGTTTCGGCCGGGTCGGCCAGCAGGCCGCCCGCGACCTGCTGGCGGCCGGCAGGAGCTGCGTGGTGATCGATCACAACCCGGCCGAGACCAGGGAGTACGCCGACGCCCTCGGGGTGCCGTTCATGGAGGGCTCGCCCTCCGACGACGAGACGCTCTTGACCGCCGGGATCATGCGGGCGGCCGGGGTGATCGCCTGCGTGGACTCCGACCCGGAGAACATCTTCATCACCCTGACCGCCCGCGAGCTGCGGGGCGACATCACGATCGTCTCGCGCGCTGCGCTCGAGCACTCCGAGACGAAGCTGCGCCGGGCCGGCGCCGACCGCATCGTCTCCCCCTACAAGTCCAGCGGCGCGGAGATGGCCCGCCTCACTCTGCACCCCCAGGTCAGCGGCGTCGTCGACGTGGCGCCGGAGTACCGGATGGAGGAGATCGAGGTCGTGGCGGACAGCGAGGCGATCGGCCGCAGCCTCGACGAGGTGCGGGGGGCCGCGATGATCGTCGCCCTGCGCCGCCCCGACGGCAGCGTCGAACCCGAGCCGCCCGGCGATGCCACCCTCGACAGCGGCGACGTCCTGGTGGCGATGGGGGAGACGGAGGCCTTGGCGCGCCTCGAGAACATGCTGGTCCCGGCCGGGCCGAAGCGGGCCTAGCGGGGCGATCCGCCGATTGGGCCCTCGACCCAGCGCCGGGTCAGCGCCTCGACCTGCTCCCGCCGGGCGCTGCGGACGAGCACGTGCAGCTCATCCCCCGCGCGCAGCTCGGTCGAGCCGCGGGGCGGGATCGCGCGCCCGTCGCGGACGATCACGTTGACCAGCGCCTCGCGGGGCAGCCCCAGCTCGCGCACCCGGTGCCCGGCCGCGGCGGCGCCCGGCGGCAGGCGGAAGGCGACCACCTCGCCGCCCATGCGGCGGATCCGCCCTGCCTCGAACAGCCGCCTCGGCAGCGCCGGCTCCTCGGTGGTCAGGCCGAGCCGCCGCGCCAGCGGCTCGAAGCTCGCCCCCTGGACCAGGGTCGAGCTGACGACGACGAAGAAGACGATCGCAAACAGCTGCTGCCCTTCGCCGACCCCGGCGACGACGGGGAAGGTGGCGAGCCAGATCGGCGTCGCCCCGCGCAGGCCGGCCCAGCCGAGCATCAGGCGCTCGCGGGCGTTGAGGCTGGCGAAGGCGGTCGCCGCGAAGGTCGCCAGCGGGCGGGCGAGGCAGATCAGCACCGCCGAGAGCGCGATCCCCTTCCCCGCGACGCCGCCGAGGTGCCCGGGGAAGACCAGCAGCCCGAGCATGATGAAGAGCGAGATCTGGGCGATCCAGCCCAGCCCCTCGTGGAAGGAGACCAGGGTGCGTCGGGCGGGCGTCCGCCCCGAGCCGAGGGCCAGCGCGGTCATGTAGACGGCGAGAAAGCCGGACCCGTGGGCCAGCTCGGCGGTTCCGTAGGCGATCCCGGCGAGGGCCAGCGTCGCCACCGGGTACAGGCCGTCGGACGGTAGCCGCACGCGCTCCAGGGTCCGCACCGCGAGCCAGCCGCCGCCGAGGCCGACCGCCGTCCCCACGGCCAGCTTCAGGGCCAAGAGCCCGGCCATGTCGGCGAGCCCGTATCCCGGCTGCTGGATCCATTCGATGAACCCGATCACCAGCAGCAGTGCCACCGGGTCGTTCATCCCCGACTCGCCCTCCAGCGAGCGCGCCAGACGCTTCTCGATCGTCGAGCCGCGCAGGACGGCGAAGATCGCCGCCGAGTCGGTGGCGGCGATCGCCGCCCCGACCAGCATCCCTTCCAGGGTGCTGAGGCCGAAGATCAGCTTTGCCGCGAAGCCGGCGATCGCCGCGGTCAGCGCCGTCCCCACGGTGGCCAGCGAGGCGGCGGTCCCGAGCACCGGCCGGATCTCCGCCCAGCCCGAGCTGAGGCCGCCCTCGAAGAGGATCAGCACCAGGGCGATCGTCCCCAGCGTCCGCGCCAGCCCGGCGTCGGAGAACTCGATCCCGCCGATCCCTTCGGACCCCGCGAGCATCCCGAGGCCGAGGAAGAGCAGTAGGCCGGGGACGCGGACGCGGTCGGCGACCAGGGCGCCGGCGGTGCCCGCGGCCAGCAGGACGCCGGCGATCAGGATCAGCTCGGCGTCGTGCGCGCCCATCGGGCGAACTTAGAGGATCGCCAGGCGCCCGGGGCGCCGCTCAGACGTTCTCGTCGAGGAACGCCAGGCTGGTCTCCAGCTCCTCGGCGGAGCCCGGCTCGGGCGCGTGTTCGGGGCGCTCCGGCGGGTGCCTGTAGGCCAGGTAGAGGAGTCCGAAGAGGACGCCGGCGGCGAGCAGGAAGCCGATCTCCACGCGGCGGAACTCGTTGCTGACCAGCGGCACGAAGTTCCAGGCGATGAACAGCGCCGCGCAGCTGATCCAGCGCGCCGCGGCGCGCCGCACCTGGCCCTGGGCGATGCAGGCCTGGTTGACGGTGACCGAGGAGAGGTAGAGGCCCATGCCGACCGAGATCAGCAGCAGGCCGGCGCGGTCGTAGGTGAACTTCTTGCTGAAGGCGATCTGCATCAGCTTCGGGCCGCCGATCAGGACCACGACGACGACCAGGGCGGTGAAGGCGGCGATCCCCAGCAGGACCATTTTCACCGTGCGGCGGAACTCGCGGTCGGAGTCCGGCTCCTCGCTGGTGTGCAGGCTGGTGAGGTGGGGGAGGATGCTGGTCGAGACCGACTGGAAGAGCTGCAGCGGCGCCCGTGCCAGCATCAGCACGTTGAAGATGAAGCCGGCCGCCGCGGCGCCCTGCAGGCCGCGGGTGATCAGCGGCCCGGCGTTGAGGAAGGCCTGTTCGCTGAACATGATCAGCAGGACAGCCGCCGCGAAGCCGCCGCCGTGGGCCAGCGAGAAGTCATCGGGCGGCGCCTCCTCCGCTTCGCGTCCGGGGGCGCCGGTCGGCGACTCGGCGGTGGAGGACCCGTCCCCGGTGGCATCGGTTGCCGCTCTCTCTTTCTGCGCCCGCCGGGCGAAGGCGAAGGGGACGACGAGCAGGGAGAGCGCCGGCGCCGCGGTGATCCCGATCGCCACCGCCGACTGGCCGGTCAGGACGCCGATCGCGACCATCACCGCGAAGATCGTGCGGAAGCACGATTCCGAGAGGATCATCGCCACGAACAGCCCGAAGCGCTGCTCGCCGGCGAGGAAGCCGCGGGCGAAGTAGCTGGCGGCGTAGAAGAGGACCGAGGTGAAGAAGACCCAGTAGAGCGCTTCGTTGCCCTCCAGCACCCCGTTCTGGATCGGGCCGCGCAGGGCCAGGGCGACGACGGCGAAGAGCAGCGAGAGCCCGGCCTGGATCGTCGAGGCGACCCGCATCGGCTGGCCGACCGGTTCGCCCTTCACCAGCCGCTCGGAGATGTGGCGCGAGAGCAGCTGTTCGATCGGCCGGTAGAGGGTCGAGATCGTGATGAAGACGGCCGACCAGAGCACCGTGATCTGCCCGTAGTCGGGTTTGGAGAGGACGTGGGAGGCGATCAGGAAGTAGGCGTAGGTGATGACGCCGGTGAGGCCGACGCCGATCGCCAGGAAGCTCGCCGTCTTCCCGTAGTCCGCGGTGCTGGATTTCTTCACTCGCCGCCCTTCCCCGGCTCGTAGTGAGAGGGCTCGACGCCGAGCGCCAGCTCGACGCGGCGCACCCGCTCGAAGACCCGCTGGGTCATCACCCGCTGGCCGGCGAGCAGGTCGCCGATCACCCCCAGCGCGAACAGCTGCACCGCGGCCATGAACAGCACCGCGCCGAGGATCAGCGACTGGATGTGGCCGGTCGAGTCGCCGTTGAAGATCCAGTCGATCAGGAACGGCAGCCAGGCGGCGAGGGCGAGGAGGCCGACCACGATCGCCGCGGTGACGAAGGTCCGCAGCGGCTCGTAGCGGGCGTAGATGCGGAAGATCGCGGCGCCGTTGCGGCGCACGTAGGCGCCGGTCGAGGAGAAGAGGCGGGAATCGCGGGTCCGCGGGTTGGTCCCGATCTGGACCTGGTCGACGGCGACCAGCATCTTCCCGGCCTGGATCAGGCTCTCCAGCGTGTAGGTGAAGTTATCGACGACCAGCAGCTGCAGCGCCGCCTCGCGGTTGTAGGCGCGGAACCCCGAGGTGGCGTCGGCGACCTCGGTCCCCGAGGCTTTGCGGACCACCCAGCTGCCCAGGTGCTGCAGCGCTTTCTTGGCCCCGGAGAAGTGCTCGATGTCCGCCACCCGGCGGTCGCCGACCACCATGTCGGCCTCGCCGGCGAGGATCGGCGCCACCAGCTTGGGGACGTCGGCGCCGGAGTACTGGTTGTCGGCGTCGGTGTTGACGATCAGGTCGGCGCCGAGCTTCAGGCAGGCGTCGAGCCCGGCCTGGAAGCCCGCCGCCAGCCCCCGGTTGTTGGTCAGGCGGACGATGTGCTCGACGCCGCACTCGCGGGCCACCTCGACCGTGCGGTCGGTGGAGCCGTCGTCGATCACCAGCAGCTCGACCTGGTCGATTCCCTCGATCTGCCGCGGCAGATCGGCGATCGTCGCCGGCAGCGTCGCCTCCTCGTTCAGGCAGGGGATTTGGATGATCAGCTTCATGCGCGGTCGGTCAGGCTATCCGTAGGTACTGCGCGAGGGGGGTAGAATCCTGGTTGATTGACGAGTCAATCGGTCCCATGAAAGTCCCACTCACCGCCACCGATCGGGATCTGCTCAGGCGAGCGCTGGAGCTGGCCGAGGGCGGGCGGGGACGAGTCAGCCCAAATCCTCTGGTCGGCGCCGTGATCGTTCGCGACGGGGAGGTTATCGGTGAGGGGTTCCACGCCGAGCTCGGCGGCCTGCACGCCGAGCGGGCGGCGCTGGCGGACTGCCGCCGGCGCGGGGAGGACCCCGCCGGGGCGACGATGTACGTGACCCTGGAGCCCTGCGCCCACCAGGGCCGCCAGCCGCCCTGCGTGGAGGCGATCGCCGAGGCCGGCATCGGCCGCGTCGTCATCGCCTCCGAGGACCCGACCGAGAAGGCCTCGGGCCGGGGGCCCGGCATCCTCCGCGACGGCGGCGTCGAGGTGGAATTCGCCGCCGGCGCCGAGGCGGCCGCCGCTCGCCTGCTCAACCAGCCGTTTCGCAAGCACGCTCGCACCGGCCTGCCGCTGGTCGTCCTCAAGCTGGCGATGTCGCTGGACGGTCAGACCGCGACGGCGCCCGGTGACTCGCCCTGGATCTCCGGGCCCGAGAGCCGCGCCCTGGTCCACCGCTGGCGCGCCGAATCCGACGCGATCGCCGTCGGTCTCGGCACCGCCCTCGCCGACGACCCTCTGCTCACCGCCAGGCCTGCCCAGGAGGGCCCCGCGCCGCGGCAGCCCCGCCGCGTGGTCTTCGACTCCGGGGCCAGGCTGCCGCTGGACTCCCGCCTCCTGACCACCGTCGGGGAGTCTCCGGTTCTGCTCGTGGTCGCCCCCGAGGCCGCCGCGGCCCGCCTTGCGGCTCTGCGCGACGCCGGCGCCGAGGTCCTGGTCGCCGCCGGCGCATCCCCGGCCGACCGCATCGCCTCCGCGCTCGCCGAGCTCGGCCGCCGCGACGTCACCAACGTCTTCCTGGAGGGCGGCCGGACGCTCGCAGCGGCCTTCATGGCCGCCGGGGAGCTGGATGAATCGCGTATCTTCGTCGCCCCCGTGCTCCTCGGCACCTCGTCTCCCGCCGCTGCCCCAGATGCGCCCGCGCCCGCGCGCCTGACGGCCCTTGCCTCCTCGACCGAGCGGATCGGCGAGGACACGCTGATCACCGCGCGCTTCAGGGAGTGGTGAGGTGTTCACCGGCCTGGTTCAGGATCTGGGAAGCGTCGAGTCGGTCGATCGCACCGCCGACGGCGCGACGCTGCGGATCGCGACGGCGCTGGGGCCGGAGATCGCCCCGGGGGACTCGGTCGCCGTCAACGGCTGCTGTCTGACGGCAACGACGGTCGACGAGGCGGGCTTCGAGACCGAGGCGATGAACCAGACCCTGGCCGTCACCGCGCTCGGCGCCCTGGAGGCGGGCTCGCGGGTCAACCTGGAGCTGGCCATGAAGCCCTCCGACCGGCTCGGCGGCCACATCGTCCAGGGCCACGTCGACGGCGTGGGAACCGTGCTCGAGGTCGCCGAGGACGGCTTCGCCCGGCGGGTCCGGGTCGAGCTGCCGCCCGAGCTGATGCGGTACGTGGTCGACAAGGGGTCGATCACGCTCAGCGGGGTCAGCCTGACGGTCGCCGATTTGGACGATTCTTGGGTTTCCGTTTCCCTGATTCCTGAGACGCTGGAGCGGACGATCCTCGGCGAGCTCGTGCGCGGGGACCGCCTCAACGTCGAGAGCGACATCGTCGCCAAGTACGTGGAGCGGATCATGGGACCATTGGCCGGAAAGGAGCAGGCGTGAGCAAGATGACCGAGGCCGAGAGACAAGAGGGCGTGGCGACCAGAGCGGGGCACAGTCCCTTCTCGACGATCGAGGAGGCCCTTGAGGAGATCCGCCGCGGCCGCATGGTCGTCGTCTGCGACGGCGAGGACCGGGAGAACGAGGGGGACCTCGTGATGGCGGCCCAGTTCGCCACCCCCGAGGCGGTCAACTTCATGGCCAAAGAGGCCCGCGGCCTGATCTGCCTGGCGCTGACCGCCGAGCGCTGCGAGGCCCTGGGCCTGAAACTGATGGCGGCCAAGAACGAGGCCCCGCTGCAGACCGCCTTCACGGTGACGATCGAGGCCGCCGGCGGCGTCAGCACCGGCATCTCGGCCCACGACCGCGCCCACACGATCCAGGTCGCGATCGACCCCGAGTCGGGCCCGCGCGACATCGTCAGCCCCGGCCACATGTTCCCCCTGCGGGCCAAAGACGGTGGCGTCCTGGAGCGCACCGGCCACACCGAGGCCTCGGTTGACCTGGCGCGCCTGGCCGGCCTGATCCCCGCCGGGGTGATCTGCGAGGTGATGAACGACGACGGCACGATGGCCCGGGTGCCGGACCTGATCCCCTACTGCGAACGCCACGGACTGAAGATGGTCACGGTCGCCGACCTGATCGCCTACCGGCGGCGCAAGGAGAAGCTGGTCGAGCGGGTGGTCGCCACCGCGCTGCCGACCGCCTTCGGCGATTTCACCGCGGTCGGCTACCGCTCCCTGGTCGATGACAAACACCACGTGGCAATGGTCAAGGGCGAGATCGCCGGCGAGTCCGACGTGCTGGTCCGCGTGCACTCGGAGTGCCTGACCGGCGACGTCTTCCACAGCATGCGCTGCGACTGCGGCGAGCAGCTGGAATCGGCGCTGTCGATGATCGAGCGCGAGGGGCGGGGGGTCCTGCTCTACCTCTCCCAGGAGGGGCGCGGGATCGGCCTGCTGAACAAGCTGCGCGCCTACAAGCTGCAGGAGGAGGGGGTCGACACGGTCGAGGCCAACCTCAAGCTCGGCCTGCCCGCCGACCTGCGCGACTACGGGATCGGCGCCCAGATCCTCGGCGACCTCGGGCTCTCCAGCATCCGCATCCTCACCAACAACCCGAAAAAGATCGTCGGCCTCGAGGGCTACGGGCTCTCGGTCACCGAGCAGGTGCCGCTCGAGCACGCTCCCAACCCCCACAACGAGGCCTACCTGCGGGCCAAGCGCGACAAGATGGGCCACTCATTGCACCATCAGGGCCTGGCCCTCGACGAGGAGATGATCCACGACGAGGAGGAGCGCGACGCGGGAGCCGGCAATGGCTGAGGGCGACGGGGCCTTCCTCGAGCAGTTCACCTCGCAGGAGCGCGGCACCCTCGCGGGGATGCGCTTCGCGGTCTGCGTCGGCCGTTTCTACGAGGAACTCGCGCAGCGTCTGGAAGACGGCGCGCGCCAGGGCTTCGAACTGGCCGGCGTTGCCGCCGAGAAGATCTCCTTCGTCTCCGTCCCGGGCGCCTACGAGCTGCCCTTCGCGGCGCTCCAGCACGCCCGCAGCGGGCGCTTCGACGGCGTCGCCTGTCTCGGCGTGGTGATCCGCGGCGAGACCGACCACTACGACTTCGTCTGCGCCGAGGCGGCCCGAGGAATCCAGGAGGTCCAGCTGGAGACCGGGGTCCCCTGTGCCTTCGGGGTGATCACCTGCGACAACATGGAGCAGGCGCTGGCCCGCTCGGGCGGCGGCAAGCGCGACCAGGGCCGCAACTCGGCGCTGACCGTGGCGCGGATGGCGCTGCTCAAGCAGCAGCTGCGCTGAGCAGCGACGGCTCGGTCAGGACGCCGGCAGAAGCGCGATCGGGTAGTCCCGCATCTTGCGGTCGGAGCTGACCAGGGTCATGCCTTCGAGCAGCGCCTGGACGATCAGCATGCGGTCGAACGGATCGCGGTGGTGGCGCGGAAGCGATTCCACGGCGAGGACGTGCCGCAGGGTCACCGGCAGTGATCCGAAGCGCTGGCGAGCCAGCGCGTCGCCGAGGGGCCCGAGCATCGACAGCTTCCCCTTGGCTGCTTTGATCTCGACCTCCCAGGCGCTGACGACGCTGACGAACACCTCGTTGGCGGAATCCTGGATGGCCACGCTTGCCGTCGCCGAGAGCCTCTCGTGCCCGAGCAGCGTCCAGACCAGCACGTGAGTGTCCAGCAGGAGCTTCAACTGCGGCCCTCGCCTGAGTCGTCGAGCGCTGAGCGCCACTTCTTTTCGAGCGTTTCCTCGATATCGAGCTCGATGCTCTCGAAGTCCTCCACCGTGACTCCCTTGCCTTCCCAGGCTCCCAGCCGGCGTTTGCCGCTCTTCTGCTTCGGCACCGGAACCAGCTTCGCCGCCGGCTTGCCGGCGCGGCTGATGACGATCTCCTCGCCGCCTTCGACGCGCTCGACCAGCTTCGAGAGGTGGGTCTTCGCCTCGTGCATGTTCACCTGGGCCAAGTCCTCGATGCTCATCGTTCTCCCCTTCTGCCCGAGCGGTGCAGCGGCTCAAAGCATTAGTCCACTTAGCTAACTAGCGAACAAGGTACCATCCACGACCCGATGGCCAAGGTATGCCACAGCTGCGGAAAGAAGCCGGCGTTCGGACAGTCCCGGAGCCACTCGATGGTCGCCACCAAGCGGCGCTTCGAGCCGAACCTGCAGAAGGTTCGGATCGAGGAGGGCGGCCGCCCCGTCCGCGCCTACGTCTGTACGCGCTGTCTCAAGGCAAATAAAGTCACCAAGGCCTCCTGAGCGAGGCTCTTTTGGTCAGCTGACCCCGCCGACCTCCTGGTTTGCGGGCTACTCCGTCTCGTCCGCGGTGAGCGGGTGCAGGCGGTCGGCGAGGGGGGACTCGCCGGGCTCGACGTGGAGGCGGGGGAGGATGCGGCCGAGCCAGTCGGGGAACCACCAGGCGCGCCTGCCGAACAGCTGCATGATCGCCGGCACCAGCACGGTGCGGATGACGACGGCGTCGAGCAGGACGGCGGAGGCGAGGCCGAGGCCGAAGAGTTTGATCACCCGTTCGTCGCCGAGCATGAAGGAGGCGAAGACGGTGACCATGATCACCGCCGCCGCGGTGATCACGCGCCCCGTCAGGGCAAGGCCGCGGGTCACCGACTCGGTCGGCTCGTGGGTGTGCTCCCACTCCTCGTGGATCCGCGACATCAGGAAGACCTCGTAGTCCATCGAGAGCCCGAAGACGATCGCGAAGAGGAAGATCGGGAAGAAGGAGATGATCGGGCCGGTGTTGTCGACGCCGATCAGGCTCGCGCCCCAGCCCCACTGGAAGACGGCGACGATGATCCCGAAGGCGGCGCCGATCGACAGCAGGTTCATCACGATCGCCTTCAGGGGTACCAGCACCGAGCGGAACACGGTCATCAGTAGCAGCGCCGAGAGCAGGACGACGACGCCGATGAACAGCGGCAGCTTTTCGGAGATCGCGTTGCCGAAGTCCTCGAAGATCGCGTTGACACCGCCGACGTGCAGCTGGGCGCCGGTCTTCGCCTCGATCGGCGGGATCACCGAGCCGCGGATGTGGTCGAGCAGGTCGGTGGTCGCGGCACTCTGCGGCGAGGTGGTTGGGTAGACCTGGAAGACCCCCGTGTTTTCGGCCGGGTTGAGGCTTATCGGGGTCGTCCCGGCGACGCCTTCTTCGCCTTCGAGCGCCTGTTTCAGCTGCACCAGGGCCTGGTCTTCGCCCTTGCCGGGCAGCGCCGCGACCATCACGAAGGGCCCGTTGAATCCGGGCCCGAAGCCTTCGGCCAGCAGGTCGTAGGCCTGGCGGGTCGTTTTGTTGGTCGGTTCGGTGCCGGCGTCGTTGGTCCCCAGCCGCAGCGAGAGGGTGGGGATGCAGAGGATCAGCAGGAAGCCGCCGGAGAGCAGCGCCGCGAGCGCCGGCCGCCGCTGGATCCGCCGGCTCCAGCGGAACCACCAGCCGTTTTCGTTGATGCTCCTGGCGCCGGTTCCGAGGCCCGGGATGCGCAGGCGGTTGACCCAGTTCCCCGCGACCGTCAGCAATGCCGGCAGCAGGGTCAGCGCCGCGATCATCGTGAACAGCACCGCCAGGGCCGCGGCCATCGCCACCCCGTAGAGGAAGTTGAGGCCGAGCAGGAACATGCCCAGCAGCGAGATGATCACCGTCAGGCCGGCGAAGAGGACGGCGCGGCCGGCGGTGTTGACGGCGCGGATCGCCGCCTCCTGCTTCTCCAGGCCTTCGTCGAGCCCGTTGCGGAAGCGGGTGAGGATGAAGAGCGCGTAGTCGACGCCGACGCCGAGACCGATCATCGCCGCCAGCTCGGGGGCGAACTGGGCGGTGTTGAAGAGGTGGGTGCCCAGCGTGATCAGGCTGATCCCGACCCCGAGCGCGAACAGCGCCGTGAGGATCGGCAGGCCCATCGCCACGAAGGAGCCGAAGGTGAGCAGCAGCACCAGGATCGCCGCCAGCAGGCCGATCGCGAAGGAGGAGCTCCCCTGTTCCTGGGTCGCTTCCTGGATCGGCGGACCGCCCAGCTGGACGTCGAGGCCATGGCCCGCCGGAGCCTGGGCGATGGCGATGATTTCTTTCGTCTTTTCCTTGTCCAGCTTGTTGTTGGCGGCGTCGAACTGGATCGTCGCGTAGGCGATCTTGCCGTCCTGGCTGATCGCCGCGGCGCCGCCCTTCTCGTAGGGGCTGGCGACTTCGCTGACGTGGGGGAACTTTTCGATCTTCCGGAAGGCGGCTTCCATCTGCCGCTTCACAGCCGGCGCTTCGACTCCCTGTTCGGCCTTGAAGGCGATCTGCGCGGCGACCCCGGACTGGGCCGGGAACCTGCTTTCGAGCAGGTCGAAGGCTTCCTTGGAGTCGGAGGCGGGCAGCTTGAATTCTTCGGCGAACTTGGCGCCGACCAAGCCGGAGACGACTCCGATCGCGACCAGGGCGAGGATCCAGCCGAGGATGACCGTCTTGCGGTGTCCGGTGACCCAGGTGGCGAACGAACGCATCGGTTCGCCACGCTAGCAACGGCGGCGAACGGACGTTCTGTGAACCGGTGAAGCCGCTCTGTGCCGCCGTCCGGCCATCGCGGCTAGATTCCACTGCCAGATGTCCGATCCATCGATCGCCCGCTTCCGGCGGGTAATCACCTCCGCATACGCCTCGCTCGAGGCCCGCCGCCAGGAGGTCAACGACCTCAACGTCTTCCCGGTCGCCGACGGCGACACCGGGGACAACATGGCGATGACCCTGCGCGCCGTGATGGAAGAGCTCGACCGGCTCGACGGGGTGAGCGTCGACGAGGTCGGCCGCACCCAGCTCGTGCAGGCGCTGGCCCGCGCGGCGCTGATGGGCGCCCGCGGCAACTCCGGCGTGATCCTCAGCCAGATCGTCCGCGGCGCCGCCGAGGAGCTGGCCAGCCGGCCGGGCGAGCTGGTCGACCCGGTGCTGGTCGCCGCCGCCTTCGCCAGCGCCGCCGACGCCGCCTACGACTCCGTCCGCGAGCCGGCCGAGGGGACGATGCTGACCGTCTTCCGCGAGATGGCCCACTCCCTGGCCCGCCAGCTGGCCCACCTCGAGGCCGACAAGCAGCGGCTCGGCCGCGACGTCGGCGAAGAGCAGCAGGACGCGGTCCTGGCCGAGGTCCTGGAGCGGGCGATCGAGGACGGCGAGCGGGCCGTCGCCCGCACCCCCGAGCAGCTCGAGGTGCTGCGGGAGTCCGGCGTCGTCGACGCCGGCGGGCACGGCCTGGTGCTGATCCTCGCCGGCGTCGTCGCCGGCCTGCGGGGCGAGGACGGCCAGGTGCCCGAGGTGCCCCACCACGAGCCGCCGCGCCAGACCCTGCCCCACCACGAGGACAGCCGCTACCGCTACTGCACGAACTTCATCGTCAGCGGCCGGCAGCTGCGGGCCCGCGAGTTCCTGCCCCGCCTGGAGGGCCTCGGCGACTCGGTGCTGGTGGTCGGCGACGAAGTGACGCTGAAGGTCCACGTCCACACCGACGAGCCCGAGCGCGCGGTGGCGGTCTTCGACGGGGCCGGCGAGGTGACCAACCTCGACGTCGCCGACATGCGCGAGCAGATGGCCGAGCGCAGCGCCCGGCTGGCGGCCGGCGGCCGCACCGGCGTGCTGGCCGTGGCGGCGGGCGACGGCCTGGAGCGACTGTTCGCCGAGCTCGGCGCCCACGTCGTCCCGGGCGGGGAGACCCTCAACCCCTCGACCTACGAGCTGCTGGCCGGGATCCACGCCGCCGCCGCCGCCGAAGTCCTCGTGCTGCCCAGCTCCTCCAACGTGATCATGGCCGCCGAGCGGGCCTGCGAGCTCTCCGACAAGCCGGCCCGGGTGGTGCCGGCGACATCGCAGCAGGCCAGCCTGCTCGCCCTGGTGGAGCTCGACCCCGAGGCCTCGGCGGAGGAGAACGCGGAGCGCCTCGAGTCGGCCCTGGCCGAGGTGGCGACGGGCGGGATCGCGCCGGCCGCCCGCGACGACGCCCAGGGACGCTTCAAGATGGGCGACGCCGTCGGCTTCGCCGACGGCGAGATCGTCGCCTGGGGCGGCGCCGGCAGCACTCTCGAGGCGACGATCCAGCATCTCGCCCGCGAGGCCGAGATCGTCACCGTGATCGCCGGCGAGGGGGCGCCGATCCCGCTGGCGGAGATCGACGCCCACGTCCCCGACGGGGTCGAGCTGGAGACCCACGAGGGTGGCCAGCCGAGCTGGTGGTGGCTGCTGGCCGCCCAGTGAGCCGCTGAGTTGCGTTCCTTCGCCGGCGCCCGCGACCTCAGCCCCGCCGAGCTGCGCGCGGCGCCCGTCCACTGGCCCCGCCCCAGCGCCCTCGACGTCGGTATTCAGGCGCTTGCGGGAGTGGGACCGAAATCGGCCGAAGCCGCCGCCGCGGCGGGCATCGAGACCGTCTGGGACCTGCTGCTGCGGGTGCCGCGCCGCCACCGCGACCTGCAGGTGCGCCAGCTCGCCGCCGTGGCGCCCGGCGAGCGCGCCACCGTCTCGGTCGAGGTGCTGGGCGCCAGGCCACGCCCCTTCCGCAAACGGCGGCTGACGATCGTTGGGGTCAAGGTCGGCGACGACTCGGGGACCGTGCGGGCGACCTGGTTCAACCAGCCCTGGGTGGCGGAGAAGCTGGTCCCGGGGGCGCGGTTGCTGCTGATGGGAAAGCGCAGCGAGCGGGGCTTTGGCGTCAACGAATGGGAGCTGCTCGACGAGGGCGCGGAGGTGGAGGAGGAGCGCGAGGGCTTCGTCCCCGTCCATCCCGCCACCGAGGGGCTGCGGGCGCAGCGGATCCGCGAGTGGGTGCGCCAGGCCTGTGCGCTGGCGCCCAACGCGATCGAGGGGCTGCCGGCGGCCATGCGGGCCCGGCGGCGCCTGGCGGGGGTGGGGGAGGCGCTGCGCGCCGTCCACTTCCCGGAGTCCGAGCGCGAGCTCGCCCAGGCCCGGGAGCGGCTCGGCTTCGAAGAGCTCTTCCTGCACCAAGCGGTGCTGGCGAGCCGCAAGCGCAGCCACCGCACGGCGCGCCCGGCGCCCCGCTTCGGCCGCCCGGGCGAGCTGGTCGGGCGCTGGCTCGAGTCGCTGCCCTTCGCCCCGACCGGGGACCAGCGCCAGGCCTTCGCCGAGATCGAGTCCGACCTCGACGCCGGCGAGCCGATGGCCCGGTTGCTGATGGGAGAGGTCGGCTCGGGCAAGACGGTGGTCGCCGTCTACTCGATGCTGCGGGCGCTGGAAGCCGGCTACCAGGCGGCGCTGATGGCGCCGACCGAGACCCTCGCCGAGCAGCACGCGATCACCCTCGGCCGGCTGCTGGCCGCCGAGGCGACGCCGTTCGCCCTGCTCACCGGGTCCACGTTCGCCTCGGTCCGCCGCGACGCCCTGGACAAGCTCGCCTCCGGCGAGCTTGGGCTGATCCTCGGGACCCACGCGCTGATCGAGCCGGCGGTGCGCTTCGCCCGTCTCGGTCTCGTGGTGGTCGACGAGCAGCACCGCTTCGGCGTCGAGCAGCGCGGCGCCCTCGACGCCAAGGGGGTGGCCGGGATGGCGCCGCACATACTCCACATGACCGCGACGCCGATCCCGCGCACGCTCTCGCTGACCGCCTACGGCGATCTCGACACGACGACCCTGCAGGAGCTGCCGGCCGGCCGCCAGCCGATCGAGACGCGGCTGGTCACCGAGGAGCAGCGCGGCGAAGCCTTCGAGTTCATGCGGCGACGGCTGCGCGAGGGTCGCCAGGCCTACGTGGTCTGCCCGCTGGTCACCGAGTCCCAGAAGCAGCCCGGAAAGGCCGCCGAGGCGGAGGCCGAGCGGCTGCGGGCCGGCGAGCTGCGCGACTTCCGGGTCGGCCTGCTGCACGGCCAGATGCCCTCCGCGGAGAAGGCCGAGGCGATGCGTGCCTTCGCCGCCGGGGAGACCGACGTGCTGGTGGCGACGACGGTGATCGAGGTGGGGATCGACGTCGGCAACGCCACCGTGATGGTGATCGAGGGAGCAGAGCGCTTCGGCGTCTCCCAGCTGCACCAGCTGCGCGGCCGGGTCGGCCGCGGCGAGCACCCCTCGCAGTGCCTGCTGTTCGCCGAAGAGGCCGGTGAGCTGGCGCGGCGGCGGCTGCGGGCGGTGGAGGGGACCAGCGACGGCTTCAAGTTGGCCGAGATCGACCTCGAACTGCGCGGCGAGGGGGAGGTCCTCGGCACCCGCCAGTCGGGCCTGCCCCGCTTCGCGGTGGCGACGCTTCCCGAGGACGGCCCGCAGCTGCTGGAAGCCCGGCGCGAGGTGCAGGAGCTGCTGCGCCGCTACGGATCGCTGGCGGATCCGGCCCTGGGCCCGCTGCTGGACGCCGCCCGCCGCCGCTTCGGGGCCGGCGCCGCCGACCCGATCACGCTCTAATTGCCCCATGCGCGTGATCGGCGGAGAGCTCAGCGGACGCACCCTGGTGGCCCCCCGGGGGTGGAGGGTGCGGCCGACCTCCGACCGGGTCCGCGAGGCGATCTTCTCGGCGCTCGGGGAGCGGGTCCTCGGCGCCGCGGTGCTCGACCTCTACTGCGGCACCGGCGCCCTGGCGATCGAGGCGCTCTCCCGCGGCGCCGAGCGCGCGGTCCTGGTCGATCGCGACACCCGGCCGGCGCTCGGAAACGTCGAGCGGCTGGGACTGGGGGAGCGGGTCGAGCTGGTGCGCTCGGACGTCGGTCGCTGGCTGGCGGCGGCTGTGAAGGCGCCAAACCCGCCGCGCTTCGAGCTCGTCTTCGTCGACGCCCCCTATAAACTCGCCGACCGCGTGACCCACGACCTCAGTCTTCACCTGCCCGCGCTGCTCGCGTCCGGGGGGCGGGCAATCGTCGAGAGCGGCGCCCGCGCGCCGCTACGGATCGACTCCCTGCAGCCGCTACGGCAGCGCCGCTACGGCGCCGCCGACGTCGCCTTCTACGGAGCCGGCGCATGAGCCCGAAGCGCAACGGCACCGTCGTCTGCCCGGGGACCTACGACCCGGTCACCAACGGCCACGTCGACATCATCACAAGGACCTCGAAGGTCTTCGACAAGGTCGTGGTCGGGGTCGTCAACAATCCCCTGCGCAAGCAGAAGACCCTGTTCACGGCCGAGGAGCGCAAGGGGTTCATCGAGGCGGCGACCGCCGAGCTGCCGAACGTCGAGGTGCAGGTCTTCGCCACTCTGCTGGTCGAGTTCGCGCGCGAATGCGACGCCCACGCGATCGTCAAGGGGATGCGGGCGATCTCCGACTTCGAGTACGAGTTCGAGATGGCCCAGCTGAACCGCAAGCTGGACCCGGAGATCGAGAGCATCTACGTGATCGCCTCGCCGCACTACAGCTTCCTCTCCTCGACCGGGGTGAAGGAAATGGCGACCTTCGGCGGCGACGTCTCCGACCTCGTCCCGCCGCCCGTGGCGGCTGCGCTTTCTGGGCGCCTGGGCGAGAGGTAGGCTGTCCCCAGTACTCGTCCAGTCTTTGGGCGGTGGCTTGCAAAATCGCCCCGAATAACCGCTTCTTCACCAAAATCCCCGCATACACGTAGGCTTACGACCTGCCAATGGACGTTCTGGTCCTCATAGACAAGCTCGACGACGTCGTTCACAACGCTCGCCCGGTCCCTCTGACCGATCAGGTGCGCGTGGACCGCGAGGAGATCTACGACCTCCTCGACCAGATGCGCGCGACGATCCCCGAGGAGATCAAGCAGGCGCGCTGGATCGTCAAGGAGCGCCAGGAGATGCTGGCCGAGGCCAAACGCGAGGCGGAGCGGATCGTCCGCGAGGCGCGCGAGCAGCAGGCCCGGCTGATCTCCGACGAGGAGGTCACCAAGCAGGCCGAGCGGGCCGCCGACGAGATCGTCGAGGACGCTCGCACGCGCGAGCGCGAAATCCGACTCGGCGCCGAGGACTACGCCGACGAGATCCTCAACACGCTCGAAGTCAACCTGCAGAAGTTCCTTGCCGCCGTCCAGCGCGGGCGGGACAGGCTTGCCGGCCGCGAGGAGGAACCGGCGGCCGAACTCGACCAGCATCCGTAGCGCTTGGTGGGGAGGGGCCGGGTGCCCCTCTTCAAAACGCGCTTCGCGCTGGAGTGTTTGAAGAGGGACACCAGGCCCCTCACACGGGCGGCTTCCCGCTGGGCGGGTTCGGCTAGTCCAGCTTGAGGTTCTTGAGGGCGGACCAGCGGGGGTCGGTGGGGGTCTCGTGTTCGTGGGCGGCGGGGTCGGCGTCGTACAGGGGCTTGCCGCAGATGGGGCAGAGGCCGGCGCAGTCGGGGCGGCAGAGGAAGCGGGCGGGGAGGGCGAGCATCGTCGCGTCGTGGGCCCAGCGGCCGATGTCGAGCTCGTCGTCGGTGACGTAGGGGCTGTGCAGTTCGGGATCGTCGGTGTTGCTTTGGTCGATCTCGCGGGCCTCGACCTCGAGGTCGAGCGCCGCCTCCTCGAGGCAGCGCATGCAGGGGCCCTCGAGGTGCACCGGGAAAGTGAGGTGGAACGCGAAGCCCCCGGCCGGTCGCGAGACCTCCAGCCGCACGGTCGGGGCGAAGGGGTTCGCCAGGTAGGTCAGCCCGCCGAGCTGGAACGGCTCCAGCTCCACCGGCATATCCAGGCGCCGGCCCTCGCCGTGGGACAGCGCGAGCCGCGAAAGATCGATGATCGTGGTGCGCGCATCGGGCATGGAGGGACCTCCGCTGGGTACGGGCTTACGATTGCTGCCCCCGACGAGGTTACGGAATGGGTCAATTCGACTGGAAACCAGATGTCTACCTGGAGCGGATCCGCGCTCAGGTCCCCGGCTACGACGAGCTGCAGGACCAGTCCGTGGCGGCGATCCCCTTCGCCCCTGAGCGGGTGCTGGAGCTGGGGATGGGCACGGGGGAGACGACCCGGCGCCTGATCGAGGCCTTTCCCGACGCCTGGGTGATCGGCCTGGACTCCAGTCCCGACATGGTCTTCCGCGCCCGCCAGGACTACGACGAAGTGCAGCTCGCCCGCATGGAGGACCCGCTTCCCGACGGCCCCTGGGACCTCGTGATCTCGGTCCTCTCGGTCAACCAGCTGAACGACGACCAGCGCCGCAACCTCTGCCGCCAGGTCAAGTCCCAATCCCGCTCCCTCGTGATCGGCGACCTCTTCGAGAACGAGCAGGAAGCAACCGATCTCGCCGAGTGGTCCGGAGGCGAAATCAGCTGGGAAAAAGACGGACTGGCAGTAATCCGCGCCGTGTACTGAGAGGTCCGTACCCCCTCTGAAAACACTCCCAGC
>DASVWP010000166.1:0-11288 GCA_036393155.1 Solirubrobacterales bacterium | reverse complement strand
GGCGACGCCACCCCGGAGGGGATGATCGCCGAGCTGGAGAAGGGCTTCTACGCGGTCTCCTTCGCCGGCGGCCAGGTTGACCCGGCGACCGGCGACTTCGTCTTCGGGGTCTCCGAGGGCTACCTGATCGAGGGCGGCAGGGTGACCGCACCGTGCCGCGGCGCCACCCTGATCGGCAACTGCCTCGAGGCGCTGATGGCGATCGACGCGGTCGGCGAGGACTTCTTCATGAAGACCGGGATCTGCGGCAAGGGCGGCCAGCGGGTGCCGGTCGGCACCGGCCAGGGCCACGTCCGGGTGCGGGCGATGACGGTCGGCGGGACGGAGCTGTGAGCGAGCTGAGCGCGGTCGCGCGGCGGGCGGTCGAGGCGGCCACGGCTGCCGGGGCCGGCGAGGCGGAGGCCTACGTCGCCCGCGAGAGCGGCCGCGAGGTGCGCGTGCACGGCGGCGAGGTCGAGAGCCTGACCGCGGCGGTGCAGGGCGGGGTCGGGATCCGCGCCTGGATCGGCCACCGGGTCGGCTACGCCTTCGGTACCGACCTCTCCGACGCCGGGGTCGCGGCGATCGCCGCCCGCGCCGCCGAGGCCGCCCGCGCCGCCGACGAGGACCGCTTCGCCGCCCCGCCGGCGCCGGCGGAGGCCGAGGCGCTGGCCGGCCTCAGCGACTCCTCGGTCGCCGGGTGGACGGCCGCCCAGGTCGCCGACCTGGCGCTGTCGGTCGAGCGCACCGCCCTGGCCGAGGCGCGGGTGGTCGCGGTCGAGCAGGCGGTCTACGCCGACTCCTCCGAGCAGGTGGCGATCGCCTCCTCGACCGGGGTCGCCGGCGAGTACGAGAGCTCCAGCTGCTTCGCCTACCTGCAGGCGCTGGCGGAGGGCGAGGGGAGCCGCGAGACGGGACTCGGGTTCGGCCTCGCCCGCGGCCCCGACGGCCTCGACCCCGAGGCGATCGGCGCCGAAGGAGCGGCGCGCGCGGTGGCGATGATCGGCGCCGTCAAGCCGGCCTCGCGCGCCTGCCCGGTGGTCTTCGACCAGACGGTGGCGGCGAGCTTCGCCGGCCTGCTGGGCGGCGGCCTCGGCGCCAACGCCGTGCAGCGCGGGCGCTCCCCGTTCGCCGGCCGCCTCGGCGAGGAGGTGGCGAGCGAGGCCTTCGCGCTGTTCGATGACGGCCGCGACCCGGAAGGCCCCGCCTCGGCGCCCTTCGACGGCGAGGGAGTGCCGCGGCGGCGCACCGCGCTGATCGAGGACGGCCGCCTGCGGACCTACCTCTTCGACACCTACACCGCCACCCGCGGCGACGCCGCGTCGACCGGCAGCGCCTCGCGCCAGGGCTACCGCTCGCTGCCCACGGTCTCGACCTCCAACCTCGTCGTCGCCCCCGGCTCCCGGTCTCCCGAGCAGCTGCTAGCCGAGGCCGGGGACGGCATCCTGGTCACCGACGTCGCCGGCCTGCACTCGGGCGTCAACCCGGTCACCGGGGTCTTCTCCGTCGGGGCCTCGGGACGGGCGATCCGCGACGGCCAGCTGGCCGAGCCGGTGCGCGAGTTCACGATCGCCGGCGACCTCGTCTCGATGCTGCGGGCGGTCAGCGCCGCCGGCTCGGACGCGCGCTGGGTGCCCTTCGGCGGCTCGGTCCGCACGCCGTCGCTGCTGATCTCCGAGCTCTCGATCAGCGGCTCCTGAGCGATGGGAACGGCGGTGGCAGCGGGTTTACGCCGTGGCCACTGTTAGATTGCGGCGCGTCTTCAACCCCGAGGAGGAATTTCGACGTGACCAAGGCTGAGTTTCTCGACCAACTTGCCGGCGACGAGCGCCTTGGCAGCAAGAAAGCTGCCAGCGACGCCGTCGACGCTGTTCTCGACGCCATCGCCGATGCGCTGAGCGCGGGCGAGGAGGTCAGCTTCACCGGCTTCGGCAAATTCCATGTCGCCGAGCGCGGTCCGCGCCAGGGCGTCAACCCGCGCACCGGCGAGCGGATCACGATTCCGGGTGGCAAGGTCCCCCGCTTCTCCGCCGGCTCGGCCCTGAAGACCAAAGTCAAGGGCTGATTCCTGAAGCAGCGATTCGCCGATCGGCTCGCGGCGCTGGTCTCTGAGCGCCGCAGTCAGATCTGTCTCGGCCTCGACCCCGACCCGGCCCAGTTGGCTGGGGAGGGGGCGGAGGCGGGGAGCACCGGCGGCAGCCCAGCGGAGCTGGCCGCCGCTGCGGTGGTCGAGCACTGCCGCACCCTGATCGAGCGCGCCGGCCCCGCCTGCGTCGCCGCGAAGCCGCAGCTCGCCTGCTTCGAGCGGCTCGGAGCCCCCGGCTGGGCCGCGCTGGAAGCGGTCTGTGCGGCTGCCCGCGAGGCGGGGCTGCTGGTCCTCGCCGACGGCAAGCGGGGCGACGTCCCGGTCACGGCCGCCGCCTACGCGCAGGCGCTGGTCGGCGAGACGCCGACTCCCTGGGGGCCGGTCTCCGGCCTCGGCGCCGACGCCTTCACGGTCAACCCGCTGCTCGGCCGCGACGCCCTGGAACCGCTGGTCGCCGCCGCCGAGGAGGCCGGGGCGGGGGTGTTCGCGCTGGTTCGCACCAGCAACCCCGGTGCCGCCGACGTCGAGGACCTGCCGGCGCCCGAGCGGCCCCTCCACGAGCGCCTGGCCGAGCTGGTCGACGAGCTCTCCGAGCGCCTGCTCGGCGAGGGCGGCCTGAGCGGGATGGGCGCCGTGACCGGGGCCACCGAGCCGCAGCACCTGGGACGCCTGCGGGAGCTGATGCCGCGCTCGATCTTCCTCATCCCCGGCGTCGGCGCCCAGGGCGGCAGGCCCGAGCTGCTGGGCGCCGCGTTCGCCGCCGGACCGGCGTCGGGATTGGTCGCCGCCTCGCGAGGGATCGCCGCCGATCCCGATCCGGCGGCGGCGGCGGAGCGTCTGCGCGGCACCGTCTGGGAGGTCGCGGGCGGCTGAAAACGCCTGCACCGAGGGTACGATCAGCGCTCCAGGCAGCAGATCTCCAACCAGTCCCATCCAGTCCAATGGAAAAACGCACCAGTGCCATTGCCCGCATCGTCGCCGCCCTGGCGCTGGTGGCGGCCGTCGTGGTGCTGGTCGCGGTGGTCTCCGGGACGACCGGCGGGGAATCGTCGAACACGGGCGGCAAGCAGTCCACCGCGCACACGAAGAAGCATCAAAAGCCACCGCACCGCACGACCGCGAAGACCTACGAAATCAAGTACGGCGACACGCTGACCTCGATCGCCCACAAGACTGGGGTTCCGGTCGCCGAAATCGAAAAGCTGAACCCGGAAGTCGACCCGCAGGTACTGGTCGCCGGCGAAGTCCTCAAGCTGCGATGAGGTTGCGCCGGCCCGGCGCGCTTCTGGTGGTGGCCGCGCTGCTGGCGCTCGCGGCGACGCCGGCGGCCGCGTCCCCCGGCCGGGACTCCAGGAAGCAGGGCGCCGACCCGCTCGGGATCGAGGCTCGCTCCTGGGCCCTGATGGACGCCGAAACCGGCGAACTGCTCACCTCCCACGCGGCCAGGCAAAAGCTCCCGATCGCCAGCACCACGAAGCTGATGACCGCCTGGGTGACGCTGCACGAGGCACGATTGAGCCAGATCGTCAGGGCGCGCCGCTACATCCCCGAATACGGCGAGTCGCTGATGGGCCTGCGGACCGGGCAGCGGATCAGCATCCACGACCTGCTCTACGGGCTGATCCTGCGCAGCGGCAACGACGCCGCCCACACCCTGGCCATCGAGGTCGGGGGGTCGATCCCCCGCTTCGTCAGCCAGATGAACCGCGACGCCAGGGCGATGGGCCTGACCGATACGCATTACGCCAACCCGGTCGGGCTCGATCAGAAGGGCAACTACTCCAGCGCCGCCGACCTGGCGACGCTGACCCGCCACCTGCTGGCGATCCCGGCCTTCGCCAAGATCGCCGACACCCGCGAGGTGGAGCTGCGCAGCGTGCGGCCGCGACGCCGTATCGCGACGATCAACGAGCTGCTGGAAATGGCCCCGTGGGTCAACGGCGTCAAGACCGGCCACACCTTCGGCGCCCTCTACGTCCTGGTCGGCTCCGGTCGCCGCAAGGGCAAGGAGCTGATCGCCGTGGCGATCGGTGCCCCCAGCGACGAATACCGCTTCTCCGACGACCTGAAGCTGCTCGAATACGGGTTCACGCTCTACCGCCACCGGACCCCCGTCCACGCCGGCGAGCAGCTGGCGCTGCCGACGATCCGCTACACCGACGGCAGCCTGCCGCTGCGGGCCGCTCACGGCCTCACGGTGGACACCCGGCGCGGCGAGCACCTCGGCGTCCAGGTGCGGGCTCCGCACCAGGTCGAAGGGCCGATCCGCCGCGGCGCCAAGCTCGGCAGGGCGAGCGTCTTCGTCGCCGGCCGGCCCGCCGGCACGGTGGCGCTGGAGGCGGGAAGGGCGGTGCCGAAGGCAGGTTTCCTCGACCGGTCCCGCGAGTGGGTCGAAGACCATCCGGTCCCTATCGTGGTGGCCCTGTTCGTGATACTGATGGTCGGGGTATCGCTCTACCGCCGGAGGGGCCGTGGCAGCACCGCAACTTAGCCGGAGGATCGCCAGGTGATCCTCACCGTGACGCTGAACGCGGCGATCGATCGCACCGTCGCCGTGCCCAATTTCCGGCTCGGCCGGCGCCACCGCGCAGTCGAGAGCCGCACCGTCGCGGGCGGCAAGGGCATCAACGTCGCGCGGGCCCTGACCCTGCTCGGCCGGCCGGTGATCGCAGCCGGCTTCGTCGGCGGCCCGGCCGGCAGCCGGGTGCTCGAACAGCTGCACGAGGAATCGGTGCTCACCGACTTCACCCGGATCGCCGCCGAGACCCGGATCAACCTGGCGGTGATCGACCCGACCTCCGGCGAGCAGACCGAGATCAACGAGCGCGGCCCCGCGGTCAGCGCCGAGGAGGTGAAGAAGCTCTTCGACCGCATCGCCTACCTCGCCGGCGGGGCGAAGATCTGCGTCCTGGCGGGCTCGCTGCCGCCCGGAGCCGGCGACGACCTCTACGCCCGCCTGATCGCCGATCTCGGGCGCCGCGGCGTGCCCGTGGTGCTCGACGCCGAGGGCGAGGCGATGCTGGCCGGGGTGCGCGCCGGGGCCTCGATGGTGACGCCGAACGAGCGCGAGGCCGAGGAGCTGGTCGGCCAGGAGTTCGCCGACGGGGGCGACCTCGCCCAGGGCCTGCGGGAGCTGGTCCGGCTGGGCGCCGCCGAGGCGGCGATCACCCGCCCGCAGGGCTGCGTGGCCGCGGTCGGCGAGGGCGCCGAGCGGCGCCTGCTCGAAGTCCACACCGAGCCCCTGGAGCCGGTCTCCACGGTCGGCTCGGGCGATGCCTTCCTGGCCGGCTACGTGGCCGCCCGCTACGACGGGCGCTCGCCCGAGGAGTGCCTCGCCTACGGCGTCGCCTGCGGCGCCGAGTCGACTCAGCACTTCGGCGCCGGGACCGTCGACCGCAATCAGGTGGAGCGCCTGGTGGGCGAGGTCGCGGTCCACGACTTGGAGGTCCCCGCCGAAGTGTAGGCTGGCTGTTCAACGCCAGCCCCGGAGGACTAATTTGGAAATCGAAATTGGTCGCGGTAAGAAAGGGCGGCGCGCTTACGGATTCGACGACATCGCCATCGTCCCGTCGCGTCGTACCCGCGATCCCGACGACATCGACATCAGCTGGACCCTCGGTCCCTACCGCTTCGAAAACCCGCTTCTAGCCTCAGCCATGGACGGGGTGGTGAGCCCCGACACCGCGGTGCTCGTCAACCAGCTCGGCGGCCTGGGCGTCCTCAACCTGGAGGGCATCTGGACGCGGTTCGAGGATGCCGAGGAGCTGCTGGAGAAGATCGCCGCCGCGCCGAAGCACCAGGCGACGCGGATCATGCAGGAGATCTACGCCGAGCCGGTCAAGGAGGAGCTGATCGGACGGCGGGTGGCCGAAATCAAGGAGCGCGGCGCGGTCGTCTGCGGCTCCCTGACGCCGCAGAAAGTCCGCGACCACTACGAGGTCGCGGTCGAGGCGGGCCTCGACATCCTGGTCGTCCAGGGGACCGTGATCTCCGCCGAACACGTCTCGACCACGGTCGAGCCGCTGAACCTGAAGGAGTTCATCGCCGAAGTGTCGGTGCCGACGATCGTCGGCGGCTGCGCTTCCTACTCGACCGGCCTGCACCTGATGCGGACCGGCGCGGTGGGCGTCCTCGTCGGGGTCGGGCCGGGCGCCGCCTGCACGACCCGCGGCGTGCTCGGGATCGGCGTCCCGCAGGCGACGGCGATCGCCGACGTGGCGGCGGCCCGCGCCCAGCACATGCTGGAGACCGGCGAGTACGTCAACGTGATCGCCGACGGGGGCATGCGGACCGGGGGCGACGTCTCCAAGGCGATCGCCTGCGGCGCCGACGCGGTGATGGTCGGCTCCCCGCTGGCCCGCGCCAAGGAGGCTCCGGGCCGCGGCTTCCACTGGGGGATGGCGACCTTCCATCCCTCGCTGCCGCGCGGCACCCGGGTCTCGACCAAGCAGGACGGGTCGATGGAGGAGATCCTCCTCGGCCCGGCCCAGGAGAACGACGGCACCTTCAACCTGATGGGGGCGCTGAAAACCTCGATGGCCACCTGCGGCTACGAGGACATCCGCTCCTTCCAGCGGGCCGAGGTGATGGTCGCCCCGGCCCTGATGAGCGAGGGCAAGAAGCTCCAGAACGAGCAGTCGGTCGGGATGGGGTCGAACGGCAGAGCCGCGGTGTCCGCCGGGGTCGCTGTATCGGATGACTGAGCAGACGGCCGCCAGGGCCGGCGAGGAGGAGGACATCGTCGACCCTGGTGGCGAGTTGCCCGCGGCGGACGTCAGGGCCGTGGAGGAGGTGCTGGTCCTCGATTTCGGGGGCCAGTACTCGCAGCTGATCGCCAGGCGGATCCGCGAATGCGGCGTGTTCGCCGAGCTGCTGCCGGCCTCGGCGCCGGTCGAGAAGCTCGCCGAGCGCCGGCCGAAGGCGCTGATCCTCAGCGGCGGCCCGGCCTCGGTCTACGAGCCGGGGGCGCCGGAGTTCCCGACCCAGCTCCTGGATCTGGGGATCCCGATCCTCGGGATCTGTTACGGGATGCAGGTGATGATGCTGGCCCTCGGCGGGCGGGTCGAGTCGGCGGAGTCGGGGGAGTTCGGGCGCACCGAGCTGACCCTGCGCGACGGCGGCGGCCGCCTGCTCGGCGGCCTGCCCGAGGAGCAGAGCTGCTGGATGAGCCACCGCGATTCGGTCTTCGAGGCGCCGGAGGGCTTCACGGCGCTCGCCTCCAGCCCGAACTCGCCGGTCGCCGCCGCCGAGATGCCCGATCGCGGCCTCTACGGGATCCAGTTCCACCCCGAGGTCGTCCACACGCCCTACGGGACCGAGATCCTGACCCGCTTCCTGCGCGACATCGCCGGCTGCGAGCAGCAGTGGTCGCCGCAGTCGGTGATCGCCGAACAGGTCGAGCGGGTCCAGGCCCAGGTCGGCGAGGGGCGGGTGATCTGCGGCCTCTCGGGCGGCGTCGACTCCTCGGTCGCCGCCCTGCTCGTCCACAAGGCGGTGGGGGAGCGCCTGACCTGCGTCTTCGTCGACCACGGCCTGATGCGGCTGAACGAGGCCCAGCAGGTGGTGGAGGCGTTCATCCAGTTCGGCATCCCGCTGGTCCACGTCGAGGCCGAGGACCGCTTCCTCGCCAAGCTGGCGGGCGTCGAGGACCCGGAGCGCAAGCGCAAGATCATCGGCGAGGAGTTCATCCGCGTCTTCGAGGAGGAGGCGGCGAAGCTCGAAGACGTCGATTACCTGGTCCAGGGCACGCTGTATTCGGACGTGATCGAGTCGGGGGGCTCCGACCACGCGGCGACGATCAAGTCGCACCACAACGTCGGCGGCCTGCCGGAGGAGTTCGACTTCGAGCTGGTCGAGCCGCTGCGGATGCTGTTCAAGGACGAGGTGCGGGCGGTCGGCGCCGAGCTCGGGTTGCCCGAGCGGATGGTCTGGCGCCAGCCCTTCCCGGGGCCCGGCCTGGCGATCCGGATCGTCGGCGGCGAGGTCAACCGGGAGCGGCTGGACATCCTCCGCGCCGCCGACGCGATCCTCCAGGAGGAGATCCGCGCCGCCGAGCTCTACCGCCAGCTCTGGCAGTCCTTCTGCGTGCTCCCGGTCGTCCGCTCCGTCGGCGTGCAGGGCGACGGGCGCACCTACGCCTACCCGATCGTGATCCGTGCCGTCACCTCCGACGACGCGATGACCGCCGACTGGGCCCGGCTGCCCTACGACCTGCTCGAGCGGGTGTCCAACCGGATCATCAACGAGATCCGCGAGGTCAACCGCGTTGCCCTGGACATCTCGTCCAAGCCGCCGGCGACGATCGAGTGGGAGTAGGGCGCCGAGCCCTGGCCTGCTAGCCGGGTTCGTGCAGCGAACCGGCGGTCTCGAAGCAGGCCAGTCCGATCACCGTGGAGACGCTGCGCCCGTCTTCCCCCTTCTCGAGGCGGTCCTTGCTGCGCAGATGGGCCGCGAGGATGCCGTTCGTTGCTTCTTCGAGGATCGCCACCACCTCTTTCCAGCCGGCCTCGTCGAGCAGCAGGGGCAGCCATCGGAACACGGCGTCCGAGCGTCCGTCGAGCGTCCCCGCTTCCAGGGCGGTGATCGCCTTGTCGAGAAAGGTGTGCAGAGTCGCCGCCGAGACCCCGCCGAGCAGTGACTTCGGCACCTCGCGCCAGGCCTTGTCGCCGACGAACGCGCCCGGCCTGGCCTTGTAGAAGTGCTCGGTCGCGCCGCGCCGCTGTGCCGTTTTCACGAGCTGCAGACAGCCATAGCGGTCGAGCGTGCGGGTGTGGTAAGCGACGTGAGTCAGCTCGACCTCGAGTCTCTCCGAGAGCAGCGTGGGGCTGGCGATGCAATCGGTGAGGATGTCCATGATCTGGACCCGTAACGGATGCGCCAGCGCTCGGATGAGCCTCTGGTCGATCAGTTCGCGTTGCATGGGTGGCTCCTTTGGGTGGGGTGTTCCCTTCGGGGGTGAGTATCCCTTAAGGTTCCCTGCATACTCAGGTGTATTAGATGTATTTCTCTGCTTAACGAGTACTTAAAAGCCCAGATAGCAGGGGAAAGCGTTTTGGTACTAGTCAGTACTAAAAGCCGGGAGTTGAGCTAAGCCGGAGTGCGGAGTAACGTCGTGCCATGTCGCACAAGGCTGCCGATCGGATCCGCAACGTCGCTCTGATCGGTCACCGTGGGAGCGGCAAGACGAGCCTCCACGAGGCGATGCTGTACGAGGCGGGGGCGATCGGGCGGCTGGGGAGCGTCGAGGACGGCTCGACCGTCTCCGATCACGAGCCGGACGAGCGCAGCCGCGGGCTCTCGATCAACGTCTGCGTCTCCTGCTTCGAGCACGCCGATCGCGAGATCAACCTGATCGACACCCCCGGCGATCCGAGCTTCGTCGCCGACGCGGCGGCTGCCCTGCGGGCCGCCGACTCCTGCGTCGTGGTCGTCAACGGGGTGGCCGGGGTCGAGGTCAACACCGAGCGGCTCTGGCAGCGGGCCGACGAGGAGGGGCTGGCCCGCCTGGTCTTCGTGAACATGCTCGATCGGGCACGGGCCGATTTCTTCGCCACCCTAGAGGCGCTCAAGTCCTCCTTCGGCCCGCACGTGGTGGCGACCGAGATTCCGATCGGCTCCGAGAGCGAGATGCGTGGCGTCGTCGACCTGATCGACATGGAGGCCTTCGTTTACGGCAGCGCCGAGCGGGAAAGCGCTGAGCGGGTCGCCATCCCCGAGGAGCTGCGGCCGCAGGCGGAGGAATACCGCGAAAAGCTGATGGACGAGGTGGCCGAGAACTCCGACGAGCTGATGGAGCGCTACCTCGACGGGGAGGAGATCGACCACGCGGAGATCGTCACGGCGCTGAAGCGCGGGGTCACCGAGGGGCACCTCTTCCCGGTCACCTGTGGGGTCGCGACCAGGAACCTGGGCACCTCGCGGCTGCTCGACGCCCTGGTCGAGGACCTGCCCTCGCCGCGGATGCGGGGTCCGCTGGAGGCGCTCGACGGCGACGGGGAGGCGATCCAGATCGCCCCCGACGACAGCGGCCCCCTGGTTGCCTACGTCTTCAAGACCACCGCCGACCCCTACACCGGGCGGATCAACCTCTTTCGCGTCTACAGCGGCACCCTGGCCTCCGACGCCCAGGCGGTGAACCTGACCCGCCAGCAGAAGGAGCGCATCGGACAGCTCGCCCGGCCGCTGGGCAAGGAGCTGCGGCCGGTCGCCGAGCTGGGGGCGGGCGACATCGGCGCCGTCGCCAAGCTGAAGGAGACCCGGGCCGGCGACGTCCTCGGTGACGGCGAGCGGATGGTCGCGGTGCGGCCGCTCGACCTGCCGGTACCGGTGATGGCGTTCTCCTATGAGCCGAAGTCCAAGGGCGACGAGGAGAAGGCGGCCACCGCGGTGCGGCGGCTCAGCGAGGAGGACCCGACGCTCGACGTGCACCGCGACCCCCAGACCGGCGAGCAGATCATCGCCGGGCTGACCGAGGTCCACGTCGAGGTGCTGGTGGGGCGGATGAAGGAGCGCTTCGGCGCCGAGATCGAACTGCACCCGCCGCGGGTCCCCTACCGGGAGGCGATCCGCCGGCCGGCGGCCGCCCACGCCCGCTACAAGAAGCAGACCGGCGGGAAAGGCCAGTTCGCCGACTGCGCGATCGAGATCGAACCGGCGGCGGACGGCGGGGGGCTCGAGTTCGTCGACCAGATCAAGGGCGCGGCGATCCCCGGCGGCTTCATCCCGGCCGTCGAGAAGGGGGTCGCCGAGGCGATGCAGCACGGCACGGTCGCGGGATACCCCGTCAAGGACGTCAGGGTGCGCCTCGTCGACGGCAAACACCACGACACCGACTCCTCGGAGATGGCGTTCAAAATCGCCGGGGCGATGGCCTTCAAGGAAGCGATGGCCCAGGCGGACCCGGTCCTGCTCGAGCCGATCGTCAAGCTGACGATCAGCTCACCCGACGACGTCGTCGGCGACGTGATCGGCGATCTCAGCTCGCGTCGCGGCCGGCCGCTAGGCATGGAGGCCAAGGGCTCTACCACCGAGGTGAAGGCGGAGGTGCCGATGGCCGAGGTGCTCGACTTCGCCCCGGACCTGCGGTCGATCAGCGGTGGGCGAGCGGATTTCACGATGGAGTTCGAGCGGTATGAGGAAGTGCCGGCGCATCTGGCGGCGAAGGTGGTCGAGGGGGCTGGCGGGGCTTTGGTCTCGGAGTAGGACGGGGTTGGGACGAGGGGGT